>JBGAHN010000066.1:0-28083 GCA_044226145.1 Labilithrix sp. | reverse complement strand
ATAAGTACGCTTACGTCCGGTGCTCGCTCCCTCCTCGGCCTCGGCCGGAATCTCCACGCAGCTGGGCGGGGAGACCTACTTCTTCGTGACTTCGAGCTTCAGCGTCGCGACGACCTCCGCGAAGAGCTTCACGGGGATCTCGAACGTGCCGAGCGCCTTGATCGGCTCGGCGAGCTGGAGCTTCTTGCGGTCGATCGCGAGGCCCGCCGCGTGCGCGACCGCCTCGATCTCCTTCGCCGTCACGGCGCCGAAGAGGCGATCGTCCTCGCCGGCCGAGTGCGCCACGGTGAGCTTCGTCGCGGCGATCTTCGTCGCGAGCGCCTCGGCTTCTTTGCGGAGCTTGTCGGCCTTCGCGAGGGCGACGGCTTTCTCGTGGTTGATGCGGTTGATCGCGGCGGTCGTCGCCGGGACCGCGAGGCTGCGCGGGATGAGGAAGTTGCGCGCGAACCCCGGACGAACCTTGACGAGATCGCCCGACTTTCCGACGTTCTCGACGTCGCTTTGCAGAACTACTTGAAGGGTCGTTGCCATGATCGCCTCGAACTAGCTCGTGACCGTGAAGGGCAGGAGCGCGATGCTGCGCGCGCGCTTGACCGCGAGCGTGACCTTGCGCTGGTGAAGGGCGCAGTTGCCGCTGATGCGCCGCGGAACGACCTTGCCGCGCTCCGACACGAAGTACTTGAGCGCCTGCGGGTCCTTGTAGTCGATGGTCACGGCCTTGTCCGCGCAGAACTTGCAAACGCGCTTCTTGCCGCCGCGGCGACGCCCGGGGGCGTCCGCGTTCAGATCCGGCGTACGGCCGAAATCCTTGTCGTCATCCATCATCGCCATGGGTCATTCTCCTGGAATCGAAGTTCGTGGTGCGAAGGGGGAACGGGCCTCAGGAGGCCTCGTCCGCGCCGCCTTCCTTGGTGCTCGCGGGAGCCTCTTCCTCGGTCGCTTCCTCTGCGTCGCCGAAATCGTCGGCGCGCGGGCGGCGCTCTTCGCCGAAATCGACCAAGCCGAGCGACTTCTCGCGCGACTCTTCCTTCTCGTCTTCCGCCGGGAGCTCGAGGCGCTGGAACTTGATCTCCTCGGGGTCGACGGCCACGGCCTCGACGTCCACGTCTTCCTGCGTCAGCACCGTCTGGAACTTGAGGACGGCGTCCTGGAACTTCAGGTTCCGCTCGAGCTCCTGGACGAGCCCGCCGCGACCGACGTACTTCACGTAGACGTAGACGCCGCGCTTCTGCTTGGCGACCGGGTACGCGAGCTTGCGACGGCCCCACGACTCGACCTTGACCAGCTTGCCGTTGTCACGGCCGACGACCTCGGCGACGCGCGCCTGGACCTTGTCCGCCGTGTCCGCGTCCACGTCGGGGCGCAGGATGTAGATGGTCTCGTATTCTTTCGACTTGAGGATCTGGGCCTCGGGCATAACGATCTCCTTCTGGATCGCCCGCCGTCTCGCGACGCGCGGGGAGCCCGTGGAAAGCTCCACGAGCAAGGATTTCCCGCCGGTATTGGCGGGGCCGCGCTACTTACCAGCCGCGCGAGGCCTTGTCGAGCAGAGAACGAGCTTGCCGCGCACGAAACGCGGGGCGGACGCTCGAGCCAAGGCTACGAGCGCTCGCCTTTGCCGGACTTGGCCGCCGGCGACGGCTTCGCCGGGGACTTCGAGGGCGCGGGCGGGCCGTTCACGGCGTTCATGGCCGGCACGATCCCTTCGGCGATGACGCGCTCGACGGCCGCGGCCGCGCTCGCGACGACGTCCTCGAGCTCGGCGCGCTCCATGGCGTCGAAGTCCTGGAGCACGTAGTCGGCCACGTCCCCGCGGAACCCGGGCGGCGGGCGGCCGATGCCGACGCGCACGCGGACGAAATCGGGGGTGCCGAGGCGGCCGATGATGCTCCGAAGGCCGTTGTGGCCCGCGTGGCCGCCGCCGACCTTCAGGCGGACGCTCTTCCACGGCAGATCGAGCTCGTCGTGCACGACGATGAGGTTCGACGGCGCGACCTTCAGGAAGACCGACGCCGGCTGGACGCTGTCTCCCGACAGGTTCATGAACGTCGTCGGTTCGAGCACGCCAACGGGGAAAGGGCGATCCCCGACACGGAGATCGCCCTTGGTGAACCGACCGCTGAACTTCTCTTTGAGATCGCCGAGCCCGTGCGAACGCACGAGGTGCTCGGCGATCATGAAGCCGACGTTGTGCCGATTGCGCTCGTACTTCCGGCCAGGATTTCCGAGTCCGACGACGAGGTGCACGGCAGAACGTTACGGCGAAGGAGACCGACTACTTCTTCTTGGCGTCCTTGGCCGGAGCCGCCGCTGCAGCCGGGGCCTTGCCGCCCGCGGCCGGAGCCGCCGCCGCACCCGGAGCTGCCGGCGCGCCCGGAACCGCCGCGGCCTCTTCGGTGCGATCCTTCTCGGGCGCAACGACGGCGACGAGCGTCTGCTCGGCGGGGAGACGAACCTCGACGCCCTCGGGGAGCGGGAGATCCTTCGCGTGGATCGCCTCGCCGAGCTTGAGCGGCGTGATGTCGACCTGCACGTCGAGCGGGATGCGATCCGGGAGGCAGCGCACCGGAACGGTACGGTAAACCTGGCGAACGACGCCGCCCTGGATGATGCCGGCGGCCTTGCCCGTGGCGACGAGCGGGACGTCGACGTCGACCGGCTGATCGAGCTTCACTTCGACGAAGTCGACGTGCTCGAGCGTGCGCTTGACGGGGTGGTAGGTGTAGTCCTTGATCATGACGATCAAGTCCTTCGACCCGTCGACCTTCACCTGAAGGACGGTGTTCTGGCCGCGATCGCTCTTGAGGACGGTGAGGATGTCCTTCGGCGAGAGCGCGAGCGTCGTCGAGGCGAGCCCTTTGCCGTACGCGACCGCGGGGATCTGTCCCTCGCTTCGAAGGCGGCGCGCGGCCCCCTTTCCACGAGCGTTGCGGGAGTTGGCGGTGACGTTGTGCAATGCAGCGGACATGGCTAGCGGGCTCCTCGAGAAGGCTCGAACACGGACTCGATACAGAGGTGAGCCGTGGGGCGAACGACGTGGTTCGCGCGGCTCCGAAGTTCGGGGCGCGAACGCTTAGCAGAAGTCGCTCGGCCCGGGTAGCGGAATGTGTGGATCGTCGATCGCGGCCGTTTTCGGGCGAAATCACCCGCGCGGAGCGGGCCGGGAAAAAGGGATCAGGCGAACAGCGAGCTGATCGAGTCGGACATGTGGATGCGCTTGATGGCTTCGCCGAGGAGCCGCGCCATCGTCACCTGCTTGATCTTCGGGCAGGCCTTGGCTTCCGCCGAGAGCGGGATCGTGTCGGAGACGACGACCTCGGCGAGCGGCGAGTCGGTGATGCGCGAGATGGCCGCGCCGGACAGGACGCCGTGGGTCGCGCACGCGACGACCTTCGTGGCGCCGTGGTCGACGAGGGCCTTGGCGGCGCCGACGAGCGTGCCGGCCGTGTCGATCATGTCGTCGACGATGATGCACTCCTTGCCGCGCACGTCACCGATGAGGTGCATGACCTCGCTGACGTTCGCGCGCTCGCGGCGCTTGTCGATGATCGCGAGGCTCGCGTTGAGCCGCTTCGAGTACGCGCGGGCGCGCTCGACGCCGCCCGCGTCGGGCGAGACGACGACGGCGGACGAGTCGAAGTTCTTCTTGAGGTAGTCGTCGAGCATGACGGGCATGCCGTAGAGGTGATCGAAGGGGATGTTGAAGAACCCCTGGATCTGCCCGGCGTGGAGGTCGATCGACACGACGCGGTCGACGCCGGCGGCCTGGATGAGGTCGGCGACGAGCTTGGAGGTGATGGGCGTGCGCGGCGCCACTTTGCGGTCTTGCCGCGCGTAGCCGTAGTACGGGATCACGGCCGTGATCGTCGCGGCCGAAGCGCGGCGGAGCGCGTCGACCATGATGAGCAGCTCCATCACGTGGTCGTTGACGGGGCTCGAGGTCGGCTGGACGACGAACGCGTCGACGCCGCGGACGTTCTCGACGATCTCGCAGAACGTCTCGCCGTCGCTGAAGCGCTGGACCTTGACCTTCCCGAGGGGCGCCTCGAGGTAGGCCGCGATCGCTTGCGCGAGCTCGGGGTTGGCGTTGCCGGACAGCAGGCAGACCTTGTTGAACACCGCACACCCTCCGCTCGAAGATCGAGGACCGATTTCGCGGCGTCTCTAGCTCCCGGGCTCGACTGTGTCAACGCTCCGCAGACGGCGCGTTCGTCGAACCGACGGAGGGCTCGGAAACCCCTTGCGAGGCGCGCTCGACGACGGGCTCGAGCACGACGGCGGGCGCTTCGATGGCCGGTGCTCGCGGAGAGCTCCCAACCACCTCACCGGCGCGGGCGGGCTCGGCGCGCGAGCTTCCGTCGGCGGCCTTGGCGACGACGGGCGGTGGTGCCGAGACGTCGGCCGGGCGGAACGCTTCGCGCACGGCGGCCACCGCGCACAAGAGCGACGCGCCGCCGACCACCCAGGCGACGTAGCGCGAAAGCTGCGCGCGACGCGCCGCGGCCACGGGCGATGCTTTGCGGGCACGCGCGGAGTCGGGCTCGTCGTCCTCGAACGCGCCGGCGTCGTCGAATGCGCCGGCGAAGAACCACGCGTCGTTGGGGGCGGCGCTTTCGTTCGAACCGACCGCCACTCCGCCCTTCGCGAAGAACGCGTCGGAGAGATCGTCGGCATCCGCCGGGGCGACGGGCTCGTCGGGCTCGCTGGCGTCGGTGCGGGTGTCGAAGAGAGCCACCACGGGCGCGGGCGCCGGCGTGATTTCGGCTTCTGCGGGTCCGGACGGGGGCACGGAGTCGGTGCCGGCGTCGTCGCGGTCGACGCGCAGCCGAATGCTCGACGTCGCAGGAGGCGTGTGCTCGAGCGGCGCGGACTCGGGATCTTGAGAGAGGTGCGCGCAAACGCGGATCTCCGAGACCATCGGCTCGTGCGACGCTTCCGGAGCGGGCAGCACCGACGCGGGAGCTTCCGTCGTTTCCAGCGCCAGGGCCGCGGCCGCTCCACCCGCGCCGCGTGTCGAACGCGACGGGTTCTTGCGAGGCGTCGACGCTCGGGAAGAACGATGTTTCTTTGCGCGACTCTTTCCCATGGAACCTCGGTACCCGCGACTCGCAGCGTCGGACCAAACGGCGGACGGTGCCGACCCTGCAAGGAGTATGCACCAACGCACCGAGGAGACGACAGGTTCTCGTCCGTGCGCTCCGACGAAAGCATTGGACATGCACCACGCCCCATCGTCAACGGGCCGTCGACAAAGAAGTCGTGGTTTTACCGACATTGCGCCGTCCCGGGCCACGGGGTAAGAGCCGCCCCTGCCCGTGAAACCTCGTCCGTCCCGCGAACGTCCCGCGCCGCGACCGAACCCGGCGACCGTCGGGCGGAAGACCTACTCGAACACCGCCAACACCTCGTTTTCTCGGGGAAAACCCGCGAAACACGGGGATTTCGACGGCGTCGCGGTCGTCGTTTCTCCCCAGGGCGTCGCCTCCGTGCGCCGGGGCCACCCATGGATCTTTCGGTCATCGGTCCGGAGCGTCCTTGGCGGCCTCGACGCCGCATCCGGGGGTGTGTTCGCGCGCATCCAAGACGAGCGCGGCGAAACGCTGGGGGCAGGCGTCTTCGATCCCGTGTCGCCGATCGCCGTTCGCGTGTGGGCGCTCGGGCCCGACGCGCGCATCGACGCCGATTTGTTCCGAGCACGCCTCGAGCGTGCGCTGGCGTTGCGGGAGGCGTGGTTCTTCGACGGCCGCACGACCGCGTACCGCGTGCTCAACGGCGAAGGCGATCGAACGCCAGGGTTCGTGATCGATCGGTACGCGGACGTCGCCGTCTTGCGGATCGACGGGGACGCCGCGCGCGCCGTCGCGAAGGTGCTCACGCGGGATCTCGACGACGTCCTCCGAGCCGCGGGGATCACGACGCTGCTCGAGCGCGAGCCGGCGCGCACGGGAGCGGGCGGGGCGGGCGCCGGCACGAAGCGCACGTCGGTGAGGTTCGGCCCGCCGCGCGACAAGGTCCACGTCGCCGAGCACGGCGTCCCGTTCGTCGTCGACGTCGCGCGCGGACAGAAGACGGGGGCGTTCCTCGATCAGCGCGAAAATCGGCGGCGCATCGGCGAGCTCGTCTCGGAGCGACGCGCCGCGGAAGCCGCCTCGGGGAAAGGCGCGCGCGAGGTGCGGGTGCTCAACCTGTTCTCGTACGCCGGAGGATTTTCCCTACGCGCGGCGCTCGCGGGGGCCACGGTCACGAGCGTCGACGTCGCCGCCGAAGCGCACGCGACGGCCCAAGAGAGCTTCCGGCTCGCCGGCGTCGATCCGTCGGCGCACGAGTTCGTCACGGCCGACGCGTTCGCGTGGCTCGAGCGCGCGAAGGAGCGCGGCCGCGCGTGGGACGTCGTCGTCAGCGATCCGCCGAGCTTCGCGCCGAGCGAGCGCGCGAAGCCCAAAGCCATCGCCGCGTACCGGGCACTTCATCGGGCGTGCGCGGGCGTGCTCGCGCCAGGGGGGACGTTCGTCGCCGCGTCGTGCTCGAGCCACATCTTGGCCGAGGAGTTCTTGGCGACGCTCGACGACGCCGCGCTCGGGCGGAGCGATCTGCGCTTGCTCGAGCTCTACGGTCCGCCGCGCGATCACGCGAGCCTGCCGGCGTTCCCGGAAGGACGTTACCTCAAGCTCGCCGTCCTCGGCTGATCCCGCGAGCGACGCGCGAGCCGCCGTCATGCCGCAGCTCGAGCGTCCGACCGACGAGACGAACGCGCCCGGTTCGCGTAAGTAAAGAGGAGCGACAATGGGATCGGTCGACCGGTTTCTCGTGGACAATGGCGCCGGCTACCGGCTGTCGCTCACGCGCGTCCGCGGCGATCGGACGACCGGCGCGCGCCCCGTCTTGATCGTGCCCGGCTACGGGATGAACTCGTTCATCTTCGACTTCCACCCGCGTGGGCCGTCGCTCGTCGCGAGCCTCGCCGCGCGCGGGCTCGAGGTGTGGACGGTCGATTTGCGCGGCCAGGGGCGCTCGATCCGCACCGGCAAGACGACGACCCACGGCCTGGCCGAGCTCGCCATCGACGATCTCGGGATCGCCATCCGGCACGTGCTGTCGAACACGACGACGGACGCGGGCACGATCGATCTGGTGGGCGCGAGCCTCGGCACCGCGCTGTCGTTCGCGCACGTCGCGTGCGTGCCGGAGGCGCCCGTCCACGCCATCGTCTCGATGGCCGGCCTCGTCACGTGGAAGGAGGCGCACCCCGTCGTCCGCCTCGCGTTCGGCTCGCCGCGACTCGCCGGGATGGTCCGCATCAAATACACGCGGAATTTTGCGCGGGTCGGGCTGCCGATCCTCGCGAAGGTCGCGCCCCAGCTCTTGTCGATTTACTTGAACCACCGCTCGACGGATCTGTCGCGCGCCGCGGAGATGGTGCAAACGGTCGAGGATCCGCACCCGATCCTCAACCGCGAGATCGCCGAGTGGCTCGCGCGGGGCGATCTCGTCGTGCGCGGCGTGAACGTGTCGCGCGCGCTCGGGACGCTGACGCATCCCTTCTTCTGCGTGGTCGCGAACAACGACGGCGTCGTCCTGCCGGCGACGTCGCGCCACACGTACGACGTCATCGGCTCGACGACGAAGAAGCTCTTGCTCGTCGGCGATCGCGACAGACCCATCGCGCACGGCGATCTGTTCGTGTGCACGGACGCCCAGACGCTCGTGTTCGCGCCGGTCGCCGACTTCTTGCTCGGCGTCTGACGCGGTCACCGGCGAGCGGGCGCGCGCTCGAGCTCGTAGAAGAGGACCGGGGCGTCCTTCTTCGCCCAGAGCCCGCAGCCGACCTCGACGAAGTGCCGCGCGAGGTGCTTCCGGTACCAAACGCCGGGACGCGCGTGGACGAGCACGTCGGTCTTGGCGTTGTCGCAGACCTCCTCGATGTCCCGCGCGGTGATGGACTCGAGGTAGAGGAACCCGCCCGCCATCCGCCCGATGTGATCGATCGCGCGCGCGGCTTGGTCGTCCGTGAGGTACGGCAAGACCCCCTGGCAGACGATGAGGTCGAACTGCGTGTCCTCGCACCACGCCGCGATGTCGCGCTGCTCGTGTCCGTAGGCCTTGCACGCGTAGGCGCTCACCTCGGTCGAGCGGTAGGCGACGTCGGGGCGATGCTTGCGGAACCAGTCGCGCCAGAGCCCCACGCCGGCGCCCACGTCGAGCACGTCGTCGATCGGGAACTGCCACCAGTCGAGGAAGGACGTCACCGCCGTGCAGAGGCGCGCGACCTCCTCCGCTCCGTGGACGCGCGTGCGCTTGTCGCCGTAGTAGCGGCCGTAGTAGCCCGCGTCGAAGGGCTCGGCGGCCGGCTCCTTCGCGCGTCGCGCGCGCGGCGCGGCTTGACCACGGTTCGATGTTTCGCTGCGTGTCTTCGGCGCCATTTCGCGCACGTTACCGCAAGACCGATCCGTCCGGCGAGGGCCGCGATCGGCGGTCGTCGCGCGGCGCGCTCAGGCCCGACGGAGGCCCGTCGCGTTCGTCAGGAGGAGATCCTTCAGCTCCGCGGCGCGCTCGCGCGAGACCGGCACGTGGACGCCCGGCTGACCCACCGCCGCGCCGACGAAGAGGCGCGTCTCGCTGCCGTCGCGCTCGAGCTCTTTGACGAACTGCGGGTTCACGAGCCAGTTGCGGTGCACGCGCGTGAGCTTGCGGCCGAACGACGCCTCGATCGCCGAGAGCGACAGGTCGAGGTCGAACGTCCCGTGCGGCGTGTGCACGAACGTCAGGCGATGCGCGGCCTCGAACGCCCACACCTCGTGCGCCTCGAGGAAGATGAGGCTCCGTTTGCGGCGCGCGACGATGCGCTGGGGCGGCGCGGGCCGTCCGACCTTGTCGGGCCGGCGCGCGCGGATGCGCTGCAAGCACTGCTCGACGCGCTCTTCGCTGAACGGCTTGAGCAAGTAGTCGAGGACGCCGAGCTCGAACGCCTCGAGGGCGTGCTCGCGCGAGGCCGTCGCCAAGACGACGAGGGGGCCGTCCGGACGGCTCGACAAGCCGCGGACGATGTCGAGCCCTTCCCTCCCCCAGCCGCTCGCGGCGACGTCCTTCGACGTGCGAGGCCCCGAGGCGCTCGGCACGAGCTGCACGTCCAAGAACACGACGTCGAGATCGACGCGCTCGGGTGCCGCGAGCAAGGCCTGACGTGCTTCGTCCGCCGTCTCCACGGCGCCGACGACCTCGGCGAGCCCCGATCCCTCGAGCAACTCGACGAGGTAGTTTCGCGCCGGCCACTCGTCTTCGACGACGAGCACGCGTAGGCGACCGTCAGGACTCGTCATGCATGCACCTCCACGGATCCGGAGACGGACCCTTCCACGGGCCAAAGGACGACGGCGCGGGTGCCGTCGCCGGAAGATTCGATGACGAGGGAGGCGCGCTCGTTCTTCAGGGAGAGTCGTTTGCGCACGGCGCCGAGTCCGAACGCGCCGGAGCGGAGCGGGCCGTCCTTCATGCCGGGGCCGTTGTCCTCGATCACGCAGCGGACGCCGTGGGCGCGGTCCTCGAGCGTGACCGAGACGACCACGCGGCCGCCGTCCCCTCGCGCGAGCGCGCCATGTTTGACGGCGTTTTCGACGAGCGGCTGCAAGAGAAGGCGGGGCACCGGCACGTGGGAGGCGCGCTCGTCGACGTTCCAATCGAACGCGATGGCGCCGGCGTAGCGGGCCTCGAGGATCGCGGCGTAGCGGCGCAGCCAGCGGATTTCGTCCTCGAGGGGCTGCATCTCGTCGCCCTCGCGCGTCGCGTCGCGGAGCAAGTCGCTGAGCGCGGCGAGCAGGCGGCGCGCCTCCTTGGGCTCGTCGACGACGAGGCCCGCGATGGCGTTGAGCGTGTTGAGCAAGAAGTGCGGCTCGAGGTGCGCGCGGAGCCGGGCCAGATCGGCGGCGCTCGCGAAGCGCTCGGCCTCGAGGGCGCGGATGCGCGCGTCTTCGACCGCGAAGGGATACACGAAGGCGAGCGCCCAGATGCCGAAGTGAAATTGCCCGAAGAGGAAGCCGAACGCGGCGGCCCTCATCCCCGGAGGCTGAAACGGCCCGCTGCGGAAGCGCAGCTCCGGGAACGCGAGGCCGATGCGGTAAGCGACGAGGCCGAAGATCGCGCCGAGGAACCCCGCGATGGTCGCGCCCACCAAGAGCGTCGCGACCGAGCCGAGGCGCCGGCGCTTCGCCCACTCGAAGCAGGACGACAGCGCCAACATGAGCAGCGGCATCTGCACGGCGGTGACCGCGAGGCGGAAGAGGACCCGCGGACGCTCGTGGCCGGCGAGCAACTCCGTGAGCGATTGGAGCAGGACGATGAGCAAGACGACCGCGATGCCGATGGCACGCCGCGAGCCGGGGCTCGTCGCTTCCCGCGCGCCAGCGGCTCGCTCCACGGATTCCGGCGCGCCCATCCGGGTTACCCTACGCCAAAACGGCGCTCGCCTGAACCGCGTCGGCGCGCGTTCGGCGTGGTGGGGACGGGTCCGCCGGAGTAGACTCCGGCCGTGAGCGATACGTGGCCGCCCCCCGACCCCGGCCTCGGGCCCCCTTTCTCCCCGGGCTCCGCGGGCCTCCCGCGCGACGGGACGACGAGTCAGCCCGTCCGTCCGGTGACCGGGGCCGTTCCGCAGGCGCCGGCGTCCGCGAGCTCGCTCCGTTCGACGGGCACGGTCCCTGCGATGCCCGCCGTGTCCGTTCCGACGCCCCCGCACGCCACGCCCGCGCTCGGCACGCGGATCAACGGCGCGACCTCGACCATCGTGCACCCGCACGCGCTGCCCACGGGACCGCAGCCCATCGCCGTGCAGTACCCGCAAGTCGGCACGACGCTCACGAGCGCGCGCGGCAGCTACCTCGTCCGTGACGTCATCGGCTCGGGCGAGTTCGGCGCCGTTTACGAGTGCATCGGCCCGTTCGACCAGACCTACGCGGTCAAGATGGTGCGCCCGGCGAACCGCCCGTACGCCGAAGTCCAGGCCGAGTGGGCGCGCGAGGTCCAGCGGCTCTTTTCGCTGCGCCACCCGAACGTCGTCTACATCTACGACTCGTTCGAGCAGGGCCACCTCTACTTCCTCGCGCTCGAGCGCTGCGATCACGCGCTCAAGGAGATGCTCGGCGCGCCGATGCGCGAGGGGCTCGTCATCGAGATGACGCGCCAGCTCCTCGCCGCGGTGCAGTTCCTCCACGACAACGACGTCGTCCACGACGATCTGCACGCGGGCAACGTGCTCATCACGCACAACGACCGGCCGACGGTGAAGCTCAGCGACTTCGGCATCAGCCACGAGCTCCGCGGCATGCCGGCGATCCGGCCGAACGTCGTCCACCACGCCATCATGGCGCCCGAGATCTTGGCGACGGGCTACACGAGCAAGCAGAGCGATCTGTACCAGGTCGGGCTGCTCCTCTATTGGATGCTGACCGGCGAGCCCGCGATCCGCATGGACGTCCCCTACCCCGAGCTCGTTCGCCAGGTCGCCGAGGGCGAGCCGCGGAAAAAAGCCGAGGCACTTGGGACGCCACTCGGGCAACTCGTCGCGAAGATGCTCCGTCGCCGCGAGGCCTTCCGCTACACGAGCGCGCGCGAGGTCTGGGCCGATCTGCGCGAGCTGCCGGAGTGGAAGCAGCGCCATCTTTTCCCAGTGAAATAGCGCGCCAGCCCGCGTGCGTGCGATCGACCGCCGGGCGGCGTGCGCGATCGTCACGGCCGCGCCGGCGCCGCACGAGCGAGGCCTTTTCGAGGGGCCGATGGGGGTCAAATTGGGGCAACGCGCGCTTCCTCTGGTAAAGGAGGAAGATCGTGAAGACCGTCGTCCCTCCCAGACGCCTCGGCCCCTACGTCGTGGGCAACAAGATCGGCGGCGGAGGCATGGCGTCGATCTTCCTCGGTCGCGCCGAACGTCCGGGTGGAAAGGAGGACGTCGTCGCCCTCAAGGTCATCCGCGACGAGTTCCGCAACGACGAGCGCTTCTCGACGATGTTCGTCGACGAGGCGAAGATCCTCGCGCGCCTTTCGCACCCGAACGTCATCCGCACGTTCGAGTTCGGCGTCCAGGACGACCACCGCTTCATCGCCATGGAGCTCTTGTCGGGGCGCACGCTGGCGGACGTGTGGGCGCCGCTCGTCGAGAGGGGCGAATCGGTGACGTGGCCGCTCGCGGCGTGGATTTGCGCGCGCGTCGCGGACGGCCTGCACTCGGCGCACGAGCTGGTCGACGAGACGGGGACGCCGCTCTCGGTCGTGCACCGCGACGTCAATCCGGCGAACATCTTCCTGACGTACGGCGGCGACGTGAAGCTCATCGACTTCGGGCTCGCGAAAGCGCGGCTCCGCACCTCTTCGAGCGTCGACGGCATCGTGAAGGGGAAGATCCCGTACCTGTCGCCCGAGCAAGCGCACGGCATACCGATCGATCGACGCACGGACGTGTACGCGCTCGGCACGACGCTCTGGGAGATCACCACGATGAAGCGCCTCTTCAAGCGCGACACCGACGTGGCGACCCTCCGGGCGATCCGCGAGGCCCACGTCCCCGACGTGCGGACCATCGTCCCCGACGTCCCCGAGGCGCTGTGGCGCATCATCGAACGCGCGACGCACCGCGAGAGCGAGCAGCGCTACGCCACGACCGACGACCTCCGGCGCGATCTCGACGCGCTCTTGAGCGACGCGTCGGGCATGCCGGCCGCGCTGTCGGCGTTGCTCGCCCGGGTATTTCCGGGCCAGCAAGCGCAGCACGACGAGTGGCTCCGGGACGTGCGGTTCCGCGAATCGATGCGCACCATCCCGCCGCCCACGCCGCTGGCGACCGCGTCGTCGACGTTGCTCACGCCGAGCGAGGCGAACGCGAACGCAACCGAACGTGACGAGAAGGCAAGCGGGATCGGCGGGAGCGAGAGCCGACGCGACGAGCGCGCGACGAACGACGCGAAGGCGACGAAGACCGCGGGGGAAGGCGCCGAGGCGACGGATCCTCCCGCCGCGAGCGGGCGTCGCGCGAAGGGGCGCGCGAAAGGCAGACAGGCTTCGCGGACGAAGCGGACGTCGAAGCGCGTGCAAGGTCACGGCCCCCACCGCGCCGAGCATGACTCCGCGGTGCGCGCGTTTTCGCCGTCGGCCGACGACGCGCGTGCGCGGGAGCGCTACGAAGCAACGCTGGCCGAACGCGAGCGCCAATCACGGAGAGCGTGGATCGCAGGACTGATCGCGGCGTTCCTCTTGATGTTCGTGACGCTCGGTTGGGCGCTCCGCTGAGCGCGCCGACGTGGACGCCGGCTCCCACGTTTCCCGCCATGCTCGCTGAGGCCCCGAGACTTCACCTGCATGGTGCACGGAAGGTCCATGCGGGGCGATCGGAGGCACGAAAACTGGCCAAATTCGGAGGTCACCGACCGGATCCGGATACGTCACGTTTTTTGCTTGTTCCGATCTTCGATCATGCTCGTTAGCTGCCCTGCGTGCTCCGCGCGCCACGATCTCGACGATCTCGCCCACGAAGCTCCTGCATCGGGGAGCCGCACCCTGCGCTTGGAGTGCCCGGAGTGCGCGACCGTGTGGCTCGTGCCGAGCAAGTATGCCGACCACCGGAACCCTGCGTCGAGCTTGCCGCCGCCGGCGGTCGAGCGAGCGCAAGGTGCCGCGCGACGGCGAACGACCGAACGAAACCAACGCGACTTGTTTGCGCCGCCCCCGTCGGATTTCGGGCTCGCGCGGCCGAAGACGAGCGAGCCCCCCGTCCCCATCGGCGGGTATGGCGCACGCAACGAGAACTCCGTCTTGTTCACGGTCGAAGAGATCCGCAACTCCGCGCGACCGCCGGCGCCGAGCCCGGAGCACGCGGGTGCCCACGGCGAGCAGGAGGAAGGCGTCATCGATTTGCAGGCGCTCACGCTCGGCAAGTCGCAAGGAGTCCCGGCCCTCCCCGTGTTCGGCGTGGAGTCGGCGCCGGACGCGTTCTCGTCGGAGATCGCGGGGCTCGGAGCTTCCGACGAGCGCGGCGCGCGACGCCTCGGGCGCTTCACGACGAAGCAGATCGCCATCGCTGCCGGTGCGGCGGCCGCGGCGCTCCTCTGCGTCGTCGGCCTCTTCGTCGTCTTCCGAGGCGAGCAGCCGGACATGTCGCACGCGACGAGCTCGCTCGCCGCGACCGCGAGCACGACCGAGGCGACCGCAGCCCCGCCCGCGACGCCGCCGCCCGCGCAGACGTCCGAGCCCGCGAAGCCGGCGGAAGAGACCGTCGCGACCACGACGGCGGCGTCCGATGCACCGGCGACCGCCGACGAGGGCGCAGCCGCCGAAAAGCCGGGCAAGCACAAAGGGAAGCACCACGGCAAAGCGGCGAAGCCCCACGCCAAGCCGGCGAAGAAAGCGAAGGCCGCCGCGCCCGCGAAGAGCGCGCCGCCGAAGGCGAAGAAGAGCGACGCGTGCGGGTGCCACGGCGACTTCGAGTGCACGCTCCGCTGCGCCGCGAAGGGCAAGTGAAGTCCGACGCGGTCGGCGCGAACGTGTGCGTCCGTGACGGCGTCGTCCGGACCGTGTCGCCCACGAGGGCGTCGCCCGGACTTGCCCCGGCGTAACGCCCCGCTCGACGTCGCCGCGACGCGTCCGAGAATCGACGCAGCGCGTCCAAGACGCCTGTTGCCCCGCGAGCGTCTTGTGTAGCCTGCGGTGCATGGAAGGCAGCGTCGCCATCGTCACCGGAGCGTCGAGCGGCATCGGGCTCGCCATCGCGCAGAAGTGGGTCGCGCGTGGCGGGAAGGTCGCCCTCGTCGCACGCACCGCGTCGAAGCTCGACGCGATCGTCCGCGAGCTCGGCGAGGAGCGCGCCGCGCGTTATGCGCTCGACGTCCGCGACCGGGCCGCGCTCGAGGCGCTGCCCGAGCAGGTCCTCGAGCGGTTCGGTCGGATCGACGTCCTCGTGAACAACGCGGGGTTGAACCACCGCGGGCCCATCGATCGGTTCTCGCCCTCTGAGCTCGCGGACGTCATCGACACGAACCTCACGGCGCCCATCGTGCTCACGCGCGCGGCCTCGCCGCACATCGCGCGCGGAGGGTCGATCGTCCAGGTCGCGAGCATCGCCGGGATGGTCGCCGTGCCCGGCGAAGCGAGCTACTGCGCGTCGAAGGCAGGCCTGCGTGCGTTCTCCCGCGCCGTCGCCTACGAGCTCGAAAAGCGCGACATCCACGTCGGCTGCGTGTGCCCCGGTCCGGTCGACACGGGCTTCCTCGGCGACCTGAGCGACGTGCCGGACATCGTGCTCTCGCAGCCGATGCTCTCGGTCGACGAGGTCGCCGACGGCGTCTTGCACTGCATCGACGAGCGCGTCGCGGAGCTCGCCCTCCCCCGTCGCTCCGGCCACCTCGCCACCGTCGGCTACCTCGCGCCGAGCCTCGCGAAGCGCATCCGCCCGATGCTCGAGAAGCGTGGCGCGAAGAACAAGATGGCCATCCTCGCGCGGCGGCGTTCGGTCACCTGACGTCGCGCGGTGCCGCCGCTCCGCACCGCCATTCGGCCGCAGCGCTCGTGCTCAACCGGCGGAGGCTTCGTCCGCGTCTCTCCGGCGATGGCGCGAGGCTTCGTAGAGCGCGATGCCGCTCGCGACGGCGACGTTGAGCGAGTCCAGCGTGGGATCCATCGCGATGCGCACGGGTTTCGCGCGCGCGAGGACGTGTTCCGGTAACCCCGGGCCTTCCGTCCCCAAGAGGAGCGCGCGACGCGGGGCGGGCGGCAGATCGTCGAGGCGGGTGGAGGCCCGCGGGCTGAGCGCGAGGATCTCGTAACCGGCGCGGGAGAGCTCGTCGAGCATGCCTGCGGTGGACGTGGCGCGCGCGAACGGGACGACGACCGCCGTCCCGACGGAGACGCGGATCGCCTTCCGGTAGAGCGGATCGCACGTGGTCGGATCGAGCAAGACGCCGCCCACCCCGAAGGCCGCGGCGTTGCGGAAGATGCTGCCGACGTTGTCGTGGTTGGCGAGCCCGACGAGGCCGACGACGAGCGACGGCGTCGAAAGATCACCGAGCAGGCGCCCGGGATCGAGCTCGGATCCACGCTCTCCCAAGGCCAGGACGCCGCGGTGGATCGGGAAGCCGACGATCGCGTCCATCGCCCGTTGGGGCGCGACGTACGCCGTCACCGACGACGGCAGCGCCTCGAGGACGTCGCGCATCGCCGGCACGCGGCGCGACTCGAGCAAGAGCGACCGGACGCGAAAACGCCCCCGCATCGCGAGGACGCGGACGACCACCTCTCCTTCGGCGACGAAGGCGCCGTCGCTCGCACCATAGCCGTTCGCGAGCTCGCGATCGCGAACACCGAGGTAGGGCGCGAGCGGATGTGCCGCGAGCTCCGGAGCGATGCGCGCGCCGAGCGGCGTCTCCGGCAACACCGGAAGCGATTCGATTTCGACGACGCGCGCGGCCATGCTCGACCGGCTCCATACCACGGCCGGCGAAAACGAACGCCGGGACGAGACGCGGCTGGCGCGACGCCCGCGAGGAATGCGAAGCTCGCCGCGAAGGCTCCCTGCGCCTCCACGATGGGCCCACACGCACCTCTGAGGACCGGACCGGCGCACGTGCTGATGCACGTGACGGTGTTCATCTGGGGCCTCACGGCGATCCTCGGGCGCCTCATCTCGCTGCACGCGACCACCCTGGTGTTCTACCGGCTCCTCATCGTGGTGCTGGCGATGCCCGCCGTCATCGCGTGGCGTCGGCTACCGCTTCGGATCACCCTGCGCGACGCGCGCGATTTCGGCGGCGTGGGCACCTTCGTCGCGATCCACTGGATGCTCTTCTATGGATGCATCAAGCACGCGGGCGTCGCGGTGGCGGTGCTGTGCCTGTCGACCGTCCCGTTCTTCACGGCGCTGATCGAACCGCGGGTGTTTCGGCGACGTCCCTCGGTGCGCGAGCTCGTCGTCGGCTTCGGCGTCATGATGGGCGTCTCGCTCCTCGTGAAGGTCGAGACGACGACCGACGCCCTCGGCCTGGCGATGGGCCTCGGCAGCGCGCTGTTTTCCGCGGTTTTCGGCGCGCTCAACGGACGACTGGCCCCGCGCCACCGCGGCGAAGTCATGACCTTCTACGAGCTCCTCGCGGCCCTGGCCGTGACCGCGCTCTTCGTCGTGATGCGGCCCGCACTCTTCGTCGCGCCCACCGCGCTCTCGGCGAGGGACACGGGGCTCCTCGTCGTGCTCGCCGTGGTCTGCACGATCGTGCCCTGGCTGCTCAGCCTGAAGGTCTTGCAGACGCTCACGCCGTACGCCCTCGCCCTCGCCGTGTCGCTCGAGCCCGTCTACTCGATGGCGCTCGCGTACTTGCTATTTCCCGATGCGAAGCAGCTCACGTGGCGCTTCTACGCGGGCGGCGGCGGGTTGCTCGCGCTCGTCGCGTGGAACACGTCACGGCGGCGAGGATGAAGCTTCGACCGCAGCGGGTTGGTCGAACCGTGGAAATCCTGCATGATCCCCCTCATGGAAGACACCTTCACGGTGCCGCGCCTCGAGACCGATCGCCTCGTGCTGCGCGCGCCCCGGCCGTCCGACCTCGACGCCTACGCCGCGGACCACGCCGACGTCGAGAGCCGACGCTTCATCGGCGGAACCGGCACCCGGCGCGACGCCTGGCGCGCGATGCTCGGCTCCGTCGGCACCTGGATCGTCACCGGCACGGGTTGGTGGACGATCGAAGAGCGCGCCACCGGTCGACCGCTCGGTTCCGTCGGCGCCTTCTTCCGCGAGACGCAGTACGAACACGGCGCTCCACGGGATCTCGAGCTCGGTTGGGGACTGTTCCGACCCGCGTGGAAACAGGGCTTCGCGCGCGAAGCAGCCCGAGCCGCGCTCGTGTGGGGATGCGCGACCCATCCGAACGCTCGCATCATCGCTCACATCGACGCCGAAAACGTGGCGTCGGCCGCGGTGGCGACGGCCTTGGGGATGGTGCACGCCGGGCAAGTCGATTTCTACGGAGAGCCCACGGAGCTCTACGTGCTGCCCACGTGAGCCGCGCGCACGGACGACGACACCGTGGCGACGACGCCACGAACGACGGAAGCTCCTCTGCGCGGAGGAGGTGGAGACGACCCGGGACGCCAGGACCTCGGGTTCGTCGGTGTTTTGGTGGGCGCAGAGGGACTTGAACCCCCGACTTCAACCGTGTGAAGGTCGCACTCTACCGCTGAGTTATGCGCCCGAAGTGCACATGCGGAGCCGCATGCCGGAGTCTCGAATAGCCGAGGTCTTCGAGCTTTTCAAGCGTTACGGCGTTCTTCGGTGATCGCGGCGTCGTCCGCTCGAACGGCCGCGAAGATTCGCTTCCAGAGCTCGCCTCGCCCGAGGCTCGACGACGCGCTCGTACCGACGACGCGCACCCCTGATTCGCGCGCGATCGCCGCGAGGCGCGGCTTGTGCGACGCGCGCGGTAGCTTGTCGAGCTTCGTCGCCGCCACGATGACGGGGATGTCGCGTCTGTGCTCGAGGAAGGCGACGAGATCGCTCTCTTCTTGCTCGAGGCCGCGGCGGACGTCGACCAGGATGACCACGGCGCGCAGCGTCGGACGCTCGCTCAGATAGGACTCGAGCAGCTCCTTCCAGTCGCGCGCTTCGGCCTTCGACACCTTCGCGTAGCCGTAGCCGGGCAGGTCGACGAACGTCAGCTCATCGGCCGTGGCGCCCGCACCCGCGACGGCCACGTCGAAGAAGTTGATCTGACGCGTGCATCCCGGCGTGCGGCTCGTCCGGGCGAGCCCTTTTCGCGCGAGCATCATGTTGAGCAAGCTCGATTTGCCCACGTTCGAGCGGCCCGCGAACGCGATTTCCGGCGCGTGCGCGACGGGGATCTGTTTCTTCGCCGCGGCGCCGGCGGTGAACTCCGCTTTCGGGACGCGGGGACCTTCGTGCGCCTCTGCCTGCGAAGGGGTCGCCTCCTTCGTCGAGGGCGCGGGCCGGGGCGCGGGGTGGTGGGGGGGCGGGCGCGCGATAGGGGCTCGTGCGTTCCGCTTTCGAGAGCTCGCCATGGGACCGCACCTTAGTGCACCGACGCGACGGTGCGGTACACGGAATTGGCGACGGCTCCTCGGCGTGGCTCCCTGGCCCAGCTCGCTGACCTGGCTCGCCGGCCTGGCTCACGAAGGCGCCCGACGGCGCGCGAGCATCCGCCGCACGGGCTCGGCGAGATCGGCGAGCTCGCGGGCGTCGAGCGCCCACGCCATCGCGAGGTACACGACGCCGAAAAGGAGCGTCGCCGCGAGACCGGGGAGCGCGCGGCCGAGCGGGCCCGGGACGACGTCCGAGAGGAGGCGCGACGCACCCCAACCCGAAAGACCCGCCACGAGCGCGGCGGCCACGATCCGCGCCGTCGAGCTCGCGAGCTCGCGACCACGGATCGTCCCGAGGCGCCAGCGCACGCCGACGAGCAAGAGCGCCGCTTGGACCGCGCTCGACCCCGCGACGGCGATGCTGACGCCGACGTGGCCGAGCGGCCCACGCAAGGTGAGCGCGAGCACGACGAAGGCGACGAGATCGATGGCGCTCACGATGACCGGCGTGCGCGTGTCTCCGAGGGCGTGGAGCGGCGGGATCGCTTGCCGGGCCACGGAGACCATGACGATCGCCCCGCCCTGCCACGCGAGCGCCCGCGCCGTCTGGTGCGCCGCCTCGGCGTCGAAGTGACCGCGCTGGAAAAGGAGCACGACGATCGGCTCGGCCGAGAACGCGAGGAGCACGCTCGCGGGCACCGCCACGAACAGCGCGAGTCGCAGCCCGTGCGCCCACGTCTTGGCGAGCTCGTCGCGCTCGCCCTTCGCGGCGAACGTCGCGAGCGATGGGAGCGCCGCCGTCGACAGCGCCATGACGAAGATGCCCTGCGGAAAATCGCAGACGCGCGACGCCCAGAAGAAGTAGCTCTGCGCCCCCTCGCCGAGCTCCGAGAGGAAACGCCGCGAGAGCGTGAGGTCGATGTAATACACACCGAGGCCCACGGTCATCGGCAGGATGCGCCGGAGCATGTCGCGCACGGCCGGATCGCGGACGTCGAGCCGCGGCATGCCCAAGTAACCGATGCGGCGGAGCGCGGGCAGCTGCGCGACGACTTGGAGGACGCCGCCGAGCAGGACGCCGACCGCGAGCGCGACGGAGCCGTCGATCCCGCGCCGTTCGAGCGGCGCACGGAACGCCAGCGCCGCGAGGATGAGCGCGACGTTGAAGAGCGCCGGCGCGAACGCCGCGACCGCGAATTTTTTCTTCGCGTTCAGCGCGGCCATACCCATGGCCGCCGTGCCCATGAAGAAGATGTACGGGAACATGAGCTCCGTCAGGTGGACGGTTTGCTCGAATTTCCCGGGCGTCGCGCGGTACCCCGACGCGAACAACGACGTCAGCGGCTCCGCGAACACGACGCCGAGGACGCTCACGACCACGAGCGCGATCAGCGAGACGCCGCGCGCCTTCGCGAAGAATGGGCGCCCTTCCTCGTCGCCACCGCGGGCGAGCTTGTCGGAGAGGACGGGGACGACGGCGCTCGAGACGGCGCCCTCCGCGAAGAGCTGCCGCAAGGCGTTCGGGATGGTCAGTGCCACCGAAAACGCGTCCGTCTGGAACCGCGTGAACAGCGCGGCGACGACGACGTCGCGAACGAACCCCAGGAGGCGCGAAAACAGCGTGCCTGCGCCGACGATTCCCGCGCGCCCGACGAGCTTCTGGCGCTCGGCGTGCCCCTCGTCGCGAGCGGTCGGAGCGTCGCTCGGCGCGCGCGTCTCCTCGGCGCCGCGCGTCCCATGCCCGGGAGGATCCGGCGAAGGCTCGGAGCCGCGCTCGCTCGCTCGAGGTGCGGGAGGTTCGTTCACGGTCGCCCCGAAGCTAGGAACGCGCGAGCTCCGGGCGATCGTCCTTCGCCGCGCCGGGCCGACACGTGTCGCAATGGCAGAGCGCGCGCAAGTAGACGAACGAATAGAGACCGCTGCCGTGGCCGTCGAACCACGTGAGACGCAAGGCGTAGTTGCCGACGGGCTCGATCGAATCGAGCTCGAGCTGGTGCTCCGCCGGGTACTGGAAACGGATCGTGCCCTCATGGCCCTGGCAGCCGGCGCACGGGCAATACCCTCGCAGGATTTCGTGCGGGTATTGCCCTTCGTGACCGTCTCCCCAGACGATCACCGTCGTCTTCGCGCCCCGGGGCGAACGCACGGCTTTGCAGCGGAAACGGGGATCCATCGCCGCCCTTATAGCTCCGTTCGCCGTTGGCGCGCGCGCGTTTCGAGGTCGAAATCGCTCAGGGTTTCGAGTTCTCCGAGGCATCGAGCGCATCGAGCGATCCACCTGGTCAGCGCTCTGACCAGGACCGTGACGCGCGCGGGCGCACATGCGGAGTGCACGTCGCATGCAACATCGTCGGCATTTTTTGGTACTTCAATCGTACGAACGGCGGTCCAACGTCGATCGTCGTCGGGGGCTCGAATCTTGCCCCAATCACGGTTCGAGAGCGGGCCACGCAGGGACCACGAGGAGAGACGCGATGCAACGTTGGGTACGTCGATTCGGAGCGCTCGCTTTCGCCGGCATCGTCGTCGGGACGGCGGCGATGACCGCGTGCGGTTCGTCGTCGTCCGGTCCGAGCGACGACAAGTCCAACGCCAACGGCGGCAAGGACGGAACGAACGACGGGACGAACGACGGCGACTTCAACGGGCGCGACGCGTCCTCGACGGGGTGCACCGGCCTGCGTTGCCAGCAGAAGAGCTGCTCGAACGGCGCGACGACGACCGTGTCCGGCAAGGTCTACGCGCCCAACGGGACGCTGCCTCTCTACAACGCCGTCGTGTATGTCCCGAACCAGAAGCCCGACACGTTGAAGAAGGGCGCGACCTGCGATCGATGCGGCGCCGTGACGGGCGATCCCGTCGTCTCCGCCCTCTCGGACGCCACGGGGAGCTTCGTCCTGAAGAACGTGCCGGCGGGCAAGAACATCCCGCTCGTCGTGCAAATCGGAAAGTGGCGCCGGCAGGTGACCATCCCCGAGGTCTCGGAGTGCATCGAGACGCGCGTCGATCCGCAGCTCACGCGCCTGCCGAAGACGCAGTCCGAAGGCGACATGCCGCGCATCGCGCTGACCTTGGGCGGCTGCGACAACGTCGGGTGCATGCTCCCGAAGCTCGGCATCGATCCGTCGGAGTTCGGCGTCGAGAGCGACGGAGCGTCGAAGAGCGTCCACACCTTCACGACGTCGGGCGGCGGGATCTTCGGCACCGGCGGCGGTCCCGAAGGCGCGAGCCAAGCGAGCACGTTCTGGAACGACGCGAGCAAGCTCAAGAACTACGACATGGTGATCCTGTCGTGCGAGTGCAGCGAGGCGACCCAGAACAAAGGGGCCACGGCCTACGCCGCGATGGCGGAGTACCTCAAGACCGGAGGCCGCATCTTCACGACGGACTTCATGTATGCATGGTACAAGTATTCGCCCGATCCCGGCTTGTCGTCGATGTCGGTCATTCCGGGCGGTGCGCCGGCGGGCGGTAGCCCCATCTCCGTCGACACGTCGTTCCCGAAGGGCAAAGCGCTCGCCGATTGGCTCGACGCCGCGGCGGGCATCAAGAACGGTCTGGTCGCGCCCGATCAGGTGTACGCCAACTTCTCGTCCACCGACAACAAGAAGGCCCAAGTCTGGGCCACGTCGCAGAGCGGCGGAACCGCGCCGCGCGTCGTCACCGTCAACGTTCCCGTGGGCGCGCCCGCCGAGCAGCAGTGCGGCCGCGCCGTGCACATCGACGTGCACGCAAACAACCGAGACATGATCACGTCGGGCTACCCGAGCACGTGCTCCAAGGCGCTGCTGCCGGCGGAGAGCATGCTCGCCTTCTTCCTGTTCGACCTGTCGTCGTGCATCCAAGAGGACAAGGGCGAGCCGAAGCCGCCCACCGTCAACTGAGGACACGGGCCGCGGCGCGCGGCCTACGCGAGGCGCGCACGGAGATCGTCGAGACCGACGACGCCCGCGGTGGCTCCCAAGGCCGTCACGGCCTTCGCTCCGAGCTGATGCCCCATCTCCATCGCGCGCGTCCAGAGCTTCGGATCCTTCCAGTTCGCCGACGACGGCTTCGCGCCGGCGCCGAGGAGGACCGCGACGACGCCCGCGGTGAACGCGTCGCCCGCCCCCGTCGCGTCCACGACGCGCACGCGCTTCGTCTTCGCGGTCGCTTGCCCGTGTGTCCCCACCGCCGCTGCGCCGTTCTCGCCGCGCGTCAGCACCCACGTCGCGTGCTTCGCGTTCTGCTCGAGCCAAGAGACGCCGCGCTTTCCCGCGAGGGCCTCGAGATCCGCCTCCGACGCCTTGACCACCGCCGCGCGACGCGCGAGCTCCGCGCACGCCTCCTTGAGCGGGCCGGCGTCGGACCAGAGGTGCGCGCGCGCGTTGAGATCGACGAAGAGATGGCCCTTCGCCTTGTCGAGCGCCGCGAGGAATTTCTCCGTCCCGGCGCGGAGCGCGGGGAGCATGCTCGTCGAGCTCACGACCGCCCAGCGCACCTTCGCCATCGCGGGCGTCACGTGCTCGGCGCCGAACGCCATGTCCGCCGTCGCGGTGCGGTACGGTGAGAAGCTGGGACGCGCGGCCTCGCCCGTGACGAACGTGATCCCCGTGGGCGCGTCGAGCGACGCGACGTGCCCCGCGTCGACGCCCTCGGCGACGAGCGACGCCTTGAGCGCCGCGCCGAGTTTGTCCTTGCCGACGCCGCCGACCGCGGACACCGACACGCCGAGCCGCGCGAGCACCACCGCGACGTTGGCGCTCGCTCCTCCGAGCTCCCGTCGAAAGAGCCGCGCGACGGGCTCCTTGTTCGTGCGCGCCTCCGCCTCGAAGAAATCCCAGAGAAGCTCGCCAAAGCACGCGACGTCGACGGTCGTCATTTTTGTGGAATTTCCCATGAAAAGGCGTGGATCGTAAAGCCCGTTCGGGCGCGGTGGATGTGACGAGCGCTAGGTTCGACCGAGCTCCGCGTGCGCGACCATCGCTTCTTCGACCAGCGCGAGCACGACGCGCGCGGCGTCGGCGACCGATCCGAGCGACGCGTAGGGTTCGTGCTGCATGCGGACGGCGGCGGCGCGGATCGTCGCGTTCATCGTGCTCCGCGCCCCGCCGCACGCCGTGCAAACGACGCCCCCGCGCTTCGCGTCGACGCACGCCGCCCGGCCTTCGGGGCAAGGCTTGCCGCACCGCGCGCAGCGCTCGAAGTCGAACCCGTAGCCCATCTCCGAGAGGAGCCGCAGACCGAAGGCGGCGAGGCGCGCGTCGCCCGTGCCGGCGACCGAAGGCTCGGCGTCGATGGCGTCGAACAGGGCCCGGAGCTCGTTCCACACGCCAGGCTCCGGCGTGCGCACCGGGCAGAGGTGCCGAACCCAGCGCAGCGCCTGGCCGGCCACCTCCATCGCCGAGAGGTTCGCCGCGATGCCGTGCCGTGCCGTCACGATGCGCGCCTCGCGGAGCGCGCCGAGATCCCCGCCGCGATCGTCGAGCGCGATCCACAGCTCGTGGATGGGCTCGAGCGCGCCGCCGAAGCGCTTCTTCGACGTGCGCGCACCGCGGACGACGGCGCCGAGCTTGCCGTCCGTCTCCGTGAAGAAGGTCGCGACGAGATCCGCCTCGCGATGGGGGATGGCCCGCACGACGAGCGCGCGCGATTCGATCCGTTTCGTCACGTTCGCGACGAGCGTACCGCGGCGCGTCCGAGGGCGCGAGCCGGCCGGATCCCGAACTGGATCAACCGACGAACGACGCCGGCGTCGATTCGCCCAACGACAGCTCCGACGGCATGTCGCGACCGCGCGGCTTGAGCACGATGGACAGCGCGAGCGTGAACAAGATGAGGAGGAGCACGAGCGCGATGGCCACGCCGAAGCGACGGCCCTGCCCTTCCCGCGCCGCCATGACCGGCGAAGCCACCGGCAGCGGCGTGACGATCGCGACGCGGCGGCTCGAGGCGTAGCGGGCCACGATCTCCTCCGGCACGAGCCCGACGGCCTGCGCGTACGACTTGAGGAACCCGCGCACGAAGACCTCGCCCGGCAGATCGTCGAAGTGGTTCTGCTCGATGGCTTCGAGGGTCGCGACCGGGATGCGGGTCACGCGTGACACTTCGACGAGGCCCATGCGTCGGGTTTCGCGCTGGCGTCGTAGGGTGCTGCCCACGTTCTCGCTGTTCAGGTCCATCGGTTTCGTCCTTGGTTCCTTCGCGCGCTCGCGTCAGTCGTGCGCCGCCGGCGAGGGGGTCGCGCCGGCGTCCGAAGCGACGACCGGTGCTGCGCTTTGGCCCGCGCTCGGGCCCGAGCGGGGAAGCGTCGCGAGTTTCTGAACACAACCCTTGCCGGTCGCCGTCTCGCCCGAGATCTCGCGGCAACGCTCGAAATCCTGCCGTGCCTCCGAGACGCGGCGAAGCTTGAGGCGCACGTCACCACGCGCGTCCCAGGCGTCTTGGAGGTTTTCGCAGTTCGTGTCGGGAACGGTCACGGCGCTCGTGAAGCTCTGTTCGGCGAGATCGAGCTCGCCCTTCTTTTCGTAAGCGATGCCGAGCCGGTATTGCCCGACACAAAAGCGAGGTTCGGAAGCGACGGCGTTCTTCAGGGAGGCAATCCCGGCGTCGAGCTGGCCGTCGTGGACCTGGGCCCAACCGAGGTTCCCCCAAGCGAAGTAGGGATGAATATACGCGGGATCGCGCGTCAGCGGTTCGAGAACCGAAACGGCTTCCTTCGCCTTGCCCTCGTCGATGAGGACCTGGCCGAGCATGTTCGTGGCGTCGCGGAACTGCGGGTTCGCCTTGAGGGCCGCGCGCGCGTACTTCTCGACCTCCGAGAGGCGGCAGTCCGGCGCCGACAGCCCGAGGTTCGTCGAGCAGAACGACAGGTGGATAACCCCAACGAAATATTGGGCTTTGTCGTTGTCCTCGTTGTGCTCGATGGCCTTCATCGCGTGGTCGAGGGCCGCCCGCGGATTGCCTTTCTGGAACAGGTCGCGCGCGACGTCGTACTCGGCGTCGCTCTGACGCTCGGGGCTCTGGGCATTCGGCGCGCCGCCGCCCGCTCCGCACGCCACCAAGGCCCACGCGAGGCCCGTCCCGAGGTAAACGGCGCCGGAACGCAGCCCTCGAAGGCGGGGCGCGCAGGGTACTGCGGCTCGGGAAATGGACGAGCGAAACCGCATCAACTCGGGTCGATGGCTCTACTCTGGGTCGAAACCGTCGTCAACGCTGAATGGTCGCACTTCAAGGGTCGACAGTCATTGAGTTTTTTGGTGACCGACAAGCCTTTTCTGGCGTGCCCTGTGCGCCGAAAAGGGCGCCGAAAAGGGCGCCGGAAAGTGCGGAGGCGCAACGCACCGGCGATTGAGCGGATCGGACGCGTCCCGTATCATCCCGACCGGTGAGCGACCCGCGCGATCGCGACGAATTTCCCGACGGAGACCGGGCCTCCTCCCTCCCCGTGGAAGGCGAAGACGTCCGCGCGCTCGTCGATCGCTACGGACGGACCTTCGCGAAGGGCGACGTCTTCTTTCGCGAAGACGAGCCGGCGCGGGAGGCCTACCTCCTCTACGAAGGACGCGTTCGCGTGCTCAAGCGCGTCCGGGCGGTCGAGCAGAACGTCGCGGTCCTGAAGCCGGGCGATCTCTTCGGCGAGGGCGCGCTCCTCGAGGGAGGTTTCCGCGTGACGACCGCCATCGGCTTGAGCGAAGGCGTGGTCGTGGTCCTCGATCGGGCGACGTTCATGCACGTCGTGCGGACCCTGCCGACCCTCGCCGAGCACGTCGTCCGGCAGCTCGCCTCGCGGCTTCGCCAGGCCGAAGGGCAGATCGAAGTCTTGATGCTGCGCGACGCGCCCGCGAAGGTCGTGCGCGCGCTCTTGAAGTCGATGAAGCACGGCGATCCGTCCGCGGAGCTGTCGCTCTCGCCCGCCATGCTCGCGACGCGGGCGGGGCTCGACGTCGAGACCGTCAAGCGCGTCGTGCAAAAGCTGCGGAGCCAGGACTACCTCCGCATCGCCGGCGAGCGCATCGAGATTCCGGACATCGAAGCGCTCCGGAAGCTCGATGGACTGCTCGGCGCAAAGGAAGAACTTCGGTTCGACCGCTAAGCTCTACCCTCGGGCTCCGCGCGCCGCCCGCGACGATGCAAGGGAGGCCCGAGTCGGCCCCATCCGCAGAGCGCAGGCGCTCCGAGATCGACGACGGCGGCGAGGTCGCAGGACGGACATCCTGCGGACCATCGCGCCACCGAGAGAGGGACCGCTAGGAAATCACGGGTGACTTTGGCACGTGCCGGCCGGACAGGGACCGCCGGGTTCGCATTGCGGCGAGATGCAAGTCGAGCCGGCGTCGCAGTCGTCGTCGTTTCCGCAACGGCCTTTTTTGTACACGCACGTCGCGGCGGGACACGGGCCACCGGGTTCGCATTGCGGGACGGCGCATTGCCGGCCATCACCGCAGTCGGCGTCGACCGTGCACGTCTCGGTCGGCGAGTTGCAAGTACCCGCAGGACAAGGGCCGCCGGGTTCGCACTGCGGGAGCAAACAGCTTCCGCCCTTGCAGTCCTCGTCGCTTCCGCAGCGTCCCGCTGCATAAACGCACGTACCGGGGCACGGTCCCCCCGGTTCACACTGCGGGAGGAGACACGTCTTGCCGGAGCTGCAGTCCGTGTCGACCGAGCATCGATGGGTGTCGCTCGTGACGTCTTGACTGTCGACGCGGGTCGGTCCGTCGTCCGCGCCGCATCCTTGAAGGGTCAGTCCAACGATGGAGCCCACTGCAAGAACTCCGCAAATAGCCATCAACCGCATTCGTTCATCCTCCGTGGCCCAGGTCCCATGTATGCGACGAGCCTACGGAGGCGGTATGCCGAGTACGAAGTCCGGGAGGGAGTTAAAGTCGGTTAACTCTGCGCGCGGACGTCGATGAGGTGTCGAGGCTAGGGCTCGTTCGGGACGACGACGACGGCGATCTTCGGGTCCAGGCGGTAGCCGCCTTCGTGGGTTTGGAGGACGTCGCGCATGCCGAGGTTCCGCAGGGTCGTGAGGGCGACCTT
>JBGAHN010000270.1:0-4172 GCA_044226145.1 Labilithrix sp. | reverse complement strand
TCTTGCTCGCGGCGTTCGTGACCGGCTCGCTCGCGCCGAGCCGCGATCGCGGAAGACCCTTTCGGCACGCCATCGACCTCGGCGCCGGCGTCGGCGCCGTCGGGCTCGCGCTCCTTCACCTCGGGAACGTCGAGCGGATGACGATGATCGACGTCGACCCCGATCTCTGCGCGCTCGCGCGGCAGAACGCGAAAGACAACGGCCACGACGCGCGGGTCTCGGTGCATTGCCACGATCTGTCGAACCCGCTGCCGCGCGATCTCGCGAGCGCCGATCTCGTCGTCTGCAACCCTCCCTATTTCGTGCCCGGACGCGGACGCACCCCGGGCCATCCGGCGCGTGCGCGCGGGCGCATGGGGACGCCCGACATCTTCGTCGACGCCGCGCGCCGCCTCGCCGGTCGCCTCGCCCGCGTGTGCTTCGTCTACCCGGCGCCCGAAGCCGTGACGTTCTTCTCGACGCTCCGCGAGCGCGGCCTCGAGCCGAAACGGGTCCTGTTCGTCCACGGAAAACGGAGCGACGCCGCGCGCGTCGTCCTCGTCTCTTGCGTGGCCGGAAAGGCCGGCGGCCTCGTCGTCGAGCCGCCGTTCGTCGAAATGGACGAAGACGGCAAGAGCTCCCCCGCCCTCGCCGCGCTCCTTCGCGGGCGATGACCTTCGAGAGAAGCGGCGCGACGAAGAACCGCGGGCTACGCGACGCGACGGATCACGCCGGCGCGCGGAGGCGGTCGAGCGAGATGGCGCACGCCGCGCGCACGCTCAGGTGGTTCCACGCCGAGGTCCCGCGGATCGGCGCGAGGATCTCGCTCGCCGACGACGTGACTTCGGGGGCGAGGCCCCACCCCGTCCCGAACACCAAGAGCACGGGCGGCCCCGGCCGTTCGAGCTTCGCCCGCGCACCCGCGAAGTCGAGCGTCGTGCCGAGCTCGCGCGCCGCCGTCACCCAGATCTCCGGCGCTTCGCCGCCCTCCGCGAGCGCTTCGGCGGCGTCCGCGAGCGTCGCGACGGGCCGCACGATCGCCAGCGCGTCCTTGCGATCCGGGATGCGATTCGCGCTCGACCCCGTCGTCCAGTGCGCCACGATGCGGTCCGCGAGCACGCGCTGCGCCTCGATCGGGTGGACGACGAAGTAGTCCGAGCAGCCGTAGGTCCGCGCGCTCCGCGCCAAGTCGTGCACGTCCAGGTTCGTCAGCGCCGTCGTGACGACGGCCCCTTCCTTGTCGACGACCGGGTGATGAACGAGCGCAATCGCGAGCTTTCGCGTCATTTCTTCCGTGTCTCCGCGCGATCCGACACGCCACGATCCGACGCGCCTTCGTCGTGACCGAAGCGCGCCGCGAGATCGGGCCGGCGCGCGGCCGTGCGCGCGATCGCTTGCTCCCGACGCCACGACGCGACGTGCGCGTGATGCCCCGAGGCCAGCACTTCGGGCACGCCGAGCCCGCGGAAATCGGCGGGGCGTGTGTATTGCGGGTACTCGAGCAGCCCCTCGACCGCGTGCGACTCTTCCTCCGTCGACGCCTCGTTGCCGAGCACGCCCGGCAGGAGGCGCACCGTGGCTTCGACGACGGCCATCGCCGCGACCTCGCCGCCCGTCATCACGAAGTCGCCCAGCGAGATTTCGCCGTCCACGAAGCTCCGGACGCGCTCGTCGAAGCCCTCGTAGCGGCCGCAAATCAGCATGATCGCCGGCTCCGCCGACAGCGACCGCGCGACGGACTGCACGAGCGGCCTGCCCTGCGGCGTGAGCAGCATCCGCTTCGCGCGCGGCTTGCCCTCGGCCTCGGCCTCGGCGTCGAGCGCCTCCATGCACGCGACGAGGACGTCGACGCGCATGACCATGCCGCTGCCCCCGCCGTACGGCGTGTCGTCGACGCTCTTGTGCCGGCCGAGCCCGAACTCCCGCGGCGACCGGAGCCGCGTCTCGAGCTGCCCGCCCGTCCGCGCGCGCCCCACGAAGCTCGTCGTCAGGAACGTCTCGAAGAGCTCCGGAAAGAGCGTGACGATGTCGACGCGCACGAAGCCCTACTCCTTCGCTTCGTCCGCTTCGTCCGACGTCTTCTTCGGCTTCTTCTTCTTCTTCTTCTTCTTCGGGAGCCGCTCGACCCCTTCGAGCGTCACGAGCTCGACGCGCTTTTGGCCGACGTCGACCTTGCCCACGTACGTCTCCGTCAAGGGCAGCTCCCAGTCACCCTCGCCGTCGTCCGCGCGCACGAGCATCGCGTCGAGCGTCGGGTACGTGAGGATCTCGGCGACCTCTCCGATGCGGCGCCCTTCGAGGACGACCTCCGCCCCCACGACGTCCACGGCGTAGAACTCGCCGGGCTCGACGTCCGGGAAATCGGCGCGGCGGACGCAGATCTGCGCGCCGCGGAGATCCTCGGCGCGATCGCGATCGTCGACCGAGTAGAGCTTCATCAGGATCGCGTCGTCGGCGCGGCGGGCGCTCTCGACCGAGACCTCGTGCTCCTCGCCGTCCGGCAGGCGCACGAGCACCTCGTCACGCTCGAGCAGCGTGCGGCTCTCCTTGTTGAAGAGCCGCAGCCGCACTTCGCCGCGGATCCCGTGAGGACGCGCGATCTCGGCAAGCGGAATCCACGCGTCGCTACTCACGCTCTCGCTCCGGACGGATCACCGATGGACCGTCAGTCGACGATGTCGAGGTGCGCGCGGCGCCCGAGCTTCGTCGAGACGGCCGACAAGATCGTCCGCATGGACTGCGCCGTTCGGCCTTCCTTGCCGATGACCTTGCCCACGTCTTCCTTCGCGACGCGAAGTTCGATGACGATGCTGCTCTCGCCGGCGATCTCCGTCACCACCACCTGATCGGGGTGGTCGACGAGCTCGATCGCGATGGCCTTGATGAGTTCTTTCAAAACCAAAACCTACGCCTTCGTACGAGGGGCCGGAAAACGGCCACTACTTCGCGGCGGGCGCGATCTTGGCGTTCGCCTTGATCAGACGCGTGAGCGTTTCCGACGGAACCGCTCCGACGGCGCGCCAGTAGTCGAGCCGCTCGGCGTTGAGCGTGAGGGCCTGATCCTTCACGTCCTTCGACGGGTCGAACGTCCCGATGTTCTCGAGAAAGCGACCGCCACGCGGGCTGCGCGAGTCGGTGACGACCACGCGGTAGAAGGGCTTCTTCTTCGTGCCCTGACGGGCGAGGCGGATGGTGACGGCCATGGAATGAGAACCTCGAAAGATGAACGACGAAAATTAGGCGCGAAAAAGCGTCCTACCCTTTGGGGCGGCGCAAGCTACAGGGGCACCCTACAGGTGTCAAGTGGTACCGGGATGGGGACCGGAGTTGGCGCGACCGTCGGGGCACGTGAGCTCGCGCTACCCATGGACGCTCATGACGCGCGTGAGCCGGTGCATCAGCATCGGGTGGGCCAAGGTCCCGTAAATCTTGAGATCTCCGACGCGCGTGGCGCGCACCATGGCCGCGAAGGCGTCCCAGCCCATGCGATCGGTCGGGATCGGCAGCGACCAGAGGCGCGTGAGCGGGAAATTCGAGAGGCCCATGATGGCCTCCGAGGTGCCCCGCACGGTCACGTCGGGGACGCCCCGGATGCCGTCGTGGAAGACGAGCCGCCCGAGCCGGAACTCCATCGTCAGCGCGAGATCGGCGTCGTCGGCCACGAGGGCGACGGTGCCGTCGATCGCGACGAAGTCCTTCTTCTTGTGCGGCTTGCTCTCGAGGTTCTGCGCGACCAATTCGGCGAGCATTTGCGCGAAGGCGTTCGCTTCGGCGCTTTCGGCGAGCTGGATGAAGGAGCTCATGGGAAGGAGGCCTTTTACTCGCCTTCGGGGCCGCTCGTCTCGATGTTCGTCATGCCGATCGCGCGGAGCTGCGGTTCGAGCGCGCTCTTCGGTCCGACGATGACGACGACGGCGCCCGTCATGTCGAGGTACTTGGCGGCGAGCGCGTCGAGATCGCCCTTCTTCGCGTCGTAGGTGCGAACCGCCATGTCGAGCTCCGAGGTCTCGCGGAGGCCGAGCCCCGCGTTCCGTCCGAGCCGCGCGGCGGACGCGGAGACGCCTTCGTAGGCTTCGACGAGATCGCCGCGCGCGAGGAGCTTCGTCTTCTCGAGCTCCTCGTCCGTCAGGCCCGACTTGGCGAGCGCCGCGATGTCACCGAGCGCGGCCCGGAGCGCCTCGCCGGTGTGCTCC
>JBGAHN010000065.1:0-28674 GCA_044226145.1 Labilithrix sp. | reverse complement strand
AAAGAGGCCCCGGCGCCGACGCCTCCCCCGGCCGCGGTGGCGCCGAATGTATCGAACGCGCCAAAAGCGCCCACGGCCAAGGCCGCAGCGCCCGTCGCGGCGTCGGCCAAACCAGCCGTTGCCGCGACGCCGCCGCCTCCGATCTCGTCGTCGCCGTCGAAGCCGAACGCGGTGCCTTCGAAGACCGGGACCGGACGCAACCGCAAACCCCCCGTTCCCGCCGAGGCGCTCGAGGTGCTCGAGCTCTTGCCGGATCCGCCGCCGGTGCCGTCGAATCGTCCGCGCGCACCGTCGATGCCGCCGGTCGACCCCACGCGCACCGCGGCCGCGCCGCCGCCTTCGAAGCCGACGTCGTTGCCTTCGAAGTCGCCGCCGGGACCGGCGCAGGCGGGCTCGTTCGTTCCTCCGGCGGCCATGGTGGCGCCGGTCCTCCCGCAGATCCCGGAAGCGCATCCCACGCTCAAAGGGTTCGCGCCGGCGCCTGCCGTCGCGCTCGACGTTCGCCCCGCGGCGGAAACACCGGCTCCCGCCGCGAACACCGCTCTCCCGACGGCCACCGCGACGGCCGCCTCCCCGACGGCCACCGCGCTCTCGGCTCCGCCCCCCGCGGTCGTCACGTCCGGTGGAGCGCCCGCGCGAACGACGCCGACGAAGCCGCCGCCTCCCGTCGCGCCCGCGACGGTGCCCGCGTCACGGACCGCATCTCCCAACACGTCGCCGTCTGCCGCGCCCGCCACGTCGTCGAGCGACGAAGCGGCTGCCTCGTCCGCGCCGCTCTCCTATCAGGTGTACACGCCGAAGGATCTCGCCGGTCCGCGGCCGCTCTCCCTGTCGCGCGCCGACCTTTCGTTCACCGAGAAGCCCAACACGGCCGCGCGCGTGTCGGTGGCCATCGTCGGCGTGTGCGTCGTGCTCGGCACCGCCATCGCCGTCGTCCTCGGTACGTCGGAAGACGAGCCGAAGACCCCCGTGGAGGCATCTTCAGCCGCGGTCGAGGGCCCTTCGCCGGGATCGACCTCCATGCCCGTCGAGACGGTCCCACCACCGGCGCCCGTCGTCGTCGGCGATCCGGTCGATCCGTCGCTCTTGGTCGCCCCGGCGCGTGACGCCCGGCCTCTCGTGCCGCCTTCGACGTCGAACGGATCGACCGCGACCGACCTCGCCGGCGCCAAATCGAAGGCGACCGCACCGAAATCCAAAGCGCCGTCCCGTCTGCCGCAGACGCTGTCGCACCAGCCGAATCCGTACGACGATCCGCCCAAGAAGAAATAGCTCTTCCGTTCGGGGCTCGGAGGGGCGAATTGCTGTGCCCGCCCTTCGAAAAGCGGCGTAGCCTCGGTGGACTGACGTGTCAGTCACCGCCGGATCGACCGGCGGCGCGTGGGCTTTCGCGGGGTCGCCTGGCGCGGCTGGGCTTCGCTGGCGTCGGCTCGCGGGGGCCACGTCGGCCCCATTCGTTTCGTTTTCCCCTGCGCTTTCGGAGCACCTCCACGATGTCAACGGAGTCCACGGAGAAGTCGTTTCTCGCGATCGGAATGGACGTCGGCTCGACGACCGTGAAGGCCACCGTCGTCGATCCCAAGACGAAGGCGATCCTCTGGAGCGACTACCAGCGGCACCACACGAAGCAGCCCGAGAAGGTCCTCGAGCTGCTCGAGACGATCCTCGCCGCGTTCCCCGACCACCCGAAAGACGCGTTCCGCATCTTCCTCACGGGCTCCGGCTCCGCGCCGCTCGCGCCGTCGACCGGCGGCAAGTTCGTTCAAGAGGTCAACGCGGTCACGCTCGCCGTCGAGCACCTGCACCCCGACGTCGGCTCCGTCATCGAGCTCGGCGGGCAGGACGCGAAGATCATCATGTTCAAGACGGACGAGGAGACCGGCGAAAAGACCGCCCTCGCGTCGATGAACGACAAGTGCGCGTCCGGTACGGGCGCCACCATCGATAAGTGCTTCTTGAAGGTCAACGCGCCGTCCGAGCTCGTGACGACGATGCGCTTCGACGACTCGAAGCTGCACCACGTCGCCGCCAAGTGCGGCGTGTTCGCCGAGACGGACATCGTCAACCTCATCAAGAGCGGCATCCCGTCGACGGAGGTCCTCTGCTCGCTCGCCGACGCGATCGTCATGCAGAACCTCAGCGTGCTCACGCGCGGCAACACGCTCAAGGCGCGCGTGCTCCTGCTCGGCGGCCCGAACACGTACCTGCCGTTCCTCCAGGATTGCTGGCGCCTGCGCATCCCGCAGGTGTGGGAGGAGCGCGGGTACGCGTGGCCGAAGGATCGTCCGATCGAAGAGATCGTCTTCGTCCCCGAGAACGCCCAGTACTACGCGGCGCTCGGCGCCGTGCTCTACGGCTTGCACGAGCCGGCCGACGTGGGCTGGTTCAAGGGGCTCGGCGATCTGCACGAGTACATCACGACGGGCCGCAAGGCGCGCCTCGGCGAGACGGCCGGCCCGCCGCTGTCGAAGACCGAGATCGAGCTCGAAGAATTCCGTGCACTCTACAAGATTCCGAAGTTCGAGCCGGTGAAGCTCGAGCCCGGGCAGCGCGTGCGCGGCGTCATCGGCCTCGACGGCGGCTCGACGTCGAGCAAGGCGGTCATCGTCGACTACGACACGGGCGCGATCCTGACGAAGGCCTACCAGCTCTCGAAGGGCAACCCGATCCAGGACACGAAGGAGCTGCTCGAAAAGCTCCACGCGTACGTCGAAGATCAGGGCGCGACGTTCGAGTGCATGGGCTTCGGCGCGACGGGCTACGCGGCCGACGTGCTCGAGGAGTGCGTGAAGAGCGACGTGAACATCGTCGAGACCGTCGCGCACATGATGAGCGCGGTGCACTTCTTCGGCGACGTCGACGTCATCTGCGACATCGGCGGGCAGGACATCAAGGTCCTGTTCATGAAGAACGGCGACATCGCGAACTTCCGCCTGTCGAACTCGTGCTCGGCCGGCAACGGCACGCTGCTCCAGGCGACGGCCGACTCGTTCGGCGTGCCCGTCACGGAGTTCGCGGACGTCGCGTTCAAGGCGGAGCTCGCGCCGAAATTCAGCTACGGCTGCGCGGTCTTCCTCGACACGGACCGCGTGAATTTCCAGAAAGAGGGCTTCTCGAAGGAGGAGATGCTCGCGGGCCTCGCGCAGGTGTTGCCGAAGAACGTCTGGCAATACGTCGTGCAGATCCCGCGGCTCGCGTCGCTCGGGACGAAGTTCGTCTTGCAGGGCGGCACGCAGTACAACCTCGCGGCCGTCAAGGCGCAGGTCGACTACATCAAAGAGCGCGTCCCGAACGCCGAGGTCTTCGTGCACCCGCACACGGGCGAGGCCGGCGCGATCGGCGCGGCGATGGAGACGCTGCGCGTCGTCAAGCGGAGCGGTCGCTCGACCTTCATCGGGATCGAGGCGGCGATCGCCCTCGACTACACGACGAAGAACGACGAAGAGACCGTCTGCCACTTCTGCCCGAACGAGTGCAAGCGCACGTTCATCGACACGAAGACGCCCGACGGCCGGACGAGCCGCTACATCGCGGGCTTCTCGTGCGAGAAGGGCACCGTCGAGAGCAAAGAGGCGATGCTCGACCTCGTCGCGGAGCGCAAGAAGACCGCGCAGCAGTACCCGAACATGGTCGACTACGAGGCCAAGCGCGCGTTCATGCACTTCTACACGCCCGCGCCGCAGCCCGAGGACGGCTCGCCCATCAAGGACATCGAGGTCCGTAGCGGCATCTTCGGCCAGCGCCGCGTGCCGTACACGCGCCCGTTCCGTCGTTCGACCAAGGAGGCGCAGGAGAAGCGCCGCCGCACGCGCGTCGGCATCCCGCGCGTCTTGAACCTCTATTCGACGGCGCCGTTCTTCCGCACGTACTTCGAGGCGCTCGGCATCCCGAAGCAGAACGTCGTCTTCAGCGAAGAGACGACCGAAGAGATGTGGGTCGAGGGCGGCAAATACGGTTCGATCGACCCGTGCTACCCGTCGAAGGTCGCGCAGGCGCACATCCACAACCTGATTTTCCATCAGCACACCGACAAAAAGCCGCTCAAGTACCTCTTCTTCCCGATCCTCACGCACGTGACGAACTTCGTCTCCGACACGATGGACAACGCGAGCTGTCCCATCGTCGCGGGCGCGCCCGAGGTCATGAAGGCGGCGTTCACGAAGGAGATCGACTTCTTCGCGCAGCGGGGCATCGACTACGTCGACCCGTCGCTCTCGTTCGTCGAGCCGAACCTGCTCGCCAAGCGCATGTTCGAGACGTGGGGGCCGCGGCTCGAGATCACCGAAGACGAGAGCGATCACGCGTGCCGCGAGGCGTGGAAGGCGCTCACGATGTTCGAGAACGACCTGCAAGACAAGGGCAGGGCGATCCTCGAGACCGTCGAGGCCGAGGATCGCGTCGCGATCCTGCTGCTCTCGCGCCCGTACCACTCGGATCCGGGGCTCAACCACGGCATCCCCGAGGAGTTCCAGGTGCGCGGCTACCCGGTGCTGTCGATCCGATCGATCCCCAAGCAGCGCGAGTACCTCGATCGGTATTTCAAGGAAGATCTCGCGAGCGGGAAGATGACGTCGCCGCTCCAACTGAACCACGTGTGGCCCGAGAACTACTCGGTCAACAGCGCGCAGAAGGTCTGGGGCGCGGTGTTCGCGGCGCACCATCCGAACGTCGTCGTCCTCGACCTGTCGTCGTTCAAGTGCGGGCACGACGCGCCCGTCTACGGCCTCATCGACTCGATCATCGAGACCTCGAAGACGCCGTACGCCGCGCTCCACGACATCGACGCGAACAAGCCGAGCGGGTCGATCAAGATCCGCGTCAAGACGTACGCGCACGCGCTCAAGCTCCACGAAGAACGCTTGCAAGATGCACGCATCAAGAAGCACGAGCTCGCGCACGCCATCGACAAGAAGCGCCTCGAGCTGCTCGAGTTGAAGGACAAGCAGCTCGAAGCGCGCCGCATGCAGGACGCCACGCTCCGCGCGCAGATCGAGGCCTTGCGCGAGAAGGTCCGCGCGTACGCGCCGCTCTCGCGGACGACGTTCGAGGCCGCGGAGCCGCCGCAAAAGGGCATCGTCAAGCTCGGGAAGAAAACGAAGGACGGGATCGTTCCGATCGACGTTCCTTCGCCCGAGCACGCGGTCCTCGCGTCCGAAACGCGCACGAAGGTGGCGGTCGACACCGCCAGCAGCGCCGCCGAATAATCCCGCATTGGTTCACGACGCCGCGCACGGGCGGCGTCGTTCTCGAAGTCGTCGTTCGAATCGCCCGCTTTTCGACCTCTCGGAGACTGTCATGGATCAACCGATTTCCCCCACGAGCCAGAGCCGAAGGAAGCTTCCGATTGCCGACATGGGCGCCAGCGCAGGCGTCGACATGGGCGCCAAGGGGCGCGATGTCGATCTGGAGGCCGAGCTCCGGAGCTTCGAAGAGGCCGAGCGCAAGCGCCTCGGACTCGACGGGCCGGTCGAGCACTGGGTCGAAGAGATGGTCGGCGTCGGGTTCAAGAAATCCGAGCGCGCGAAGATCACGATCCTCGTCGGCGGCCTGACCGTCGCGCAGGACTACTTCGTCGAAGGGGCGCTCAAGGGCATCGGCTACAACGTCCAGATGCTCGACGCGCCGACGAACGAGGCGTTCCAGGCGGGCAAGGAGTTCGGCAACCGCGGGCAGTGCAACCCGACGTACTTCACCGTCGGCAACCTCGTTCAATACCTCATCACGCTGCGCGACAAGCACGGCATGTCGTCGAAAGAGGTTGTCGACAAGTTCGTCTTCCTCACCGCGGGCGCGTGCGGGCCGTGCCGCTTCGGCATGTACGTCACCGAGTACCGCAAGGCGCTGCGCGACGCGGGCTTCGACGGCTTCCGCGTCATGCTCTTCCAGCAGACCGGCGGCCTCAAGCAGGCGACGGGCGACGACGTCGGGCTCGATCTGAACCCGGTCTTCTTCTGGCAGATCGTCAAGGCGCTCGTCGCCGGCGACGCGCTCAACGCGCTCGGCTACCGCCTTCGTCCCTACGAGAAGGAGAAGGGCGCCACCGACCGCGCGCTCGATCGCGCGAAGAAGACCCTCTACGACGCGCTCGAGCACAAGAAGAACGTGCTCTGGACGCTGAACAAGTGCCGCTCGTACTTCAAAGAGGTCGAGGTCGACAAGACCCTCGCCAAGCCGAAGGTCAGCATCATCGGCGAGTTCTGGGCGATGACGACCGAGGGCGACGGCAACTACCAGCTCCAGCGCTTCCTCGAGCAAGAGGGCGCCGAGTGCGACATCCAGCTCTTGTCCGCGTGGCTCCTGTACTCGCTCTGGGAGGTCCGGAACGACGCGAAGGAGCGCGCCGATCTGCGCGAGATGGACACGGCGAAGTACGGCCTCGGCGGTAGCGGCTCCCTCGCCGTGTTCGAGAAGCTCGCCATCAGCCGCGGCGGCGATTTCGTCGTGCGCGCGCTGTTCCAGACGTTCGCGCACGCGCTCGGCCTCTACGGCTACAAGCTGCCGGACATGGACGCGATCGCCAAGATCAGCCACGAGTACTACAACAACGATCTCCGCGGCGGCGAAGGCCACATGGAGGTCGGCAAGCTGATCTTGAACGTCGTCCACCAGAAGGCGCACATGACCCTCAGCGTGAAGCCCTTCGGCTGCATGCCGAGCGCCGGCGTCTCCGACGGCGTGCAGACGGCCATCACCGAGAAGTTCCCCGGCACGATCTTCTGCCCGGTCGAGACGAGCGGCGACGGTCGCGTGAACTTCTACTCGCGCGTGCAGATGTACCTCTTCAAGGCGAAGCAGGCGGCGATCGCCGAGTACGAGCGCGCGCTCGAAGAGCACGGCGTGACGAAGGAGCAGGTCGAGGCGTTCCTCGCGAAGAACCGCCGCTTCCGGAGCTCCCTCTTCAAGGCGCCGCACGTCTACGCGGGCAGCTCGGCGGACATCGTCGCGACGGTCGCGCCGTACATCACCAAGTCGCGCACCGAGCGGCTCCGCGAAAGCCTCGTCAAGCTCGCTCGCGGGAGCAAGGTCGCCGCGCAGAAGACGCCCCACGTCGTCGTCGATCTGTTCCAGACGGCGGTGAAAGAGGCCCCGACGGTCGCGCGGCGCGTGAAGGAAGATCTCGCGCTCGTCCTCGAGCTCCGCGCGCAGAAGAACGCGACCGCGCAGCGAAACGCGACCCAAGGCACGAACGCCGCCGTGGCGACTTACGACGCCGCCGCGGAGGAATGAGCGGAGCGCACCTCCTCTCGACGTCCTCCTGACGCCACACTCCGAGCTTCGGCTCGCACGCACGGCCGCGATGAAGTAGCGTCGCGGCCGTGCGCCATTTGGGAATCGTCTTGCTCTTCGCGGGGCTCGTGCTCGTCGCGATCGGCTGGTTCGTCGGGTTCGGTTCGCTCTTCGCGTGGAACGGGCGCCACCCCATCGCGGTGCTCCCGCTGTCGGCCGACACGCCCGCCCACCTCGCGTTCGCGGCCGACGCGAAGCGGCGCTACACGGCGTCCGTGCAGATCGTCTTCGATCGGCAAGGGCTCGTCGAGAAGGACGGCGCGCTCGTCGTCGAGGCGAAGTTCCCGATCGTCATGACCTTCAAGGACGACGCCGGGACGGTCGTGGCGAAGCTCACCGACTGGGTCGACCCCGCCGTACCTCCGTCGGTCCTCTACGGGCAGGCCCACGGTGCGGAGGCGCAACATGCTCCCGGGGCGCCTCCTCCGGAGCTCTTCGTCGAACGCCTGCTCGGTCCTTGGCCCTCGGCGACGCGTCAAACGCTCTCACTCGACGTAAATCTTGGCTCAGATCGCGTCGGAAAGGCCCATGTTCTCGAGGCCCGCGCCGTGATTTACGACGACGCGTACCCCACGCCGGTGCGCGTCGGCCTCGGTGCCTTCGCGGTCGGAGTCCTCGCGTCCTTGGCCGGTCTGGCCGCCCTGGTCTTTCGCGGGATCGCACGATGGCTCTCACGACGTAGTGGTATTCGGGCGCACAAACGGGCTTAATGCGCCGCCATGCGCTCATCGCACACGTCTCTTCGGGTAGTGGGAATCAACACGCGAACGGCCCTGGGTCTGATCGCGGCCATCGGAACGCTCGTGGCGGCACCGCGTTTCGCCCACGCGCAAGACGCCACGACCGCGCCGTCCGCTTCGCCCGTGGCCACGCCCGCCGCGCCGACCGACGGAGCCGCCGCGGCGCCGTCGAAGAAGCCGACGCAAGCGCCGTCCGACGATCCGAACGCGACGCCGTCGAGCGCGGGAACCTCCGGCGGCACCGAGACCGCGAAGCCCGCGAGCGACGCCGCGGAGAAGCAGACCGAGAGCAAGCCGGCCGCGAACGACGCGGCGAGCGCCAAGGCTCAAGTGGAGACCGCCACGCCCGCCGCTGAGGAAGAGACGACGGCGCCGACCGCGGAGAAGAAGGAAGCGGCCCACGCCGTCTACATCTCGGGCGACTTCGCGTTCACCCGCGCGGACGTTGGCGGTTTGTCCGACAGCACCGGCTTCGACAAGACGGGCGCCAACGGCCTCGCGTACGGCTTCGCCGTCGGCTACCGCGTCAACCACTTCCGTGTGGGCGCCCGGTTCCACGCGAACGACACGACGGAGTTCGACCTCTGGTCGGTCATGGCCGAAGTGGGTTACGGCTTCGGCTTCCGCCCGATCTCGCCGACGATCCACCTCCACGGCGGCTACGTCTTCGACACGCGCATCGACCGCCCCGTGGTGGCTCGGTCGCTGCCGCAAGGCAACCTCTTGACGCCGGACGTGGACATCCGCGGCGCGCGCGTCGGCGTCGAGGTCGTCGGCAACGTGTGGCTCTCGGAGACGGTCCGCATCGGTCCGTTCGTCGGCTTCGACCTCCTCTTCCTCCATCGCCCGAAGGTCGATCTCCCGCAGTCGATCTACCCGACGGACGACGCGACCCGCGCGAACCCGCTGTTCTCGGGCTCCGGGAGCGGCACCGGCTACATCTTCAACGCCGGTATTCGCGGCACGTTCGACATCGGCTTCTGAAGTGCCGTCCACGAATGTCGGCGTGCGAACCTGCACGCCGACGGAGTTCTGAGCCCTGAGAGAAGCCGCCTCGACGCCCTGCTCGTTGGCGGCTCGTTCGGGGCTTCGTTGCAACGTGCGACGGCGCGTGAACGATCCACCAGGACGGCGGTCCTGCCCACCCTCCGAGTGTCCTCCGGGACCTCGGAGGTGCCATTTTGTGCGCAATTTTCGTATGTAGGTTTCCGTCTGACTCCGGCATACTCTTCGCAAAGAGCGTCGCGGCAAGGAGACATCGAATGACCCCCGACTGGATCAAGAACACGCGCTGGTTGTCCCTGGCTTCGATGCTGGCCCTCGCGGCTTCGGCATCGGCCGGATGTGCGGCCGATCAGGAAGACGGCATCGTGTCCGACGACGGCGTGGCTTCGTCGACGGACGACATCACGCAGGTCGATCAGACGGAGGTCAAGCGCCAGTCGATCGGCAACTGCTGGCTCTACGCGACGACGAGCTGGCTCGAAGCGCTCAACAAGGGCGCGACGGAAGAAGGGAAGAACACGTCGGAGTCGTGGCTGACGTACTGGCACTGGTTCGAGCAAATCGCCAACGGCCGGTCGGGCACGGAGATCTCGACGGGCGGCACCTACGCGACCGCCGCCGACCTCATCGTCCGCTACGGCGTCGTCCTCGAGAAGGACTTCATCGCCGTCGAGGCCGAGGCCGAGATGTCGAACCGGCAGTCGAGCGCGCTCGACGCCATCAACCGCTCGCTCAAGTCGGGCGCGCTGAAGGACTCCGCCGCGCGCCGCGATCGCAACCTCGTCCGCAAAGAGCTCGACGCCGCTTGGCGCCTCGACGCGGCCACGTCGGCCCGCATCGACGCCGTCTTCGGCAAGGACGTCACGCGCACGCTCGACAAATCGTCGGCCGCGAAGTCCCGCGCCGCCGCCAACCTCGTCATCACGCCGGACAAGTTCGAGGCGCGGCTGAAGGATCCGGCGAGCGGCGAGTTCGTCACCGGCACGCTCGCCGACGCCCTCGGGACGAGCAGCGGCAGTTGGTACGGCTCGCGCCAAGGGAAGTTCGCCTTCAACCAGGTGACCTATCCGCGCAACGAGCGCGCGCGCCGCGACTTCTGGAAGCGCGTCCAGCGCTCGCTCCACGACCAGATCCCCGTCATCACCTCGTGGAAGGTCGACTTCAACGCGCTCTCGTCGACGACGAGCCACTTCTCGCTCGAGGAGCTCAAGCGCCGCGGCGTCGGTCGCCAGGGCGGCCACATGACGGTCATGCACGACTACGAGGCCGAGGTTCCGGGCATCGGTCTGCTCAAGGCCGGCGAGCAGGCGACCGCCGAGCAGATGGAAGCCGCGCTCTCGGACGACACGGTCATCCACTTCGTCCGCGTGAAGAACTCGTGGGGCGGCATCCGCCCCGATCGCTGGGCGAACGCGGCCATCCCGGGCTACCACGACCTCGATCTCGACTACCTCAACGGCCCCATCGTCGATTGCCCCGAAGAGACGGTCGACAAGTCGACCTGCACGCGGGAAGTCGTTCCGCTCTGGGACGTCGTCCTGCCCGCGGGCTACTGATCGCCGGTCCTAGCCGAAACGCTCGTCGCGAGCGCGGCGCCTTCGCGAAAAAAAACGCGAGGCACTGCGCTCGCGCACGTTTTGTGCGACGTCGGGCGAGAACGAGGAGGTGATGCGGAGCCGTTCCGACGGCCGACCAGGTGTGCCCATCAGCGTCCGTGCCGTCGTTCGAGTGCTTCGACGTCCGCGAGATCTTGTGTTCGCCCAGCGATGCGCTTGTTCTTCAACAACGCTGCGAGGCCGATCACGGGAATCTTACGTCCCTCGATTTCGAAGCTCTTGGCATCGACCATCGCCTCGTCGAATGTGATCCCGTCCGCGCGGTTCAAGATGTCGATTCGCCGGGGTGGCAGACCTATTTGAAGGACCCCGTCGTAGGTCGTGAAGTCTTCGGCGTTCACTTCGAAGGAGGCCAGAGGGGCGCCGAACGCGGCGAGAGCACGGTACACCCTCGATGCGTTGTCGCGGGTCGCGCGCACGAGCACGTCGAGGTCTTTCGTCGCGCGCGGATGTCCGTGGAACGCCACGGCGTGGCCGCCCAGGACGACGAATTCGGCGGACGCGTCGGAGAGCTCGATGAGGAGATCGCGAAAGTCGTCCGGCAATGCGATCACGTGGGTCGCCCACGGACGAAGCGGACCGGGATGGCGTCTCTGGGGTAGTCGGGGAACGGAGCGCCGGTGGCGGACCAGCTCTCGGCGGAGAGCGTGGTCAGGAGCGAGATGGCCGAAGGACCCTCGATGGGATCGAGCTCTTCTTCGATGGACCGAAGCGTGGTCCGGTGAAGGACCGAGGAGCGACGCCGGGCCTCCGCGCGGGCCATGCGCTCATTCGCACTCATCCCAACAGTGTACCGAAAAAAAACGCGAGGCACTGCGCTCGCGCACGTTTTGTGCGACGATCGTAGCGTGCTTCATTCCGACAACGTCCTTCGTGCCATCACCGACGATGGTGCCTTTCGCGTGGTGGCCGCCGACACGACCGCGACCGTGCGGCGGGCGCTCGAGGTCCAGCCCGCGAACACCGTCGAGCTGAAACGCACGTTCGCCGATCTCCTCACGGCGGCCATCCTTCTCCGCGACACGATGGCGCCGGACAACCGGTTGCAAGCCATCCTGCAAGGGGACGATCCGCGCGCGCGCATGGTGGCCGACGCCGCCGCCGACGGCAGCGCGCGGGGGCTCGTCCAGGTGCCGCCCGAGACCAAGAGCATGCCCCTCGGTGAGCGCGGGCTCTTGCAGATCGCGCGCACGCTCTACGACGGCTCGCTCCACCAGGGCGTGGTGCGCGTGCCTCCGGGAGCTCAGGGCGTCTCCTCGGCCCTCATGGCGTACATGCAGGAGTCCGAGCAGATCGTCACGATGGCGGCGGTGGGCTGCCATTTTGCGGGAGGCGAGGTCATCGCCGCGGGCGGCTACATGGTGCAGCTCCTCCCGGACGTCGCCGAAGGCCCGCTCATGGTCATGACCGAGCGGCTGAAGGACTTCGAAGACATCGTCCCGCTCCTCGCGCGCGGCGTCGGCTCACCGGAGCAGCTCCTCGCGGAGACGCTCTACGGCATGCCGTACACGAAGGTCGGCGATCGGCAGGTGCAGTTCGCGTGCTCGTGCAGCGCGGACCGCTTGGCGATCAGCCTGGCGTCGCTGCCCCGGTCGGACATCGAGTCGCTGCTCGAGGAGGGCAAGACCCTCGAAATCGAGTGCGACTACTGCCGCAAGACGTACAGCTTCACGCAGCAGCAGCTGCGATCGCTCCTCGAGAAGAATTAGCTCGGCCGTTCGCAACGTTGCGACGCCTCGGTGGAAGGTTGGCGACGATTTTTGTGAGCTAAAATCGTAGCGATTTCCATCGATTGCAGCGAATCGCAACGTGGATCAAGAACACACCGGATTGCATTGTCCTACATTGGCGCTACACAAGCGCCACCATGCGAACGACGCTCTCCCGCTTGTCCGTTGCGATGCTCCTGGTTGCCACCGCGGCCACCGCCGCCTGCACGGCCGAAACTGGCCCGTCGACCACCGAAGGCGCGGAGGACGACCTCACCAGCCTGACCGCCCGCTCACGCAAGCTCGAGTTTGCCGGCTACGTCTACGTGACGCCGGGGCTCGACGACGCGGCCATCACGCGCGAAGTCAAAAAGCAGACGCAGTCGGCCTTCGGCGCGCTCCGCGACGCGAACATCGGCGTCAACTCGCGCGAGCTCAAGGACGTCGACCCGAGCACCTTCCTCAAGGTGCCCGTCGAGGTCGTCGATCCCCAGAACCCGGACGCCAAGCAGACGCTCACGCGCGTCGCGTACACGTACACCGATGAAGCGGTCGTCCCCGTCACGATGGCGGAGCGCTCGGCCATCACGCTCGGCCTGCTCGGCAAGAACTACCAGTCCCAATCGGCGCGCGTCCTGAGCGAGTGCACGAGCGGCGATGCGCACGCGCGCGAGTTCCAGAGCTCGATCTGGTACGTCTTCGACCCGTCGCTCCCGCGGTGCCGTCAGGCGATGGCGGACGAGCAGAAGAAGATCGACGCCGATCGCGCGGGCCTGGCGGACAACCAAGTCTCCAAGAGCGAGGTCGACCGCCTCTACATCCCGATGACCGCGAGCCTCCGCGCGACGACGGCGATGGGCCAGAACAAATACCCCGAGTACGACCGCCTCTACGCGGGCGGCGTCGAGCCGGGCAAGCTCGTCATCGGCATGGTCAGCGGCATGATGGCCGACTGGGCCGCCGGCGAGAAGCACGAGATCTACGAGGATGCGGGCTACGCCATGTGGTACGGCGGCCTGCGCGAAATCTTCAAGGCGCGCCCGAACTTCGACCTCGTGAGCGTCGAGGGCGTCGACGATCCGCTCACGTACAAGCTCGGTGACCGCGAGATCCATTTCGCGTCGTTCGCCGATCTCACGGCGTTCGAGCTCGATCGCAAGAACCCCGACGGCGTCGGCTACCAAGACCGCCTCGAGCTCCGGAAGCAGATCTCGTCCACGCTCGTCCGCCGCTGGGTCACGTTCGAGGCGCCCGTCACCGTGACGATCGGCGGCGAGACCAAGCCGCTCACGATCAAGGTGCAGTCGTACTTCGGTGCGGAGACGAGCAGCGCCCCGCACAAGCGCGGCATCAAGACGAGCGACATCTTCGTCTACAACGGCCACTCGTACATCGGCTACGGGCCGCTCGATCCGAGCAACTTCCGCGCGGAAGACTTCCCGTCGAGCTACCAGGTGCTGATGATGAACGGGTGCGTCTCGTACAACTACTACGAGAAGGACTACGTCCCGCTCAAGGAAGGCGGCACGAAGAACCTCGACCTCGTGACGAACGGCCTCGAGAGCTGGGTCAACGAGAGCGGGCAGGCGATGGGCCGCTTCGTCGCGTCGTTCATCGACGGCAAGCTCAACCCGTACGAGCATATCCTGAAGAACTCGCAGTTCACGTACTACGGCTACGACTGGGGCATGGACGCGCTCCGCGTGGTCGACGGCGAACTCGACAACGCGTACTCGCCCGACAAGACGCCCATCACGATTCAGTGAGCGCGTGAGGCCCCGCCGCCCCCGTGAGGGCGGGGCGGGGGTTGAAAGCCGCCGGCGCCGGTGCGGAAATCGCGCAGGAGCCGGCGGCAAATGTTTTGTGCACGAAGTTTTCGTGTGCGAACCGAGGGCGTGGGCCGGTACGATGGGGGCATGACGTACCTGTTCGAGACCGAAGAGCACGCGCAGCTTCGGGAGACCGTCCGTCGCTTCGCGCAAAAGCACGTCGCGCCGCACGCGAATGCCTGGGAAGAGGCTTGCGAATTTTCGCGCGATCTCTACCGCACGGCGGGGGAAGCCGGCCTCTTGGGTGTGTCGTACCCCGCCGAAGACGGCGGCGCGGGCGGCGACATCACGCACGCCCTCGTCGCTGGCGAGGAGCTCGTGCTCGCGGGCAAATCGGTCGGCACTTGCGTCGGCCTGAACAGCCACGGCATCGCGCTGCCGCCCATCGTCAAGCTGGGGACGCCCGAGCAGAAGAAGCGGTTCGTCGAACCCGTGCTGCGTGGCGAGAAGATCAGCGCGCTCGCCATCTCGGAGCCGAACGCCGGAAGCGACGTCGCGCGCATTCGCACGAAGGCCGTGCGCGACGGTGACCATTTCGTCGTCAACGGGACGAAGACGTTCATCACGTCGGGGTGCCGCGCGGACATCGTCACGACGGCGGTGCGCACGGGCGGGGAAGGGCACGGCGGCATCTCGCTCCTCGTCATCGAGCGGGGGACGCCCGGCTTTTCGACGAGCAAGAAGCTCGCGAAGATGGGCTGGTGGGCGAGCGACACCGCGGAGCTGTCGTTCGAGGACTGCCGCGTGCCCGTCGCGAACCTCCTCGGCGAGGAGAACACGGGCTTCCTCGCGATCATGCTCAACTTCGCGACGGAGCGGCTCTTCCTCGCGGGGCAGTGCGTGGCGATCGCCGAGCTCGCCTACCGCGAATCCGTGGCGTACGCGCGCGAGCGGCAGGCCTTCGGCAAGTCGCTCATGGGTCACCAGGTCGTGCGCCACAAGCTCGCCGACATGGCGACGCGCATCGCGGCGGCGCGCGCGCTCGTGGGCGAATGCGCGACGCGCTTCGTGCGCGGAGAGGCGGTGCCGGGGCTCGCGGCGATGACGAAGAACGCCGCGACGGACATGTGCTCCTTCGTCGTCGACGAGGCCGTGCAGATCCACGGCGGCAGCGGCTACATCCGCGACGTGCTCGTCGAGCGCCTGTTCCGCGACGCGCGCCTCTACCCGATCGGGGGCGGCACGCGCGAGATCATGAACGAGATCATCGGCAAGACCGAAGGCTACTGAACGAACGAGGCCGATCGAACCGCGTGGGTTCGACCGGCCTCGCGACCGCTCGTGACCGTCAGGGTCGAAGGTCGAGGCTCGACCGACCTCCGACATGGCGGGTCGGTCGAACCCCGCATCGGCTCAGGGGCAGAGCTGTTGCCCCCGGAGCGCGTCGATGGTCGACTTGCATTGGTCGTCGGTGCCGCTGCTCGCGAGCGAGTTGCATTGCGATTGGATGGATTCGTCGAGCGTCGCGCAACAGGCCGAGAGCTCGGCGCACGCCGTTCCGGTGGGCGTCGTCGACGTGCCGCTGTCCTTGGGCTCCGAGGTCTCTTGGTCGTCGTCCTGGAAGCAGGAAGGCTCCGCGCACGCGGACTTCATGCAGCTCGCCGCCTCCGACAAGCACGCGACGCAGGCCTTCGACGCGTCGTTCGATACCTTGTCTTTGCAGTTCTTCTGGCACTCGTTGTCGTTGCATCCGCAGGCGGTCACGCAATTCAACAACTCGCCGCACGTGCCACCGAAGGTGCCGCTCTGGTAGGAGTCGCCGTAACACGTACGGAGCTGGGTGTCGCACGACGACGTGGCGCAACTCGCGTAGCTGTCGAGTTCGGCGTCCGAGCAAGACTCGGCGTCGTCTTCGCAGGGGCTGAGCGTGTTGATGAGCCTGCGTCCCGAGTTGGTGCCACCGCCGCCTTGGCCGTCCGCTCCCGCGCCCTCGGTCGGAACGCCGTTCGAGTCCCCGGGGACGCCGTTGCCGTTCGGGACGGCGGAATTCGGGTCGTTGCCGACCACCCCGGGAACCACCGAGCCCGAGCTGCACGCCGCACCGGCGCCGGCCGCAAGCACCACGATCGCAAGAGTTCCCCACACGGTCTTCGAGCTCATTCGTCCTCCCAAGGAAAAGTGGAAGCAGAGTATCGTGGTCGACCCGTACCCGACTACGTTTTTGCAGGAATTTCCGTCGTGACTTCGTCGAATCCGCCCCTCGCCTCGTCCAAGACCTTCGACCTCGGCGTCGTCCCGAAGGATCTCTTCGCCATTTGTGACCGCCTGCGTCAGGCGAGAAAGCGCGCGTGGATCGTGGGCGGGTGCGTGCGCGACACGCTCCTCGGCCAGACGGCGTCCGATTGGGACGTCGCGACGGACGCCCGGCCGGACGAGCTGATGACGCTCTTCCCCCGCGCCATCCCCACGGGCATCGCGCACGGGACGGTCACGGTCGTCGTGCACGGACGCGGTCCGACCGGGGAGCGCCAGACGCGCCACTACGAGGTGACCACGCTGCGCGGCGAGGCCGCCTATTCGGACGGCCGCCGCCCCGACGAGGTCACCTTCGTCGACGACATCACCGCGGACCTCGCGCGGCGCGACTTCACCGTCAACGCCATGGCGGTCGATCCCGCGACGGGCGTCGTCGTCGACCCGTTCGGCGGTCACGCGGATCTCGCGGCGAAGATCCTTCGCGCGGTCGGCGATCCGCTCGAGCGCTTCTCCGAGGACGGCCTCCGCGTGCTCCGCGCCGCGCGGTTCAGCGCGACGCTCGGGTTCGACCTCGATCCGGCGACCTTCTCCGCGATCGCGCCGACGCTCGCGACCTACCGGAAGGTGAGCGCCGAGCGCGTGCGCGACGAGTGGATCAAGACGATGAAGGCGAAGAAGCCTTCGCGCGCGTTCGAGATCATGCGCACGAGCGGCATCCTGGGCGTGACGTGCCCGGAGCTCCTCGAAGGCGTGGGCATGGAGCAGAACAAGTGGCACTCGTACGACGTCTGGACGCACGGCCTCGCGTGCCTGGACGCGTGCGTCGGCGATCCCATCTTGCGCATCGCCGCGCTCTTGCACGACGTCGGCAAGCCGCGGACGCGCGCGCTCAGCGACAAGACGAACGACTACACGTTCTACGACCACGACAAGATCGGCGCCGAGATCGCCGATCCGATCCTGACGCGCCTGCGCTTCTCGAACGACGAGCGCGCGCGCATCGTGACCCTCGTGCGGCACCACTTGTTCCACTACGACGCGTGGACCGACAGCGCGGTCCGCCGGTGGATTCGCCGTGTGGGCAAGGATCGCATCGACGATCTCTACGCGCTGAACGAGGCCGATTTGCGGGGAAAAGGGCCGATTTTCAAGGAGGCCGACCTCGCCGCGTTGACGATGCTCCGGGCGCACGTCGAGCGGGTGCTCGCCGAAGGGACGGCGCTGTCGACGCGGGATCTCGCGATCAACGGCAAGGATTTGATGGTGGAGCTCGGGCTTTCGCCGGGGCCGGCGATCGGGCGCCTGCTCGACGCGCTGCTCGAGGCGGTGACGTCGGATCCGCCGCTCAACGAGCGCGGGGCGCTCCTCGAGCTCGCCCGGAAGCTGCGCGAGCCGAGCAAGAAGGGCGAGGACGATCCGAGACCGTGAGCCGACATCGTGGTAGCGTCGGGCGCCGTGTTCGGTCCGGGGAAACGCGACGTCGGTAGGCGTTCGGTGCGCACGCGCCGCGGGGGGAGCTCCGCGCTGGCGTCGGTCCTCGCGGCGTCGGTCCTCGTGACGGCCTCGCGCGATGCGGCCGCGCAGTCCGCGGAGTCGGCGCCGGCGTCGATCGCGGTCGGCGAATGGACGCTCTCCCCGGAGGCGGAGCTCCGGACGCGCGGCGAATACCGGCGCGATCCACCGGACATGGGCGGCTACGATCTCCGCGGCCGGTTCCGATCCCGCGTCCGTGACGCGTGGTCGGTCGCCGAACGCGTCCGCCTCGGTGTGACCGCCGATCGCGAGGCCGTGCGGTGGAAGCTGACCCTCCAAGACGCGCGCGCGCTCGGCTCGGCGCCGTCGGCTTCGCTCGGCACGTCGGCGGACGCCGGGACGTTCGGCGTCTACGAAGCGTTCGGTGAGCTCCACGGCAAGGGCGGTCGCCCCGCGTACGTCCGCGTCGGCCGGCAGGCCGTCGTTTGGGGAGAGGGCCGGCTCCTCGGCAGCGCGGATTTTTCGCCGACGGGCCGCTCGCTCGACGCCGTTCGCGGCCACGTCGCCACGGGGCGGTTCGACGCCGAGGTCTTGGCGGCGCTGCTCGAAGCGCCTCGCCCCCTCGGCGCGCCGTTCGGAGACACGTCCGGATCGACGCGTTCGGGGGTCCAGCTCTACGGCGCGCTCGGTCGATGGACGGCATCGCCACTCTTGCGCGTCGAGCTCTACGCCCTCGCGCGGGTGTCGCGTTCGGGCGCCGACACGGACGGTTCGCGCTTCCAGGCGGCGCGCCTCTCGGGCGAGACCTACACCGGCGCGCTCCGCGTCTCCGGCGAGAACGAAGGCTGGGACTACGGCGTGGAAGGCGCCTACCAGCTCGGGCGGTCGACGTCGATCGCGCTCGGGTCGAGCACGTCGATCGCGGCGTACGCGGCCGCCGCCCACGTCGAGAAGCGCTTCCCCGACGCGGCGTGGACGCCGGCGTTCCGGATCGGCGGATCGTACGCGTCGGGCGACGACGGGGGATCCACCTACCGTCAGTTCGACCCGCTCTTGCCCGATCCGCAGCGGTTTCACGGCGCGATGGATCTGTTCGCGTGGTCGAACCTCTTCGACGCGACCGCCCGTGCCCGCGTGTCGCCGTCGCGCGACACGACCCTGACGCTCGGTTACCGCTACGCGCGCCTCGCCGAGACGTCGGGCGAATGGATCGGCAGCTACCTCGGCGCGGTCGGTCGAACGACGCCGTCCGCGGCCTTCGTCGCCGCCGGGTTCGTCCCCGGGACGTCCACCCCCGACGCCTCGCTCGGTCACGAGCTCGACGCCTCCGTCGCGTGGCGTCCGCTCGTGCCGCTCGAGCTGCGGGCGTCGTGGTCGGGGCTCCTCCTCGGCGACGCCGCGCGCGCCGTCATGAGCGCCGAGGCGCGCGGCGCGACGCAACCCGACGGCACGGTCGCCGCGCCGAAAGTTGCACAATACATCTATATGCAAGCGACGCTCGCCTTCCCATGACCGAGGGATCGCGCGCCCGCACGAACGACGAACGAACGATGGAACGACGGAGGAACCGATGAGCGGGATCGATCGCGACGAAGGCGTGCTCAAGCGTCGGACGACGAAGGGCCCGGACCTCTACGTGTCGTCGGCGATGCCGTCGTCGGGGACGAAGGCGGTCCTGGGGATCGTCCACGGGTACGCGGACTATGGCGCGCGCTACGCCCACGTCGCCACGGCGCTCGCCGAGCGCGGGATCGGATCGGTGTCCATCGACTACCGCGGGCACGGTCGGGCCGGTGGGACGCGCGGCTATTGCGATCGCTTCGAGGACTACCTCGACGATCTCCGCGAGTTCCGCGCCGTGGTGCAAGAGCGCGCGAAGGGCGCCCCGACGTTCCTCTTCGGTCACAGCCTCGGCGGCCTCGTCACGACGACGAGCGTGCTCGACGATCCGTCCGGTTGGCGCGGGCTCCTCCTCAGCGCGCCTTTCTTCGGCCTCGCGCTCGACGTGCCTGCGGCGAAGATCTTCGCCGGGAAAATTGCCTCCCGCGTGGTCCCGAAGCTGGGGCTGCCGTCGGGCCTCGCGGGCAAGGATCTCACGCACGATCCGGCGCAAGCGCGCGCGTACGACACCGATCCGCTCATCTTCAAGAACGCGACGGCGCGCTGGTTCACCGAGACGGCCGCCGCCCAAGCAAGGGCCCTCGCCGACGCGCCGCGCCTTTCGCTGCCGCTCTACGTCGTGTTCGGCGACGACGACAAAGTCGCGAGCCTCGCGGCGGCCAAGCGCGTGTTCGACGCCGCGGGGAGCAAGGACAAGACGTGGGACGAGCGCCCGGGCCTCTACCACGAGGTCTTGAACGAGCCTTGTTGGCCCGAGCTCGTCGACGTCATGGCGACCTGGATCCTCGCCCACGTCTGAGCGGTCCGAAGGGCCCCTGCGCGCGAGCCTCGCCCGAGTCTCCGCGCATCGCGCGCACAAAACGCGAATCGCGCGGGCCTTCGCGAGGCGCCGCGCGATTCGTGGAGACGTCGTCCCTTCAGCGGCAGTAGCCGAGGTCGCGGAAGAACCCGGCGAACGGCGTGCACGTCGTGCCGTTCGGGCAGTTCTTGTCGCTCAAGCTGCACAGCTTGATCTCGGTCTTGTCGCCGGCGGGGCACGCGTTGTCGTGGACGCAGTGGGTGCCGCCCTGCTTGAACGCCTGCTTCGCGCTGCACTCCTTCGGGATGGTCTTGTCGGTCGAGTTGCCGATGTTCACCATGTCCTTGGGATCGGTGTACTGCGAGCTCGTGAACATGCAGCAGGACCAACCCTCGCCGCCGCACGCGACGTTGTCCGCGCACTCCCAGCTCGAACCGGGCTTCTCCGGGACCTCCGGCCAGGCGAGGCCGTCGGCCGCGTGCGCCTCCGCGAACGACTTGCAGCCCGCGGCGCCGTTCTTCGCGGACGCGCAGAACGACGTGTTGTGCGTCTTGTCGGCGTTGTCGGCCGGGTTGCAGCACGTCTCGTCGTTGTCGCAATACGGCCCGGTGTTGCCGGCGTCGGCGCCCGCGTCGCCGAGCGGCAAGAACGAACAGTAGAAGCCCTTCGTGTTGTCACGGAGCTTCGGCGCCTTCGAACAGTCCGCGTCGCCGCCCGTGGTGTCCGCGTCCGGATCGGTGACGTCGGCGTCTTCTTCGCCCACGTCGCCCGAGTCTTTCTTTCCGCCCGCGTCTTTCTTGTTGGTGTTGTCACCGCTGTCGACTTGCGGCGTCGGCACGTCGTTGGTGTCGCCGTTGTCGGTTCCGCAGGCGACGACGAACATGCCTCCGGCGAACGCGGCGGTCGCGCCGAGGAAGAAGGCCAATCTCCGGATCTGCTGCTGCTGCATCGACGAGCTCCTTCAAGAAAGCGCGCTCCGAAGCGAGGCTTCGAATGGCGGCCAGGAATCCAAGAACGCACATCCGCGTCTGGGCACGGCTCCCTTAGCATGACTCGCGCGGGTGCGCCGCTCCGTTCCGGCCATTTCGCGGTGCGGCAACGATCGTGCTACGGACGCCGGACGGGCGCGTGACGCGTCGCGCTCAGTGGATGCGTCGCGCTCAGTGGACGCGTCACGCTCAGTGGACGCGTCGGGCGCGCGGCCAGTGCAGGAGCGTGAAAATCGGCGGCCGCTTCTTTTCCTTCCGACGCATCGTCTCCCACGTGACGACGCGGTGACTGAGCAGCACCGCCGTCGCCGCGAGGGTCAACCCCGCGATGATGTCGATGAGGTAGTGCCACCTCAGGAACATCGTCGCGCCGATGATCTGCGTCGAGGAGAACGCGAGGATCGGCCACGTGTACCGGAACGGGAAGGCGCGCCGGTGCATGTACGAGAACATCGCGAAGTACGACGGGATCGCCGTATGGATGCTCGGGAAGATGTCCTTGAGCGAGCCGCCGGCTTCGACCGTCGCCTTGACGAGGCCCCAGAAGAGGCCGCCTTCGAGCGGGTGCTCGAAGTGCTCGGCGAGGTGGCGGTACGGACCCCAGCCCGGCACGATCAGGTAGACGATGTGGCCGACGCAGCAGATGAACAGGATGCCGAGGGAGAAGTGCGCGAGCCGGAAGCGGTTCGACGCGTTCAACATCATCGGCAGCACGTGCGCGCTCAGGAGAAAGAAGTAGCCGAAGTAGAAGAACGCGAACCACTCCGTCGTGTGCGGGTTGACGTAGCGGTCCCACGCGAGGGAGGGCTCCACGCCGAAGACCCGGAGATCGAACGCGACGAGATCCGCGTCGACCGCGCGCGTCGTGACGGCCGGCGCGATTTGCTTGAGCTGGAAGTAGGAGAGGAAGACCGGCAGGAAGACCGCGAGCCGGTAGACGAGCGAGTTCGCGAAGCTGCCTTGGCGAAGGACGCCGCCGCGCGTGATCGTGATCGCCGCGAGGAAGAACGTGAGATCGGCGACGACGATCCAGGCGCACTGCTCACGGTTCGGGCCATTGCCGACGGCGAGCGCGAAGAGGAGGAGGAGCAAGTAGACGCCGACGAGGGCGTCTTGGACGGCGAAGTTCTCGATCGCGCGCTTCAGGAAGTTCGTCGAGACGGCCGGCGTCGGCAGCGTCTTGACCGCGGGTTCGACGACGGCGATCGCGGCGCGCGCCGAGGCGTCGTTCGAACCCCGCGTCGTGGCCTGCTGTCGAAGGCCCGTGACCTCGCTTCTCCGTTCGAACGACTGCGACATGCGGCTTGGTTCCTTGCACACTTTTCGCCACGTGCCACCGCGGCGTCACCGAATTGGAACTCGCAACTGGTACGCCCCGCGTGCACGATCCGTCAACCAAGGAGCACGCACCGTCGCCGCGAAAAACGTTACGCGCTGCGAACGAAAACGCCCGAAAAGCGTGTGCTCACGTGCGCGGTCGGGCCGCGAGGCGAGGCGAGCGCCACCGCGGGAAAGGGCCGACACCCGAGCCGTACGTGGACCATGGAAGCCGCGCCGTTGGTGCGGGCGCGCTCGTCGCCGGTGGCGTGGTCGGTCAGTAGTCGTTCTGCGCGCGCACGCGGACGAGGCCCTGCCCAGCCCGGATCTTCGCGCAGCACGCGAGGCGGTAGCGCGGCGCTTCGGCGTCGATGGCGTCGAGCACGTCGAGCTCTTCGTCCTCGGGCGGCAAGAACGCCTCCTGGCCCTCGAGCACCTCGATGTGGCACGTCGCGCAGCTCGCGCTCCGACACGAGAACGGGATCGGCGCCTCGTGGTCGTCGCAAATGTCCGCGAGAGAGCCGCCGTTCGGCACGTCGACCGTCTTCTTGATGGAGCCGTCGCTCGACTCGAACGTCACCGTGGGCATGCGGCCGCCTATAGCACTTAATGTCGCGGATGGGACTTCCGTTCGCCCCCCTTGGGAGGGCGCCCTGGCGCTCGTTCGGGGCCTCGTTCGCGGCGCGGTGCTCGGTCCTCCGTTCGTCGCAAAAGGAGGACGTGCTCGGCCCGCGGCCGTTCGGCGAAGGCTCGCATCGTCGGGCCGTGGAAGTGCGGGCGCTCTTGCGAAGCGCGCGCGATGGGGACCAAGGAACCGACGCGCGCGGCGACCTCTGCCACGATCTCGTCCGCGCGGAGCGCGTGCGGCGGCTCGCCGCGTGGTCCGCGCGGAGACGCGGAGTCGGCGATGAGCAGGAGCACGGGCGCGTCGGGGCGCGTGACGCGGACGACCGCGCGGAGGAAGCGCTCGAGCTCGCTCATCCAGGCCATGCGTGATTCTTCGGGGGTGCGCCGCTCGTAGTTCCTCCGCGCGCCGAGCTCGTTTCGCGCGAAGCGGCGCGGGTCGAGGCCGAGCCAGCGGAGCCGGAGCTCGTGGTGCGCGAGGTAGTCGTACGTGGCGACGTAGGGTGGCGACGTGACGACCGCGTCCACCGAGCGATCCTCGAGTTTGCCCAGCGCGGTCGCGTCGTCCGGCATCACGCGCGCACGCGGTGGGGGCGCGGGGAGGAGCGCCGCGAAAGCGTCGAACCGCCGCGCGAGCTCCTCGACCTTCTTCACGAAGAGCCGCGCCGGGTAGCCCGTCGCGATGCGCTTGGTCGTCGCCTCGTCCGACGTGTCGCCGCGTTTTTGGCTGAGCTTGACGAGGATCGACGAGAGCACGAGCAAGAGGTCCGGCCGCGCTTCGGGCGCTGCCTTCTCGATGCCCGCGCGCAGGCCGTCGAGCTCGAGCAGCACGTGCGGCGCGAAGAGGGCGACGTCCTCCGGAGGGAGCCGCCGCGTCGCGCCGGATTTGGCCTTGCGCCGCGCGTCCGCGAACGCCGCCACCTCGCGCGCCGACGCCACGAGCGCGGCGGTGTGCTCGGGTTTGCGCGGGTGCGTCTTCGACCGCGCGAGCATGACGGCGAGCGGGTTGAGATCGGTGCCGATCGCGTCGTGCCCTTCGAGCATCGCTTCGACGAGCACGGTGCCCGAGCCGCAGAACGGATCGAGCACGACGCCGTCCTCCGGGACGAACGACTCGATGAGCCGCCGGATCGTCACCGGATGCGCGCGGGCGGGGTACGCATGAAACCCGTGGACGTGCGCGCGATCGGGGGCGTCGGCGTCGTCGTCCTGCGCGACCTCGAGCGCGTACGCGAGGGCTTCGCTCGCGCGCGGATCGCCGCCGGTGTCGATCGCACCGCCGATGTTCGTCAGCGAGCGCCGCTTGCGTGCGGGGATCGGTTCGGCGTCGTCCGGTTCGGTCATCGGACTTGCCCCTTAGCGCATCTTTCGAGGGGCGAGGGCACGGATCGCGCGGGGCGAACCGATCGATCGATCAAGGCTTGATGATCTGCGTGCCGGGCGGCGGGACGAACTTGAACTGGTCGTCCTTCACGGGCTCGTTGACGCGCGGGTTCTCGAAATCGAAGCGGTTCCTGTTGCCTTGGCCGTCGACGATGAGCACGCGCCGGACCTGGGCGGTCTGCGCGTCGACGTAGAAGAGGACCTTCTGATACGCCGGCGTCGGCTGCTTCGGCGTCCCGACGAGCACTTGCCCGCCGGGGAAGTTCATCGTCGCGCCGTCGTAGAGCTCGAACGTGAAGACCTCGGGGAGTCGGCCGCCGCCGATGAGGAACGACAGCGCCGCCGGGTATTGCGACTTGTCGACGTTCTGCTCGAACATCTGCTTGTTCGCCGCTTCGTAGACCTTGAGGGTCGTGCCGTCGGAGACGACGCGGTTGCCGGCGGGGTTCGCGTACTCCCAGTACATCTTGCCGGGCTTCGAGAAGATGACCCGGCCCTTCGACGCCTTGCGCACGTTGTGCGATTTGACGAAGAACTCCTGGGTGAAGTCGCTCGCGAAGGTCGAGGTCTTGTCGTAGAACGCCTGCACTTTTTGAGCGACGTCGTTGGCTTTCGCGGCCGGGAGGGCCTTCGCGGTGGCCTGGGCGGCGCTGTCGGTCGCGAAGGTCGGCACGGCGAGCGCGACGAACGCCGAGAGGACGAGCGGAGCGGGGAAAAGGCGCATGGCGGGTCGGGATCTCCGGAAGAATCGATGACGGTGGGCTCGCTCGTGGCCGAGCTTTCGTGGCCACCTTCCTATTGGACGTAGCAAGGGGCTGCAATATTGCGGCGCACACGGTACCCCCTGGCCGGACTTTTCGTGCCGGTGTTCCCACGGGCGTTGCGAAAGCCTGGCCGTGGAAAAAACGCCGTCGGGGGCGGCCGCTACCGCCGATTCGCCGAACGAAGGGCGGGGACTGCGGAAACGGGGCGCGCTCGACCTTGCAAGTGCGTCACGGCGATGGCGAGCGCGTCCGCGGCGTCGGCCTTCGGCGTCTCGGCGAGCCCGAGCACGATGCGCATCATCTGGGCCACCTGCGATTTTTCGGCGCGACCGGCGCCGGTGACCGTGCGCTTCACCCGCGCCGGGGCGTACTCGAAAGCCTCGACGCCGGAGCGCGTGCAGACGAGGAGCGCGACGCCCCGCGCGTGCCCGAGCTTCGCGGTTGCTTGTGCGTCCTTCGCGAAGAAGATCGATTCGATGCTCGCTTCGCGCGGCGTGTAGGTCTCGAGGACCTCGACGAGCGCGCGCTCGATCGTCACGAGGCGCTCGCCGAGCGGCCGGCCTTCGCCGGCGCGGATGATGCCGTGCGCGACGTGGACGAACCGCGCCCCCGCGCGCCGCACGACGCCCCAGCCGAAGTTGCGCGTCCCGGGGTCGAGCCCGAGCACGGTGACGTCGGCCGGCGTGCTCACCGCGTCGCCCTCACGACAGGCGCGCCAGATCTTCGTCGGAGACGTCGAAGTCGGCGTAGACGTTCTGGACGTCGTCGTGATCGTCGAGCACGTCGGCCAGGTTCAGGCAAAGCTCGGCGTCGCGGCCGGTCACGGACTTCTTGTTCTTCGGGAGGAACGCGAGCTGCGAGGCCTTGACGGGGATCTTCGCGGCCTCGAGCGCGTCGAGGACCGGCTGCAGGGCCTCGACGGGCGTGGTCAACGACCAGGTCTCGCCGTCGTCGGTGTAGTCCTCGGCGCCCGCGCCGACGGCCGTTTCCATGAGCTGATCTTCCGTCGCCGCGGCCTTGTCGAGCGTGATGACGCCGCGCCGATCGAAGGCCCAGGCCGCGACGCCGGCGCCGCCGAGGTTGCCGTTGTGCTTTTCGAAGAACTTGCGGATTTCGGCGACGGTGCGGTTTCGGTTGTCCGTCGCGCCCTCGACGAGGAAGAGCGTGCCGCCGGGGCCCGTGCCTTCGTAGAGGACTTCTTCGTAGGCCGCGCCCTCGATCTCACCGGTGCCGCGCTTGACGGCGTTCTTGATGGTGTCGCCGGGCATCGACTGCGCCTTCGCGTCGGCGATGGCCTTGCGGAGCCGCGGGTTGTTCGCCGGCTCACCACCGCCCATGCGCGCCGCGACGGTCAGCTCTTTGATGAGCTTCGTGAAGAGCTTGCCGCGCTTGGCGTCGACGGCGCCCTTCTTGTGTTTGATCGTTGCCCATTTCGAATGGCCGCTCATCGTCTCCGCCTCACGCAAGTCCCGGGATCCCAGGAGCGAATGGAGGTGGGACATTAGAGCAACGAATGGCCTCCTTCCAACGCCTTTCGACGAAATGGGCGGTCCACGCGCCGCGCCCGCGCGCCGGGGATGCGCGCCGGGACACGTGGGGGATTCGGGCGTCCGACGCGGCGGTCGTGTCGTGCGCCGACGGCAGCGAGCGTCGCCCGTCGCCTCGAGGCGTTGGGAACGATTCGTTCCGCGGTCTTGAACCAGCGGATCCGCGAGGGGGCCTGCCCGCCGAGATAACCTCAGTTTCGTCGATGGGTTAGGTGACGGCTCGGTCGACGGTGTGAATGTTGCGTATGGGCTCGATCAGCCCGATGAAGAGCGCTCTCCTGCCGCTGGCCCTATTTTCGGCGGCGTTGCTCGCCTCGTGTTCCAGTGCTCGCGAGGAGGAAGCGGCGCCGGCTCCGACGGACCGCGTCGTGGTGCGGGCGTCGACGGCCACGCAGGAGGCGATCGGCGTCTTTTCGTGGGGGCTCCGCGAGGACGGCTCCGCCATCACCGTGCGCGGCTACGACGCGAAGAACGAGCCTCTCGTGACGTTCGGATACCGGGCTGCACGGGGGAGCGCGACGACCTTCGATGCGATGCTCGACGTCGGCACGCGTCGTTCGAAGCTTCGGCTCGAGGCGCCGAAGGGGGCGGGGGTCCAGGTGATCGAGAACTCGCTCGGCGGCGATCCGGCCGCGAGGGACGTGCTCGCGCGCATGGTCGCGGATCTGCGTTCTCAGAACGCGCGCGCATCGGAGCCGGCGCCGTCGCTGGCGTCGCGGTCGCCCCTTCGGCCCCTCGCGGAGAACGGCGACGACCCGCTGGCGGGGGGAGATTCGGTCTCGCTGGTCGGCGATCAGTGCGTGTACATCATCCCGCGTACGACCGCGGACGCCGCGGAGACCACGTCGAATTGCAGCACCTCCCCGAGCTCGCCGGAGTGCCAGCAAGGTGTCGATCAAGCGCCGAAGGGACAGGACGAAGCGAAGCAATGCAACGACGCGGTCTGCGACGACTCGGTCTATCTCGCGGGCGGCGGTATGCCGGCGGTCCGGAAGGGGCCCATCACGGGCGTGGGGACGTCGAGCATCGCCTTCGACGTGAATGGGACGGACCTCGGCATTCCGTTCCTCATCGGCAAAAGTGACGTCGGGTTCTTGTTCGGAGACACCTTTTCGACCCCGCTTCCCCCGGCGCCTGGGGTCGATGGTCATTGGCGCTCGCCGGTGATGTTGCATTCGGCGTCGAGGCCTTCGGACGGCATCGTGCTGACGGGCTCCGGAGCTCAGATCATGGACAGCGCGAAGAGCGGCTGCAACGGCGAGTTCACGATCATCCCGAACGACGGCGTCACGCTGAAGGACGGCAGGCAGGTCGTTTCGTACATGTCCATCAAGAATTGGAAGGGCGTTTGCCCCGAGGACTACCCCGGACTCTGGCGCACGAACTACGCGGGAATGGCGGTTTCAGTCGCCGGGGGTGGCTCTTTCGCGCGCGCGCCGATTCGGTTCGGCAACGACGACGCGAACCAAGACGCGTTCCAGATGCAGACGATGCAGTTGGATGGGGACTACGTTTACGTCTACGGCGTGCGCGCCGGGCGTCAGCACGGTCCGATGATGCTTCAACGCGTGCGTTCGGAGGCGATTCTCGAGCGAGGCGCGTACGAGTGCTGGAACGGTGAGGGCTGGGGCGGAGCGTGCGTGTCCGTTTTGCGGGGGGCCGGAGGCGGGCCCGACGGCGAGTTCGAGATGGGCGAGCCGTCGGTGCGCAAGCTCGACGACTGCACGTGGGCGATGGCGTACCTCGAGTCGGGAAGGATCGTCACTCGGAGCGCGT
>JBGAHN010000064.1:0-28691 GCA_044226145.1 Labilithrix sp. | reverse complement strand
GGCCGTCGGCTGGGAAGCCCGGGAAATCGAGGACTACGCGGGCCCCGGCCGTCGCCGCATCGTCTTCTCGAAGGAGCTCGGCGCCCCCTCGAATTGAGGTCGCGCGAGGAACCGTATGATGCGTCGTTCGAAATGGGGATGGATGGCCGTGGCGGCGTTCGTGCCGATCGGGGCGTGCTCGTCGTCCCCGTCCGCCGAGCCCGACGTGGTCGACGACGCCGGCCCGAGCTCGGTTCCCACGGAGAACCCCCCGCAGGGCAAACCGCCGTCCGGCAAGCCCGACAGCGGCCCCGAAGTCCCCGACACCGACGCCGGCAGCGACGCGGACGTCCCCGACGCCTCCGGCACTTGCGTGACGTCCCCCCCCGGAAACGCCTGCGGCCTCGTTCCGCAGTGCGGCTGCGCGTCATCGGAAACCTGCGACATCGCAGACCTTTCCGGCAACGTCGGGTGCGTCGCCTTCGGCAAGGCGGACGCCGGCCTCCCGTGCACGACGACGTCCGGCTGCGCGAAGGGGCTCACGTGCGTCTTCGGCACCTGCCACGCCTTCTGCAAGGTCGGCGGTGATTCTTGCGCGAACGGGAGCTGCGTGGCCCTCTCGGCCTCCGACGACGTGCCCATCCCGAACTTCGAGGTGTGCACGAAACGCTGCGACTTGCGCGATCCCTCGGCCTGCGGCGGCGTGACACCGGCGGGCACGGGCGTGTGCTCCATCGATGGCGCCGGGAGCACCGATTGCGTCGCCGGCGGCAACCTCACCGAGAAACAGCCGTGCTCGGAGACGGAGTCCTGCGGCCCCACGCTCGTGTGCATCACGCTCAAGCAAGGCAACGAGACGACCTCCGAGTGCCGACGGTGGTGCCGTGTCGGCACGAACGACTGCGGCGGCGCGAGCGTGTGCCAAGGGTTCTCGACGAAAGAGATGGTCGACGGGATCGAGTTCGGGATCTGCTCGTGAGTCGCTCGCCGAACGCGTGGTCGTGCTGGACAGACGGCCCGTTCGGCGCGATGTGTTAGACGATGGCGGAACATCTTCCCGCACCGCGGCCTTCCGACCCTCCCGTGACGGTCACTCAGCTCCGCGAAGTCGGCCTTTTCGGGGCCCTTTCGGACGAGTTTCTCCGTCATCTCGTCGCGACGCTCTCGGTCCGCAACGTCGCCGCCGGCGACTGCGTGTTCCGCGAGGGCGATCCGGCGCGTGAGATGTACGTCGTGCTCGACGGCGAGATCGAGGTCCTGAAGAAGAGCCGCCGCGGCCGCGAGACGCGGGTGGCCATCCTCGGTCCGAACGACGGCTTCGGCGAAATGTCCATCATCGACATGCAGCCGCGCTCGGCCACGGTTCGGGCGCTCGGCCCCGCCCGCCTCCTCCGCATCACGACGGAAGAGATGGACGCGCTCTACCGTTACGACCTGAAGTCCTACGCGCTCATCGTGCTGAACCTGGCGCGGGACCTGTCGCGGCGCCTGCGCGTGACGGACGGCCTCCTCGCCGATTTCACGGCCAGCGTGCTCGAAGAGTACGTGCAAAAACCGCAAGCGTCGCGCTGAGCGGCGAGGGCTCCGACCCGTTTCGTCGGCGCCGTCAGCCAGTGTCGTCAGCCGGCGTCGTCCGTCGCCGCGTCCGAGCCGCCGTCGACCTCGGCGTCGCCCGCGTCGTCCGTCGCCGCATCGGCATCGCCCGCGTCGGTCGCCGCGTCCGGTTCGCTCAAGCTGGCGTCCTGATCCGTGGGCGGCCCTCCGGCGTCGCCGGCGCCCGAGTTCGGATCCGTGCTGCCATCGTCTCGCCCCGGCGCCTTTCCGGCGTCTTGCTCTTGACCGGTGGGGGTGCCGCTGATGTCGTCGGGAGGAAGCGGCTGCGGATTGATGCCGCACGCCACGAACCCGAAGAGCACGAGCCCCACGCCCCCGACGACGATCGTCGCGCGCTTCATGACGCATCTCCCTGGGTCGTCGCGTCCCCGGCGTCACCACCATCGAGCGCATCGCCGGCATCTCCGCCGTCGCCGTCGATGCCGCCATCGAGCGCATCGCCGGCATCTCCGTCTTTGCCGCCGTCGTGGTCGGAATCGGGCGGTGCGGTGCCGGCGTCGCCGATTCCCCCCGAGGAGGCGTCGGCGGCTCCGGGGCTCTCCGACCCGCTTCCGAAGCCGTCGTCGTCCCCGTTGTTCTTCTCGCCGTCCGGTGGGAGCGGCTGCGGGTTGATCCCGCCGTCGAGCGAGCAACTCCACACCGCGCTCGAAAGCGCAGCGCAAATTCCGAAAGCGAAGGCGATTCGCACGGCACGCATGACGACCCGAAGGCGCTTAAGCATGACGTGTGCCACAAAAAAATCCAAGCTCATTCGAGCAAATCCGTCGGTCCACCCTGACAGCTTGCCGTGGGTTGGCTCACGTTGGCACAATCTCCGGATGTCGCTCCCGACGGTTTCCGACGCGATCGGCCCTCCCGCGGGCGACGGGGTGTCCATCCTTGCCCCGCCCGAACACGCCGCGGTCCGTGTGCGCGACGTCGTCAAACGCGTCTGGGACGGCCAAGAGAAGCGCACGATCCTCGACGGCATCTCGTTCGACTTGGCGCGTCGTGAGTTCGTCGTCGTGCGAGGCCCGAGCGGGAGCGGCAAGACGACGCTCCTCGCCATCGTCGGCGCGATGCTCTCCCCGACCAGCGGCGAGGTCTTGCTCGACGGCGTGCCCACCTCGCGCCTTCGCGACGCGCACCGCGCCGCCGTCCGTCGCGGCCGCGTGGGCTTCGTCTTCCAGGACTTGCAGCTCGTCGAAAACCTCACCGCGCTCGACAACGTCCTCCTCCCCCGCGTCCCGGACGGCGTCCGTGCGTCGGACGAAGAACGTGCCCGCCACCTCCTCGGGCGCTTCGGCCTGTGGGATCGGGCCGGCGTCGTCGCGCGTCGGCTCTCCGGCGGCGAACGACAGCGCATCGCCCTCGCCCGCGCGCTGGTGAACGATCCTCCGCTGCTCGTCCTCGACGAACCCTCCGCGCACCTCGACGACGCCCGCGCCCACGCGATGGCCGACGAGCTCGCCTCGATCGCCAAAGACGGCCGCGCCGTCCTCGTGGCCACGCACGACGCCCGCATCGCGAAGCACCCCGGCGTCACCCGCGTGCTGGACCTCGCCTCGGGTCGGATCCTGCCCTGACGCCGATCAACGTAGGGAAGTCTCCCCCTCGCTGCGCTAGGGTCGACCGCGGATGATGGCCCCGCGGGTGCGATCGTGAACCTCCTCGAGCCCTGGGTGCTCCTGCGCCTCGTCGCGGGCGTCGTCGCATGCGCGCTCTTCGCGCGGGGCGCCCTGACCGCGCAGAAGGTCCTCCGCCACTTCGACGTGCAACGCGCGACCGAAGGCCAGCTCGCGCTCGAGAAGCGCATGGAGCTCGGCGCCACGTTCGTCCGCATCGGCGCCGTCGTCCAGGTGGCGACGCTCGCGCTCACGGTCCTCTCGGCCGATCGCCTGAGCCGCGACGTGCGCGGCGCCATGTGCGCCTACGGCGTCTTCGACTCCGCCGAGGGCGGTTTCCGTTCGCTCGCCGCCACGACGATCGCGGCCATCTTCGCCGGCGTGCTCACGCAAATCTACGCGTTCGACGGCCGCGTCCGCGCCTTCGACCTCGCGCGCCCCCTGTCGGTGCTCACGCTCGCGATGTTCCCCGTGTCGCTCGTCGATCTCTGGCTCGCGTTCGAGTTCTTCGGCAAGATCGACCTGACGGTCGTCGCGTCGTGTTGCTCCGTGCGCCTCGATTCGTTGGTCGCGCCGCCTCCCACGTCGCTGGTCCACGCCTCCTCGTCGACGACCCGCACGCTCGCGACGGCGCTCGCCATCGTGGGCGTGATCGCCGCCATCGTCGTGTCGTGGTCGGCTTCCCGGACCCCCACGAGGAAGCGCGTCGCCGTCGCGGGCCTCGTCTCGCTCGTCGCCTGGCCGTTCGCGTTCGCCGCGTCCGTCCTCGAGGTGGCGCCCCACGTCTTCGAGGTCCCGCAGCACGTTTGCCCCTTCTGCCTGCTCCGGGCGGACGCGGGCGGCATCGGCTATTTCCTCTACGGCGCGATGTTCGCCTCCGTCGTGTGGGTCGCCGGCGCCGCCGCCAGCGCGCTCTTGTCGCGAAGCTCCGCCACGACCGACGCGCTCGCGGTCTTCGCCCGCCTTCGCTTGAGGCGCGGCGCGGTCGCATGGATGGTCGTCCTCGCGCTCGGCGTGCTGCCGGTCGTTCGTTACGCGATCGTCTCCGGCGGCGCATCGCTCTTTCGATGAGCCGGCGCCTCGCGTCGCATCGCTCTTTCGACGAGCGGGAGCCTCGCGACGAGCCACCGCCTCGCGTCGCGACGACGCGCCTGCGAGCAAGCCCCGAGGCCGCCCTTATGGCAGGAGGTCGACGCGCAGATCGTCGATCTCGATGGTGTAAGGCTCGCCCGCCTCGGAGTACGTCACTCCGGCCGTCACGTCCGGCGCCGTGGGCCCGAACGTCTTGGCCAGCGCCCCGTCGTAGAGGAGCTTGCCGTCGTACGTCGCCATCAGATGCTGCGGCGTGACGTCCAAGTTCACCTCGAAGACGACGGGAACCCAGCGCCCGACGATCATGGCGCGCGCTTGCCCCTTCTCCTCGTAGAAGAAGGAGCCCGACTTGGGTTGCTCTTCCTCCATGACCTTCACGTTTTGATCGTTGAACAGGAGGTAGACGATCCGATCCGCCGTCTCGTACCGGAACGAGAGCGCCGTGACGTTCGAGTGCCGAATGATTTTGTCGATGTAGTGGAAATAGGAGAGCCGGTAACGCTTGGCGCTGCCGAGCGTCTTCTCGATCATCGCGCCGCTGTTGCTCTTGTCGCTCGTCGTCACGCGGAGCGATCGCGTCCCCGAGCGCGCGTGCTCGGTCCCCACCGCGAGGGTGCCGCCCGCGATGAGGTAGCTTCGATCCCAAGGGCCGATCAAATCGTCGTGCTCGAAGTCGTCGCAAAACGACGTCGCTGGACAATCATCGCCCGCGTCGAGCGAGGCGTCCGCGTCCGTCTCCGCGTCGTTCGTGGAGGCATCCGCGCCGGCGTCTTCATCGACGCTCCCCGTGTCTCCCGGCTCTGCGGCATCGACGGCGGCGTCTTCGGCCATCGTCCCTGCGTCGTCGACGGGCTCGCCGCCGCGCGTCAGCTCCGTGAGCGACGTGAGCGAACAGCCTCCCAGGGTTCCGAGGAGCAAAGCAAAAATCCGAAAAGGGCGCGGCGAACGCACAGTGCCAGGGTATCGCGGCACGGTTTCGAGACCAACCTCTCACGACCGCTCTTCGTCACGAAAGACCGCGGTCGCTTCGAAGGAGCGAAGGTCGTGTCGTCGGATGTGCGCGATGGCGACTTCGCCTTTTCCCTTTCGACGAGAGGAGGGAACATGCGGTCGACCATGAACCGCCGCGCCTTCCTGATCTCGACCGTGTTCGTCGCCGCGTCGTTCCCCCTCTCGGCTTGCAAAAAAGAAGAGCGCTGCGCGAACTGCGGCATGGTCATCGACCGCGCGAGCCCGTGGCGGGTCGAGATCGTCTCCGGCACGAACGTCACCTCGTTCGACACCCCGCGCTGCGCGCTCGTCGCGTGGCGCGGCGGCAAGAGCTCGGGGACGCTCCGCGTGCAGGAGTACTACGACCGGACGTGGCGTGACGCGAGCGAGGTTCGGTTCGTCGTCGGAGGCGACGTCTTGGGACCCATGGGCCCCGACTTCGTGCCCGTCGACCCGTCGCGAGTCTCGAAGTTCATTCAGGACCACGCCGCGGAGCGCGCCTATCGCGTCGACGAAATCACGACGGACGTCCTGTCGAAGTGACGTCGCGCGCATCACGCCGGATCGACTTGGCTCGAGCGGTGGTTCGCTTGAACGTTTTTTATTCCGCGTTAGCGTAACGAAATCGACATGAGCACGCCCGAGCCACTCCCAGCCCGCATTCGTCGAACGCTCGAGCTCGTGTATGGCGTGGAAGGCGTGACCGCTGCGCGGGTGTGGCATTGGCCGGGCCGTGTCGCCGTCGGCGTTCGCCCCGCGACGTCGTCCGCGCCTGCGGAGCTCCTCCGTCGCGTCGAATCGGCCGTCGCCGGCCTCCGCGAGCCGGACGAATCCTGGGACTTCGGCTTTCTCGAAACGGAGTGACGCGCCCCGAAATGCGGGCGCGAAATGCGAAAACGGGCCCGCTCGTCGTGCGGACCCGTTCTCGTGCGTTCGTTGCTTCGTTGCGTGGTTTCGCGCGTCGATGCGCGGTCGGACGCGCCCACGAAGGCGCCGTCCGCTTCGCTCAGTTGCTGACGAAGAGCGCTTCGATCTCGTTCTTCACGTCGTCTTCCGTCTGCTCGCGCGCGATGGCGATTTCCTTCACGATGAGCGTGCGGGCGTTGTCGAGCATGCGTCGCTCGCCGAACGAGAGCTGCTTGTCGGTCTTCAACCGGTACAGATCGCGGAGGACCTCGGCGACGTCGTAGATCGACCCCGTCTTGATCTTGTCCATGAACCCGCGGTAGCGGCGGTTCCAGGTCTGCTTGTCGAACGCGATGGTGCGCTCTTTGAGGATGTCGAAGATCTCCAGGATCTCTTCCTCGCTGATGACCTGACGGAGGCCGACGGCGCTGGCGTTCGAGACCGGGACCATGATTTTTCGATCGGTGTCGAGGATACGGAGGACGTAGAAGCGCTGACGCGAGCCGGCGATGTCTTTCTCTTCGATCTTGATGATCTCGGCGACTCCTTGGGCCGGATAAACGGCCTTGTCACCCACCTTGAAACTGACGTCCGTTGCAGCCTGCATAGCGATAGCGTCTCCTTCGATCGGAACGTGGTGCGCCACCCGAAGCTCGGGTGGTAGGGACTCTTTCGGCCGAAGCCATCGGTGTCGGAAAGGTGTCGTCTTCCGTCGTCCGTTGCGCGCCTCGATGATCGGTTTGTGGGACGTGAGCTCATCCGGGCTCGCGCCACTGTGTTGGTCCTCGGTTGGATGTTCTCTTCGCGAGGAAGGGGGCTCGCGCGACGACGTCCCGAGAAACACCGGGATCGTGATCGCGGAGGAAAAAAGAAAAGCGCCGCTCGAAGTCGGTAGAAAGGAGCCGAGCGGGCAGGATCTCGAACGCCGTCGCGGCGCTCGTTCGACGAAATTCATCAACCGTTCGGAACGTGATTTGTTCCCGTCCGCGACCGATGGAGTTCTCGTGGACCGTTCAGCATGTCATCGCTTGGATCGAGCCGCGAGACATGACTTCAGCCGGGGACACTCTAGTTCCAAATCCCTCGGTTTGTCAACTTTTTGGCCATCAAGCTCCTCAACCCATCGAAATGGCGGCAGATATTCGCACCCCCGAACGGGAGAGTTTCCGGCCTGGAGCGCCGCCGCTCCTTCATGCGTCGAGGTGGGAGTATGTAGGAAAATTGGCCGCGCGCAAGTCGGTCGACGTGCATCGTGCACGTATCGATCGATGCGATGATTTCGATGACGGGGATGCGATGGGAATCGTGGCGGCGATTGCACCGCGCCCCTTTGACGGCCGCGCTCCTTCCGCCGCCGCTCTTCTTCAGTGCATTCAGCGCGCGTCGTCGTTCGGCCGCGCGGCGAGCTCGAGTGCGAGACCCCAACGAACGCCGCGATCCGAGATGGTGACGGCGGGCACCTTCCAATGCTCGAGGAGCGCGAGGGCGAGGAGACCGCCGGCGACGACGACGTCGGCCCGCTTCGGCTCGAGCCCCGGCACGCGCTTTCGCTCGTCGAGCGGCAAACGTGCGAGCTCGTGGACGACGCGCTCGAGCTCCGCGCGCTCCATGACGTGGCCGTGCACGCGGCTCGGATCGTAGGTCGTCATGCTGAGCGACACGGCCGCGAGCGTCGTCATCGTGCCCGCGATCCCGACGGGTCGGGCGGGCGGTCGCGTGTTCGGAGGGAGCTCGGGTACGCTCGCGAACGTGCGGCGCGCCGTCTCGCGGACGGCTTCGAGCTCGGCGTCCGTCGGCGGATCGCCGGCGAGGTGCCGCTCGGTGAGGCGAACGCTGCCGACGTCGAAGCTGCGCGTGAACGAGAGCGCGCCGGTGTCCGGCCGTCCGATGACGACCTCCGTGCTGCCGCCGCCGATGTCGAACACCGCCGTCTCGCCGTCCGACGTGGCCATGCCGCTGAGCGCGCCGGCGAAGGTGAGCCGGGCTTCGTCGTCACCCTCGATGGTGCGCGCAGGGACCCCGAACCGGCGAAGCACGTGCGCGCGGACCTCTTCGCCGCCGCCGGCGTCGCGCATGGCGCTCGTCCCCACGACGGCGACGCGGGAGGCGCCGCTCGCCGCGACGATGTCGGCGTAGGCGTCGAGGCACGCGCAGGTGCGCGCGATGGCGGCCGGTGCGAGCGCGCGGGTTCGGTCGACGCCTTCGCCGAGCCGCGTGATCGTGGCGTGCTCTTCGATTGCCACGAGATCGCCGGTGGGCGTCCGTTCGGCGATGAGCAGGAGCACGGTGTTCGTCCCGATGTCGATGGTGGCGACGCGCATGCCCTCGTTCTTAGAGCACCTCCGTCTCGCGGACGGGTATTTCTCCGGGGCACGGACGGGGTTTCCCGGCGCGACAAAATGCCGAAGGTCCCGGGAGACGAGCTCCCGAGACCTTCGAGGGTCCAGCGATGCCGCGTTCGGCCGTTGGCCGAGCGGGAGATCGCCGGGCGGATCAGCGGATGTTGTTCAGGTTCAACATCTCTTCGACGTTCGGCTGAACGACGAGCTCGACGCGTCGGTTCTTCTTCCGATCGTCGTCGCTCTGCTGCGCCACCGTGCCGGCGACGGGGTCCGTCTCGCCGTAGCCCGCCGCGGCCCAGCGCGCGTCGTTGAGGCCGCCGCCCGAGCTCTTCGTGTTCTTCGGGTCGACCGGCTTCACCAGGTAGAGGAGGACCTGACGCGCGCGCGCGAGCGACAGACCCCAGTTGTCCTTGAACGCCCCGCCGACCGGGTACTTCGCGTTGTCCGTGTGACCGGCGACGAGGAAGTAGCGGTCCATCAGGTCCTTGTCGCTACGGATGACGTCGGCGACCTGGGTGAGGACTTCCTTGCCTTGCGGCTTCAGGTCGTCGCGACCCGAGTCGAAGAGGATGTCGCCCGGGAGCTGGATGACGAGGCGGTTGTTGCGCGGAACGACCTTGACGCCGATCTGATTGAGCTTGTCGAGCTTGGAGCGAAGCTCGCGGAAGCGCTGCTCGATGATCGCGAGCTGGTCGGCGCGCTGCTTGTACTCGGAGAGCGCCTGCGCCAGACGCGAGGCGTCTTCCTTCGACTTCGCGAGCCCGAGGCCGGCCGCCTTGAGCTGCTCCTTCATCTGATCGAGCGACGCCTGGGCCTCGGCGTACTTCGCCTGATCGTCGGTGATCTGGCCCTTCGCCGCCTTGAGATCCGCGGAAAGCTTGTCGATCTCGCGCTGCTTGGCCTCCATCTCCTCGTCCGTGTGGCCACACCCACCGAGCGCGAGGGCGCTCAACGCGAGCGCGACCGCGCAAAACCAAAGCCAAAATCTCTTCATCGTCGCGACCTCCTTTCGCGCACGTCCTTCCATGTAGGAGAGCGCGGGCCGACGGTATCGGGCACACGAACGCCCCGTCAAGGCAGCCCGGGCCGGCGATGGAACGTCACGCGGACATTTCGACGCGAAAAGCTACGTCCGCACGGAGCCGCGCGAGCTCCGTTCCCCGTTCCATGATGCGAACCGAGGCCGGCGCGTTCGCCTCGGCCTCGCGTTCGGCTTCGAGACGAACCAGAGCTCGAGGGTCAGGCAGGCATCCCCTCGTCTCGACGATCCGTTCGACCCGTTCGACGAGATCGCCCTCGATGAGATCGATGAGATCGTCGCCGTCGATCGTTCGTGGCGACGTCGAGATCGTCGTCGACGCATCGTCGATGCGAGGACGCGACGAGGTCGATGCAACGACGTGCGCGACGGAACAAAAAAGAACACGCGACCGAACTTTTTTTTCGAAGCGCCAATGTCCTACATTTGCCGGACGTTTGAACCAATCCACCCACAATCCATATTTTATAAAAATATGGAATATCGTTTGTTAGTTCGAATGGTCCTACAAAACACATGGTTCGAGGACGGCCTATGTCCCGATTGGCAGCGTCTTCAACGAAAGCTCATCCATTCCATGGAGGGACCGGAGCGCGCTTTCAGGCTGCTCGAACGTCAAGCTTTTTTGTTTGACACCTAACGTAGGTGACCATATACGTCATGTAGATCACCTCTGCAGGAGGACATCGAATGGCTGCTGCTAAGAAGAAAGCTGGCGCGAAGAAGACCACCGCGAAAGCCAGCCCGAAGAAGACGACGAAGACCACCAAGAAGGCTGCTGGCAAGACGGCGAAGAAGCCGGCTGCCAAGAAGACGGCCGCCAAGAAGGCGGGCGCCAAGAAGCGCGCCGCTGCCAAGAAGCCGGCTGCCAAGAAGGCCGGTGCCAAGAAGGCCGCCAAGAAGCCAGCTAGGCGAGCCGCCCCCAAGGCGGCGAAAACTGGGCGGTCTGCGGCTAAGAAGTCTTCGGGACGCGGCAAAGCCCGCGCGTCGAAGGCGGCTCCGCCGGCCGGAATTCCGTCGCTCTTGGGCGGCGCTTCGTCGCGCGCTGGGCACGACGAAGGCGAGGAGTAGACAACTCCTCCCGCAAACCTCGCGGTTTGCCGCTGTTTTCCGGGGTTCCGGGGAACGGCAATAGAGGAAAGGGCGATTCCTTCGGGGGTCGTCCTTTCTTCTTTTGTGCTTCGGATGAGCCGTAACCATGCGGAAGGTGCGGTCGGAGAAGAGGATCGCTGCCGGCAGCACCCGCTCGTGGATGAGCTCGAGCGTACGGCGCTCCGGCCTCGGGTCGACCTCGAGCGTGGATGGCGTATTCGGTTCTCGAGCTCGAGCGTATTCGGTCGCCTGATCGCTTCGGGGAAAGCTCATCCTTGGATAGAGCTCCCCTTCGAGCTCATCCTTGACGGAGTGCTCTTCGGTTCAGGCGCGGCATGCGACCCCCGTACAGGCGGTGGGTAGGTGTCAAACGTACAGGTGCCGGGTTCGCTGCCGGCATCCCTTGCCGCATCGTTCGTGAGCACTCGCGCCGTTCGCGGATCACGCGCTCGGACGCCTCGCGTCCTCAATCGCCGAGGTACAACTTCAACGATTGCGCGGCCGCGCGTCGATCGAACGGCACGTCGCGCAGCTCTTCGCGCTGACCGATGCTCTCGAAGAGCTCCGCGAGGAACGCCTGGAACTGCTCGGCCTCTTCCATCGCGCGGGCGAGGCGTTCGGGATCGAGCAGGTCCGCTTCTTCGAGCCCGCTCATCGCCGCGACGAACGTGTCCATGCGCGGGTAGTCCGCGGCGCGGAGCAGCGGGTAGCCCATGGCCTCGAAGTACACGAGGAACTCGCGGACGAACTGCAGCGACGACGGGCCGCTCCAGCGATCGTCGCGGTCCGGCAAAACGCGGGCTTTCGCGGCGAAGGCGCGCATGATTTGGGCGAACATCCACACGTCGCGGCGAAGGCGGTTCGACAGCGAGCGTCGCGCGGAGGCGTCGTCGAAGATGCCGTGCTCGTCGAGGCGGGCGCCGAGGGCTTTGCCGAGCAGGAGCACGGCGTTCTGGAGGGCGGGGCGCAGGTTCGCGGTGACGTTGGCGACGGCGCGGACGAGCGCGTCGGACGAGGCGGTGCCGTCGGGCGTCGGCAGCTCGTGCTCGAAGGCGCGCCGGAGCTCGAGCCGCAGGTTCGCCGCCATGCCGCCGAGCGTCGCTTTGACGGCGAGGAGCTTGTGCGCCTCGGCGAGCAACTCCGCGTAACGCGAGCGGATTTGCGACGCGTGGACGTGGAAGAGCGCCTGCTCGTAGCTCGCTTCGAGCCGTTCGCCCGCGTGCTTGCGGAGGTAACCCGTGAGCGCGCGCGCGTCCGACCGGAGCACCGCCAAGACGAGGTAGAGCCGGCCGGCCGACCGTGGTTCGCGCGCGATTTGCTCGAGCAGCGACAGGTAACGCAGCATCCGGAAGAGCGCGAGGAACGTGAGCGCGACGAGCTTCCGCGCTTCTTCGCCGGGGACGTGCCGCATCAGATCGAGCAGGCGCACGTTCGTGATGCGGTCGAACTCGGGCCGGAACTCGAGGGACGCGAGCGGGTTGAAGAACGTCGAGCGCGCCACCTCGCGCTGCGCGATCGACAAGGTCGCGTAAAAGAGGCGGAAGGGGATGCGCTCGAGCCGGAGGAGCCCGCCCGTCATCTCGAGCAAGTTCGTGAAGCCGTGGCGAAGCGCGAAGAGCGCCTCCTCCGGCGAACCCTCGGGCGACGCCCCCGCGGCGATGCGCGTGCGGGCGCCGTCGTCCGGCAGCTCCATCTCGAGGTAGCGCTGGAAGACGAACGCGCGCTCTTCCTTGCCGAGGAGCGTCCGGCAAAGCTGCACGACGCGCCGCATCCCCGCCTGCGCGTACGCGAGCGATTCGCGGTAGTCGTGGACGACCGTCGGGCTCTTGCGCGGCGGGCCCGAGTGGTTCTTCGGGTTCGCGAAGCACACGAGGCCCTTGAGCAGGATCTCGAGCTCGAAGAGGACGTCGTCGCGTCGGTCGAACGTCCGCCGGCCGAGCCACTCTTCGCGCGCCTCGGCCTCCGCGTGCCGCAGCCCGCGCGTCTCGCGGAGGAGGGTCGTGTACGCGTCGACGCCCAGATCGGACGGGATCGGCATCGACGGCAGGCGATTCATCGCCCGGCGTTCACTTCGCCGCGGGCCGCACCGGGCCGCGGGGGTGGAAGTCGAACGGGTAGTGCATGCGCGTCTCGAAGCCCTTCTCGCTCGCGTTGAACTTGAGCTTCTTGATGACGTCGACGACGCACTGGCCGACGCTCGGCTCGAGGATGTCGGACGCCGCCTTGTCGATCTCCGCGTCGGTGACGTTGCCGCTCGGGTCGACCGTCCATTTGACGTCGATTTTCCCCGCGATTTCCGGATGATCTTTGAGGCCCTTGTCGTAGCAAGCGCGGGCTTCGTCGCGGTGCGCTTGGACGATCGCCTGCACGTCTTCGCGTCGTCGTCCGGGTTCGGGGGCGTGCGGACCGGGCTTGGCACCGCCGTCGCCCTTCACCTCGACGACCTTGTGGGTCGACGTCTCGAGCTTCATGCCCTGGAGATCGCCGCCGTCGGGGACGTTGAGCGTCGTCGTCGATTCGGAGCCTTCGGGCGTCGCCACGGGCTCGTCGGTCGAGGCCGCGGGAGCCGCGGGCGCCTCGTCGGTGGGCGATTTGGCTTGTTCGGCCTGGCCGCCGCACGCGACGACGAGCATCCACGCGGCGCTCGAGACGAAGGCGGCGCGGGTCAGACGACGAAGCATGGCGGAAGGAACTTCGTGGCGCGTTCGCATGGGAGCCACGCTATCCGATTTCCGCGGAGGTCGCGATCGGTCGCGACGCGTCGGTCACGTCGCGACGATTTGCACGGGATGGCTCGACGCATGTGCGGCGAGGTGCTTTCGTTCGTGCACCCGCTCGACGAGCGGCAGGAACCCTCGCATGGTGAACCTCGACGACTCGCGCGCGGACCGAGCGATGGCCACGGGACACGGACGCCGATACTTTCGTGTCGTCGCGCGATCGCTTTCGGTCGCGCTCGGCGTTTCGCTCCTCCGCGCGACCGCGGGCTGCTCCGGCGATCTGCCGGTCGACCAGCCCTGTACGAACATTCCCGCGGGCGGCTGCCCGCTCGCGTATGGCAAGGAGTGCGACGATCCCGCGTGCGAAGCCGCCTATGCGTGCCGCGAGGGAAATCGCTGGGAGCTCGATCACGTGTGCCCTGCCCACGACGCGGGCACGCCAAACGACGCCAGCGCGGGGTCGAACGACGCGGCGCGCGACGCGTCCGACGCGGAGGCCTCGGACGACGCCGCGATGGCCCCGGACGCCCCCGAAGGCGCGTACGGCGGCCCGGGTTGTCCGCCGCTCCAGTCGCCGGATTGCATGGTGGGTTTCGCGCTCGCTTGCCCGACGGATTGCTGCGATTGCGAGGACCTGTTCGTCTGCCGAAACGGCGCCTGGTACGAGTGGGGCACGTGCCAAGACGGTCACGTCATCGAGCGATGACGTCGCGTCGGCCGCCGAACGACGGCGTCGCGGTCCACGTCGCCGTCCGCCTCAGCTCGCTTTGAGGAACGGCTCCCACTCTCGGTATTTCGTCGCCGAACCGAGGAGGATTTGCGCCGTCATCGACCATTTCGGCCGGAACGGCTTGCGCGCGAGGCGCATGTTCGCCTCTTCGGGCGTGCGCCGGCCCTTGCGGAGATTGCAGATCCGGCACGCGGTCACGAGGTTCTCCCACGTGTCGGCGCCCCCGCGCGATCGCGGCAGGACGTGGTCGATGTTCAACTCGCGCAGCGCCGGGGTCTTCCCGCAGTACTGGCACTGGTGGCCGTCGCGGAACATGAGGTTCCGTCGCGTCAGCCGCACGGTGGCGCGGGGCATGCGGTCGTACCGGTGGAGGTGCAGCACCCGCGGCACACGGAGCGCGCTGCCGATGATGGGGAGCGCGTCGTCGTCCTGGCGAACGGGGAGCGTGCGCCAGAGATCGAAGTCGTACTCCTCGCCCTCTTCGTCGATGGCGTGCGCGGCGCCTCCGTAGAGGAGGACGAACGCCCGCTTGGCGGTGGCGAGTTGCACCGGCTGGAACACGCGGTTGAGGATCAGTACCGGCTTCGAGAGGACGTCGGTCATGGGGCAAGCGGAGGCAAGCAGACGACGGAGGCGCCGATGCGCCGATTCTTCGAAGATTGTAGCACTCGTCGACGGTTGCGCCCGTGGAGCGGGTCCGGCTCATCGACGAGGTAGGAACGTCGGCGCTTCGGTACTAAGCTTGCGCCACCCATGGGTTCTTCCGACGAGCGAGAGCCGGAGCGTGCGAGCGACGGCGAAACCGAAGAGCTTTCCGCGACACTTTCCACGAACCGAAACGCGCGCGCGGCCGAGCGGGGCCCTCGCGATGGAAGCGATGAAGAAGGTGGACGGCGCAATGCGCTCCTCGTGGCCGGGCTCGTGGGAGCCGCGGCCGCCGTGGTGGCGCTCGTGCTCGTCGGGTTTCGCGACAAGGGGACGTATTCGAAGAGCGTCGACGAGCTCGTCGCTCAAAAAGCGCAGTACGTCGACAAGCCCGTTCGCGTCGAAGGCATGCTCGTCCATGGAACGCTCCAAAAGCGAGACACGCCTTGCGAATACCGCTTCACGATCGAGAAGAACGGCACGCAAATGCCCGTGCGCTTTCCGAAATGCGTCGTCCCCGACACCTTTCGTGACGTTCCGGGCGTCGATCTCGGCGTGACCGTCGAGGGGCGGCTGCTCGCCGATCAATCGCTCGAGGCGACGCAAGTGCTGGCAAAATGCCCGAGCAAATACGACATGAAGCAGAAGGCGGCGGCGGGGGAAACGGCTCCGCACGCCATGCCGTCGCTCTGAAGTGCCGTCCACGAATGTCGGCGTGCGAACCTGCACGCCGACTGAGCGCCGGGGACGCCGGCGGGGGTTCGAACAACGACATGTGTGCATCGCGTTACGGTTTCGGTTTGGGTCTTTTCTTGATGCTCGCGTCGACCTCGGCCATGGCGGCGCCCAACGGAGCACCGTCGGCGTCGAGCGCGGGTGGCTCCGTCGCGTATCCCTCGTGTGCGGGGAAGGTGGTTTCGGGCGCCGAGAGCGAGGCCGCGCACAAGATCTACCTCGCGGGCCGCGTGCAATACGACGACAGCAACTGGGACGCGGCCATCTCGCAGTTCCGCGAGGCGTACCGTCGGGACTGCACGAAGCACGAGCTGCTCATCATCCTCTCGCGCGCATACGAGGCGAAGGGAGAGCGTCGCGAAGCGCGCCTCGCGTTGCAGACGTTCCTCGAGCGCGTGCCCGACAGCCCCGACGCCACCGCTCTGCGCTCGCGCCTCGCCAACATCCAGCGGCAGATCGAAAAAGACGACGAAAAAGCGCGGCAAACGAGCGACATGGCGGCGCCGTCACCCACTCCGCCGCCTGCGCCGGCGTCGGCCGCGGTGACGGAGCCGCCGGCCGCGCCGTCGGAGCATCGCGGGCACACGGCGCTTCCTTGGGTCGTCGCGGGGGTGGGGGCCGCCGCGCTCACGACGGGCATCGTCTTGTTGGTCACCGCGCCAGCGATCCCGCCGAATTGCAGCGAGCAGTCGAGCACGTGCGCCTTCCGCGACGGCGTCACGCGGGACAAGGCCACGCCGGAGCAGATCGCGCAGAACGATCGCGACAGCAAGCAAGCGAACGACGCCGTCGCCATGAACCTCGCGGGGACCGTCACGGCCATCGCGGGCGGCGCCCTCGTGCTCGGCGGCCTCGCGTGGCATTTCCTCGAGCCCACCGGGCCGGCCGACGCGGATCGGCCGCGCGCTTCGCTCCCGCGGATCGCGCCGTTCGTGGGCCTTCGCACCGCCGGGCTCTCGCTCGCGGGTACGTTCTAGACGCGATGGCGCCGGCCGTTCTGTCCACGCGCGAAGAGGCCGGGAGCGGGCTGCTCCTCGTCGGGATCGACGTGGCGCCGCACCTCGCGCGCGCGTACGAACGGCCGGGGCAGTACGTCGAAGTGAAGACCGAGCGCGGCAACGGCTACTTCGTCTTGGCGGGACCGCCGAGGGCCTCGCGGTGGGAGCTGCTCGTGCGCAACGCGGGGGAGGCCGCCGACGCGCTCCACGTGCTTCCGTTGGGCGCGGCGCTCGACGTCTCGCCGCCGCTCGGTGCGGGATTCCCCATCGACGACGCGCGGGAGCGACCGCTCGTCGTCGCCGTCGTCGGCAGCGCGCTGGCCGTCGCGCGGCCGGTGATGGAGGTCCGCATCGCCGAATCTCCGCCGGGTTCGACATTTCTCTACGTCGGCGTACGTGCTGCGCGGGACGTGCCTCTCCTCGACGAGGTACGTGCGTGGAACGAGGCCGGCGTGCGGGTCGTCGTGTGCCTGTCGCAGGCGGAGCTCGAACACGTCGATCCCGAGGCCCGCGTTCTCCCGGAGATCGCACGGGAAGCGGGGTACGTGCAGCGCGTGCTCGAGCTGCATTTCGAGGCCGCGCGTGTCCCTCGGGAAGCGCTCGTCGTCGCCGCGGGGCCGCAGGCGATGCTCGACGAGCTCCGCCTCTTCGGACGAACGCGCGGCATCGAGATCGTCACGAACGTCTGACCTCGTCACGAACGTCGGCGTTCGATGGAATGCGCGCTTCTCGGACGCGGATCCGTCGGATACGCTCGGCCATTGGATGAAAAGCACGTCCGAGCTTCCGAAAGGCGGCGTTCGTCGGAGCGGCAAGGAGGAGCTCCGGGCTTCGCTCCTCAAGACGTATCTCCTTCGGTTGCGCGCCGAGCAGGGGCCGTCGGCCGTTCGCACGATCCTCGAGAACGCGGGCATCGATCCGGCGACGGTCGACGACGAGACCGGCTGGGTCAGCACGACGGCCGCGAAGCGTGCGCTCCGCGCGATCTCCGAAGCGCTTGGGGAAGGTGCCCTTCGGTCACGCGGATCGTGGGTGACGCACCCGGAGGCGCTCGGCACGCTCGTCCGCATGCTCCGCACGGCGGAACACCCCATCGACGCGTACGAGTACCTCGTCGACAACGCGCGCGAGATCACGCGCGTCGGCACGTGGTCTTTCGCCGACGACCGGGCACGCGAGGCGAAGACGCAAGGGAGTAAGTCGGACAAGGCCGGGGACAAGAAAGGCGCCGACGACACGCTCGATCCTGCGGAGATGGTGGCGCTTCGGGCGGCGAAGAAGAGCGTCGATCGGTCGCGCATCCATGGCGTGAAGCTGTCGTACAAGCCGCGGGTCGATCAGCAGGACGAGCAGGAGGAGATCGAGATCTCCTCGGAAGCGCTCTTCTGCGCGGCGCGGGAAGGGGAGCTCGCGAGCCTGCCTCGGATTTGGGGGTTGCCCGAGGCGCGCGTCATTCACGAGTCGTGCCTCGCGAAGCACGACGATGCTTGCACGTACCGCATCGAGTGGTCGGTCCCTGAAGCGAAGAGCCGGACGGCGCTCGGTGCGCTCGCGGCGGCGGCGCTCTCCGGCGGCGCGATCGGCGTCGCGGGCGGGCCCGTGGCGGGCGCGCTCGGCGCGGTCATCGCGGGGGCGTTGGGGGCGGGCGCCGGGCACATGTGGGAGCGCGCGAAGCGGGAGAGCTCGACCCGCACGTTCGAGAAGAACCGGATCGCGGCGCTCGAACGCGGCCTCGAGCTGAAAGGCGGCGCGACCGCCACGACGGTCCCCGGCGAGCTGACGGGCACGGTCCTCGGCGGCAAATACCGCATCGGAAAGAAGATCGGTGCTGGTGGGATCGGCGTCGTGTACGCAGCGGAGCACGTCACGCTGGGCCACGAGGTGGCCGTCAAGGTCCTGCGGGGAGCCGCGGCGCGCGACGGCGGGGAGATCGCCCGCTTGCGTCGCGAGGCGTACATCCAGGTCCACGTCGATCACCCGAACGTCGCGCGCGTGCACGACCTCGACCAGATGCCCGACGGCTCCGTGTACGTCGTCATGGAGCGGCTCCACGGACGATCGCTCGCCGACAAGCTCTCGCGCGAGCACGTCGTCGCGCCGGGGTTCGCGCTGCCGGTCTTCATCGGCGTGTGCCGGGCGCTCGCGGCGGCGCACGAGCGTGGGGTCGTCCACCGCGATCTCAAGCCGGGCAACATCTTCCTCTGCGAAGACGGCACGTCGAAGGTCCTCGACTTCGGCATGAGCAAGCTCACGAGCGCCGAGTCGCTCACGCAGGCCGGCTACACGCTCGGGACGCCGGAGTACATGGCGCCCGAGCAGTGCATCGGCGCGAACGTCGTGCCGCAGACGGACCTCTACGCGTTCGGCGTCCTCATGTACGAGGCGATGACGGGCGAGCTCCCCATCGTCGCGATGAGCCGCCGCGAGCTGCTCGATCTCCATCAGCGGCAGGTCCCGACGCCCATGCGGCAGCGCCGACCCGACCTCGACATCCCCGAGGCGGTCGACGCGGTCATCATGAAATGCCTGAAAAAGCGCATCAACGACCGCCCGAAGAGCGCGCGCGAGCTCGAGACGATGCTCTCGGCGATCCCGCTCGAAGGTTTGCCGGTGAGCTACCTGTCGTCCACGCGCGACGTGGGCTCCGACGCGAACGCGAAGACCGGCGCGCCGCCGAACACGACGTCGCCGAAGATCACGAGCGAGCCGCCGCCGAACGAAGCCAAGGCCTGAGCGCGAAAAAAGCGCTGCCGGCTTAAAGGTTCTTTTCGCCACGGCAAAAAGGCGAAAGAAGGAGTCGACGCGACCGGGATGCTCCGGCGCGTCGTGGTGCGCCATGACTTCGAGAATCGCTCGCCGATCGACCGTCGCTTTCGCCGCCATCTGCACGTTCGCGCTCGCCCTCGTGGCTCCTCGCGAGGTGCTTGCCGACGACGCGGAAGGCGAGCGGCTGTTCCGCGAAGGACGCGAGCTCATGCTCGAAGGGCGCTTCGACGAGGCCTGCCCCAAGATCGCCGAGAGCCAACGGATCGACCCGCACGTCGGCACGCTCCTCAACCTGGCGGCGTGCCACGAGCGCCAAGGGAAATTCGCGAGCGCGTGGGTCGAATACCAGCGCGCCCTCACCACGGCGCGCTCCGAAGGACAGACGGACCGCGAACGCCTCGCCGAAGAGCGCATCGCGGTCGTCGAACCGCGCGTCCCGTGGGTGACGATTCGCGCGTCTTCGTCGACGCCGGCGGACGTCGAGATCACGCTCGACGGGGCCGTCGTCGCGCGCGCGGCCATCGGCAAGGAGATGCCGGTCGACGCCGGCGAGCACGTCGTTCGGGCGACGTCCCGCGACGGCGAGCCGTTCGAAGAGCGCTTCGTTCTCGCGGAGGCCGAGCACCGGACGGTTTCGCTCCCGGGGCCCACGGCGTCGCAGCGGAGCGAGCCGCCCCCGGTCGTCGTCGATCCGCATCCGAAGAAGGCGCCGGTCGAACTCGCGAGGGGAGTGCGCTCGGGCTGGGTCTTCGAGCCGGGGCTCTCCGTCGGGTTCGTGAGCGCGCAGCGCACGAAGTTCGAAACCAGCTCGTCCGGGTTGACGGAACGCGAAAAGAGCGACGTCGCGCTCGCCTTCGGCGTCAACGCGTTCGGTGGGTACCGAACCCGGCAGCACCTGCACGTCGGTGCTCGACTGATCGCAGGAGCCCCGTTGGGCGGCACGGGCGTCGTGGCCTTCGGTCCGTCGGTTTCGATCGAGGCCTCGAGCCTCGTACGCCTTGGGGCATGGGCGCTCTTCGGGGACACCGATCTGAAAAAAGTGGACGTGGGCGGCATCGGCGCGGGCGTGGAGCTCGGTCTCCGTGTCGCGACGCTCTCGAACGCCGAACTTTTCGTGCAAACGACGCCGTTCTTCGTCTCGGGCGAAGGGAGCGCGATCGCGATCCCGTTCGGTATGAGCTGCCTGTTTTGAGCCCTTCGCGCCGAGCGCCGAGGTTTTTCTCGGCGAACACCGTGCTTCGCACCGTGCCGTGCTGTCGGCTCACTGCGCCAGGAGCGCAGGGTCCCGCAAATCGAGCTCCGGCGCCGCGCGAGACGAGGTGGACGATGGCTCGGTCGTGGGCGACGGCGTAACCGGAGACTCCTTGGGCGTGGCGCTCGCCTGCGCCGGGCTCGGGATCGCGGGCTGGCTTCGTTCGACGGGCTTGGTCGCCCCGGTGCGGGCCGCGCGCGCCGTCGTTGCCTTCATGCCCGCGTCGCGCGATTCGCTCGCGCGCTCGCCGGCCGATTCCCCCGCGGTGATCGACGCGTCCGGGGCCGTCGCACGACGGCCGGCGGTTTCCGGAGCGCTCGTCGCGGGCCGTTCGCTTCGTGTTTCTTCCCCTGCGGACCGCGTCGCCGGAGGTGCCTCGGCGGCTTGCCGCACGTCCACGGGGAGGCTCGCTCGGCCGGTCGTCGAGTGGTCCGTCGTCGCATCCGTTTGATGCATGTAAAATGCATAAAACGCCACGGCCCCTGCGATGGCGCTCATTCCCGCGAGCCCCGCCCATCGCCACGATCGTCGCCTCGGTGCTTGCGGCTCGTCGGTGCGCGTCTCGTCGTCGCGTGCGTCGTGCGCCGCCTGCGGTAGCGATCGACGAAGCGCGCGCGCGAGCTCTTCGACGCTCTCCGGGCGTGCTTCCGGGGACTTCTCGAGGCAGCGCGAGAGAAGCCGTTCGAGCGCTTCCGGAGCGTCGATCCCCAGCGTCCGTAGTGACGTCGGCGCGTCCGCGGCGATGCGTGCCGCGACGGCGGCGGCGTTCGGAGCGGCAAACGGCGTCCTCGCGGAGAGCAGCTCGAACAAGACCACCCCGAGCGACCAGACGTCCGTGCGTGCGTCGACCCGCGCCGAGTTCTTGATTTGTTCCGGCGACATGTACGCGATCGACCCGACGAACCCCGAGCTGTCCGTCGTGCTCTCGAACGCATGCCCGTCGCCGAGCGGCTTCGTCAGCTTCGAGATGCCGAAGTCGAGCACCTTGATGAACGCTTTGCCGTGGCGCGTCGTCAAGAACAGGTTCGACGGCTTCAGGTCGCGGTGCACGATGCCGAGCCGGTGCGCGTCGGCCACGCCGTCGCAAATTTGAAGGACATACCCGATCGCGTCCTCCGCGCGCATCGGGCCGCTTTTGGCCAAGTGAGCCGCGAGATCGACGCCGTCGAGGTACTCCATCACGATGTACGGGGTCCGCTCGTCGACGCGTCCGACGTCGAGCACACGGACGACGTGCTCGCTCTCGATGTGCGACGCCGCCTGCGCTTCACGCAGAAATCGTGTCGCGGCCGATGGATCGAACGTGCGCAAGAACTTGAGGGCGACCCGCTTGCCGAGATCGAGGTGCCGCGCGGCGACGACGAAGCCCATGCCCCCTTCGCCGATGCGCCGCTCGATGCGGTATTTCGCGCCGATGATCGCGCCGGCCTCGAACGAAGGCCTTGCGTCCCGTTCGCCATGCGCGCTCCCGAAGGGCTGCGTCGCGTTCTGCGCGGAGGGGGAGGGATCGAGGACCCCGAGCTCGCGCGCGACCTCTTCCGCGGTCGGCCTTCGCACTTCGTCTTTGTCGAGCATCCGTTCGACGAGGCGCTTGAGCTCGCGTGGAACGTCGGGACGAAGCGCGCGAATCTCCGGCGCCGGTTCGAGCAGGATGCGAGCGAGCGCCGTGTGCGTGTCGTCGTCGGCGAACGCGGGCTTCCCCGCCAAGCATTCGAACAGGACGCATCCGAGCGCAAAAATGTCGGCGTTCGCTCGCGCGGGACCTTCTCCGCGCACTTGCTCGGGCGCCATGTACCCGGGTGTGCCGACCAAGGCGCCTCGCTTCGTCAACGTCGCCGCATCGAGCGGGCGCGCGACGCCGAAATCGAGGAGCTTCGCGCCATCGGCCTCACCGTCGTCGAGGAAGACGTTCGACGGCTTGACGTCCCGATGCACGACGTCCGCACGGTGCGCGGCCGAAAGGCCTTCGGCGATGCGCATCCCCAACGCGACGCTCTCGTGGATGCTCAAAGGACCGCGTGTGAGGCGCTCGGCGAGCGTCGCCCCTCGCAGTCGATCCATGACGATGTAAGGCGTGCCGCGGTGAACGCCGCTTGCGACGTAGCGGACGATCGCCGGGTGCGCGATCGCCGAGAGCGCCTGGACTTCGCGCTCGAAGCGAGGATGTTCCGCCGACCGCAGCAGCTTGATCGCGACCTCTTCGCCCGTTTGCGCGTCTCTGGCGGCGTAGACGACGCCCATTCCGCCTTCGCCGATGCGTTCGCGGAGCGTAAACCGATCCTCCACGACGTCGCCCTTGCTCGGTTCGCGCAAGAACGCGAGCAGCGCCGCCGCTTTCGTGTCGTCGATGCTCTTCATGGTTCGAACCCCAAAACGGCGTTCGCCTCTTCGCGGAACTCTTCGTCCGTCGGGGTCAGCTCGCGCAGCTCGTCGAGGAGCAGCTCGCGGAAGCGTCGCCGCGACCAGGAGAGGTAGTTCGTCACGTCGGTGACCGTCAATCCCAGCTTCGACGCGACGCTCGCGTACGACGGACGCTCGTCGGCGTCTCCAAGCACGTACGTGCGAAAGACTTCGAAATGGACCTTTTTGTTCGCTTTCCGGCACGCTTTCTCGAGCGCGTCGACGGCGCCGGCGAGCAGGCTTTGCGTCCAGGCTTCGTCGAAGACGTCGTTCGGATCGATCGCGTGCGCGCGCGCGATCTCCTCCTCGGCACCCTCGAAATCGAGCCCGAGTCGAACGGCGTTGCCACCGCGTTTTTGGCGCGCGTTCGCCCGCCCGTCCTCGAGGACGTACCGATCCAAGCAAACCTTCAAGTATGTGCGGAACCGCGCCTTCGTCGGATCGTAGTCCTCGAGATGATGCTTCTCGAACGTGCGCGCGAAGAACCCTTGGGTCAGATCGCGCGCGTCTTCCTCGGATCGGTTCCACCGAAGCCGGACGTGCTTGTAGATGGGCCGAAAGTAGCTCCGCACGAGCCGGTCGAACGCCCTCGCCCGCGTCGCCGGATCTCGGCTGCCCACCTCCGCGATCGCCGAACGCCGTGTCGGAGGGAAAAAGCCAGCGTTCGGTGGCGTCGAAGGGAGATCCGTCATGGTCGCAGCGGCGCGGCGGATGGACGAGCCGCCCGCGGAGCATAGCGGAACCGCAGGGGCCGAGGTCTTCCACACCGACGGGATCGACCCCCGCGTGCATCGATCCTTCGCGGCGTGTCGGTTTTTTTAAAGGAACGGCCCGACGCGCCGAAGAGGCCATCGATGCACCGGACGAGGACGGTTCCGACGTCCGGGAGATCGCGTCCCTATCAAGAAGGCTTTTGTCATGAATTTGCGTCGTTTTTCCACGTCGATGATCCCCTTTGCCATGGTCCTCGCGAGCCACGTCGTGGCTTGCTCGTCGGATGGCGACACCGAAGCCCCCCCTCTCGCTGCCGGTTCGTGCGGGGATCTCGAGCAGCTCGCGGAGCTCGTTCCCGTTGTTCGTCGCGCGGAAGAACCGCCGCCTCCAACGGGAGGCGTTTTTTCGGACGGCGAGTTCGTGTTGGTCTCCGACGTCCTCTACATGGGGTCGAACGGCGCGGAAGGTCCGACGGGCGAGAAGAACCAAACGACGGTGCGCATCGACGGATCCCGCATGGTGTCGAAGATCTCGTCCAAGCCAGCGCGATCGGTCCGATTCACCACGGCCGGCGTGACGCTGACGACCTCCGACCCATGCCCGGAGTCACTCTCGGTCGGAACGCAAGAATACAGCGCGACGTCCACGGAGCTTCGAGTCTTCCAAACGCTGTCCGACGGCGTTGAGGTCGCGACGTTCCAGAAGCGCTGAAGGTCGGGATTCGTCGCTCTTCGTGGGCGACGCGAGCACCTGAACACGGCGGGCATCTCACCCGGCCAACGCCGGCGTCATCGAGGCGCCCTCCCGCTCGACAGCGGCGTAACGCCGACCGTAGTCTGGTAAGAATGCGATTGTCGGGCGAAATGCTTCGTTCGATGGCGCGTGCCATCGGTTGGATCGTCGTCGGTAGCGGGTGCAACGCTCTCTCCGGGATCGGCGATTTCGACGTCGCTCCATCTGCGATGTCCGAAGACGACGGCGGCCCTGGCGATGCGCGCGACGGCTCGGTGCGCGACGCGAGCGACCTCCGCGATGCTTCCGTCGATCCGTCGGCATGGCGATTTCGTCGGTCCGTGACGTTGACGTCCGATGTGCCCGACGTGTTGACGAATCGACCCGTGCTCGTCGTCTTCCCGGAGAGCTTCGCGTACGAACGCGTGAAGGCCGACGGCTCCGATCTCCGGTTCGCGAGCGACGAGGCGCACGGCGACGATCTCCCCTACTTCGTCGAGTCGTGGACGCCGGGCAAGACGAGCTTCGTGTGGGTCCGCGTCCCCGCCGTTCCCGTCGGCACGAGCACGGTGCACCTCTTCTACGGCAACGAAGGGGCTTCGGCCGCGTCGCAGTTCGATCCGGTGTTTCCGCGCGTGCGACGAACGGCGGGTGGAGGCAGCGGCAGCTTCCTCGCGAGCGGCGACATCGACGTCGATTGGTTCGAGCTCGGCGCGGGTGACACGTTGACGCTCGCTCCGGGGGTCCCGCTCAAGATCACCGCCTCTCGCATCGTCGTCGCCGGGACCATCCAGGGCGACGGCGCGGGTTTCGCGGCCGGACCCGACACGTCGCACTTGTCTGGAAGCGGCCCAGGCGGCGGCATGACCGGAAAACTCTCCGGTGGTGCGGGAGGTGGCTACGGCGGCGCCGGTGGAGACGGTGGCAAAGACGCGAACGAAGGCGATCCGAGCCCGGGTGGAAAAGCCTACGGATCGGAGGGCGATCCCACCGTCGAGCTCGGTTCGGGCGCAGGCAGCGGGTACTACAACGTCTTTCGACAAGGCGGCGCGGGCGGCGGCGCCGTTTCGCTCGTGGGGTGGAGGACGACCGTCACCGGCACGCTCTCGGTCAACGGCGCCGACGGCGCGGGTGGCGGCGTCCTCAGCGGCGGCGGCGGCGCGGGTGGAGGCGCTCTGCTCGCCGCGAATTGGCTCGATCTGACGGGCGCTTCCCTTCGCGCGAAGGGCGGAAATGGCGGCGGGTGCGTCGATTCGGGCGACGACGGCGGTGGTGGCGGCGGCGGCGGTCGCATCAAGCTCTTCGCGCGTGCATCGGGCGCATTTTTCGAAGCGGCGGCGGTCGACGTCGGGTTCGGTCAAGGCGGCAGCGGTGGTGGCACGACCGCGCCGGGAAAAGTAGGGAACCCGGGCTCCCTGCACGTCGACAAGGCAGCGAACGTCGCCGTCGGTGTCGAAGCCACGCTCGGCGACGAAGTGGCGTTGAACTGAAGCGCGGTCACCCCGCGCGGACGCGCAGGACCCACACGAGGCCGGCGATGCTCGCCGCGATCACGGCGAGCGCGAGGACGAGGACGACGAAGTCCGTCACCGTCCACGCGAGCTTCTTCTTCTTGCGCGTCACGACCGTCGTGTTCGTCCGGTCGACGTACGCCATCGGCGCCTGCGACGTCGGGCGCGCGGAGTGGACGACGTCGACCACGCAGAGGCGCCTGCTTCGCGCGGATCGGTGGCCTCGGCCGACGCCGAAGGCGGCGGCGGCTCCGGCGGGAGATCCGTGTCGTCGAGCCGCTCGTCGGCGGACGCTTCGATCTCGGCGAGCGCGAGGCTGACCGGCTCGTCGAGCGAGAGCACCGAGCGCCCGATGCGCGCCATCACGGGCGGCCGCCACGGCACCTCGCGATCCGTCGGGAGCCTCGAATCGCCCAGAAAAACGCCGTTTCGAGAGCCCAAGTCATGCAAGAACACGTGCGGCCCGCGGCGGATCACGGCGGCGTGCTCGCGCGACGCGTCCTCGTCGGCCAGCGGGAGCTCACATCGCTCCGCGCGCCCGAGCACGTACCTCCGCCCTTCTTCCACGAGCGGCAGCGTCGCGCCGACGTCGGGCCCTTCGGCCACACGCACCTTCATGACGGTGTCGTCGCCCATGGCGTCCATCGCGCGCCGTACGAGCGAGAGCGCGAGCTCGCGCGTGGCGAGCCCCAAGTCGGGCGTCGCCGGCGCCGATCCGACGACGAGCTCGAGCCACACGCGCCCGACGCGCACGAGATCGCCCGATCGCACGACGCGCGGCGTGTTCGGCGCGAGCTTGACGCCGCCGACCCACGTGCCGTTCGTGCTCCCTTCGTCGACGATGGCGTACTCGCTCCCGTTCGCGCGGAGCGTCGCGTGCCGGAAGCTGACGCTCGGATCCGGCAGGCGCACGTCGCTGCTCGCGCCGCGCCCGATGACGACGCGCGTGCCATCGAAGGCGAGCGACGGGGAGAACGGAGCCTCCGGCGATCCGCGGCGGCTCTCTCCCGATCGAACGATGACCGTGACCGGCATGTCAGTGCGTCGGTGACGTCGCCTTCGCCGGCTTTCGGAACGCCGCCGCGCTGCGCTCGATCCACGCGATGACGTCCGCCGACACGTCGCGCTGCAAGTGCTGCGAGAGCTGCTGGATGCCCGTCGGCGACGTGACGTTCACCTCCGTGAGCTTGCCGCCGATGACGTCGAGGCCCACGAAAATCAGCCCGTCGCGCTTCAATCGCACCGCGACGTCCGCGATCATCGCGCGCTCGTCCGCCGTGATCTCGCACGGCTCGACGCTCCCGCCCACGTGGATGTTCGAGCGCAAATCGTCGGAGCGCGGCACGCGGTTGATCGCGCCGAGCGGCTCGCCGTCGAGCAAGAGGATGCGCTTGTCGCCTCGCACGACGTCGGGGAGATACTCCTGCACCATCACGAGCCGCCGGCCCTCCTCGGTCAGGAGCTGGATGATGCTGCGGACGTTCTTGTCGCCCGTTCGCAGCATCATGACGCCGCTTCCGCCCGCGAGATCGAGGGGCTTGATGACGCCGGTGCCGCCATGCTCGGCGACGAAGCGCAGGACGTGGTCCTCGTGCGACGTGACGATCGACCGCGGCATCCACTTCGCGAAGTGCAGCGTGTAGAGCTTCTCGTTCGCGTCGCGCAACCCCCGCGGATCGTTCACGATCAGCGTCTTGCCGCGCGCGAGCTCGAGCAGCTGCGTCGCATACATGTAAAGTGCATCGAACGGCGGATCCTTCCGGATGAGGACCGCGTCCACCTCGGCGAGATCGACGTCGAAGGCCTCGCCCATCGTCGCATAGGGTGCGCGATCGCTCACCGTGAGCTTCCGAACGCGCCCGAAGACGCTGGAATCTTTCACGAAGAGGTCGCGTGGTTCACAATGGAGGGCCTCGTGCCCCCGCGCCTGCGCGGCGCGCTGAAAAGCGAAGGTCGTATCCTTGTCGGGCAGAACACGATCCATCGGATCCATCACGTAGACGAAACGCATGCGGAGCTCCTCGGCCATGTACTTAGAGCACATCTCGGGATTTCTCGCGCCGGTTCGGAAAATCGCGCGGGCGGGCCTCGTCCGGCACACGGGTATCTTCCGGCGCGGGTTCGTCGGGCTCGTGCCGCTCGCGGTGCTCGCGCTCGCGTTCCCGAAGTCGTCGCCCGCGGCCTCTCCGCCCAGCGCCGAGGGGGCGTCGTGCGCGGTCGCGACGGACTCGGCGGAGGCCACGCGCGCCGCCCTCGACGTCATGGCCCGCGGAGGCAACGCCGCGGACGGCGCCATCGCGGCGGCCCTGGTGCTCGGGGTCGTCGGTCCCTCGGCGAGCGGCCTCGGCGGCGGCGGGTTCGCGATGGTCTACTCCGCGAAGGACAAGTCCGTGCGCGTCCTCGACTTCCGCGAGACGGCGCCGGCGAATTTCTCGGGCGACGTGCTCTGGGCCAAGGCCTCCGGCGGGGCTCCCTCGGGGCTGCGTGGCGGATCCGTGGGCGTCCCCGGTGAACCGGCGGGCCTCGAGGCGCTCTCGCGCGCGTTCGCGAAAAAGTCGCTCGCCGAAGACGCCGCCCCCGCCGCGGCGCTCGCCAAGCGCGGGTTCTACCTGAGCAAGCACATGGCGGAGGTCGTCACCGTGTTCAAGGATCGCGTGCGCGCGATGCCGTCGCTCGGACCGGCGTTCGTCCCCGACGGCGTCCCCGCGGGCCTCGGCGCACGCGTCACGCGCCCCGATCTCGCGCGCACCATCGAGCGCTTCGGCGCCGAAGGCAAGAAGGCCATCTACGAGGGCGCGTCCGCCGACGCCATCGTGAGCGCCGTCCGCGC
>JBGAHN010000063.1:0-28932 GCA_044226145.1 Labilithrix sp. | reverse complement strand
GCCGCGGGGACGTCGTCGTCGTCAAACCCAACATCGGCTGGGACCGCATGCCGATCCACGCGGCGAACACGAACCCCGACGTCGTCGGCGCGGTCGTGCAGCTCGCGTACGAGGCCGGCGCGAAGAAGGTCATCGTCGCCGACGGCTCGTGCAACGATCCGAACCGCTGCTTCCAGCGATCGGGCATCTGGCGCAAGGCCTACAGCCTCGGCGCCGAGGTCGTGCTCCCCGCCGAGCACCGCTTCCGCACTACGCGCATGAAGGGCGAAATCCTCGACGAGTGGCCCATCTTCACGACGCTCGTCGACTGCGACAAGGTCATCAACGTCCCCGTCGCCAAGCACCACAACCTCGCCAAGTTCACCGCGGCGATGAAGAACTGGTACGGCGTCCTCGGCGGGCGCCGCAACCGGCTCCACCAGAACATCGACGTGTCGATCGCCGACCTGGCGACGTTCATGCGCCCTACGCTCGTCGTCGTCGACGCGATGCGCGTGCTGGTCCGCAACGGTCCGCAAGGCGGCAACATCGACGACACGCGCGAGCTGAACACCGTCTTCGCCACGGTCGACCAGGTCGCCGCCGACGCGTACGGCGCCACGCTCATCGGCCAGCACCGCGACAACCTCCCGTACTTGAAGATGGGCCACGAACGCGGGCTCGGCACGATGTACTGGGAGAACCTCAAGGTGCGAGAGGTCTGAATGGCCGCCGTGTCGAACAGCGGCGCCGGGACGCGCACCGGCGTTCGGCCGTCGGGCCACGCGCCTCCGTCGCCGAACGGCTTTTCGTCCGCGTCGAGCGCCATCACGGAGCCGCACGCGGGCGTCGTGCTCGACGTCGCGGGCATCGAGAGCATCGAGCGCGCGGGCGATGCGCTCCACGCGCACGTCGAGCCGATCCCGTGGAAGACGGGCGAGGTGGGGGCCGTCGCTCCGATCGACCGCGACACGAGCTGGTCGCTCCCGCCGGTGGCCGGATCGCGCACCGAACCCGCGCCGGACGCCTCGGCATCGCAAGCCGCGCCGGAGTCGCGTCGAAAAAACGGGTGCGGGAGCGGAGCGTGCGGGTGTGCATCGGGCACCGCCGCGTCGGGCGCCGCCGCGTCGGCATCTCCGGCTGCGAGCGCCGCGTCCGCGTCGGTCTCGGCAGGGACCATCGCCGCGTCGGCATCGGCGTCGGCATCCGCGGCCGCCGTCGCCGCGCCCGCGAAGGTCGTCGCGCCGCCGAAGAAAAAGAAGAAGCTCCCCGGCTCCGGCATCCCCGCGCGCACGAGCATTCGCGTCCTCCAGTGGGTCCGCCGCGCGTCGCAGATCTTCTTCTTCGGGCTCTTCACGTACTTCCTGTTCCAGACGGGCTTCCACGGCAGCTTCGCCGCGAGCTCCGACACCCCCGTCCGCCTCCCGCTGCCGGTCGAAGCGTTCCTCCTCGCCGATCCGTTCGTGTCGGCGATGACGCTGCTGTCGACCCACACCGTCTACCGAGGCCTCCTCTGGAGCCTCGGCCTGCTCGCGCTCACGCTGATCTTCGGCCGCGTCTTCTGCGGATGGATCTGCCCGTTCGGCACGCTGCACCACTTCTTCGCGTGGATCCTCCCTTCGCGGCACGGGCGTGGCGCCTCGCGCGTCGAGGCCAACCGCACGCACGGCTACCAGAGCGTGAAGTACTACCTGATGTACGCGTTCTTGCTCGCGGCCATCGCGGGCAGCGCCATCGGCGGCCTGTTCGACCCGATCTGCGTGGCCGTACGCGCCATTGGCCTCGGCGTCGTCCCGGGCGTGCAGTACATCATGCACCGCGGCCTCGGCGCCGTGCAGGACGTCCCCGCGCGCCCCATCCAGGCCGTCGCCGACCACACGCAAGACTTCCTCGCGCAGGCCGTCTGGGGCTCGCACCAGTTCTACTTCCACCAGACCTGGTTCATCGTCTTCTTGCTCGTCGCGGTCCTCTTCATGAACCGCTTCATCCCGCGGTTCTGGTGCCGCGTGCTCTGTCCGCTCGGCGCGTTCCTCGGCGTGTTCGCCCGCTTCGCGCTCTTCGGCATGGAGAAGGATCACGCGAAGTGCACGGACTGCAACCTGTGCCTCGTCAATTGCCAGGGCGCCGACAGCCCGCAGGGCGGCGTGAAGTGGCGCCAAGACGAGTGCCACATGTGCCTCAACTGCGAGAACGCGTGCCCCGAGGACGTCATCAAGTTCCGCTTCTTGCCGAACCGCAAGAGCGCCATCACGACGCCCGATCTGCAGCGCCGCACGCTCCTCGCGACGACCGCCGCCGGCGCCGCCTTCATCCCCGCCGCGCGCATCGCCGACAGCCTCGACGTCAACTACCACGCGAAGGTGATCCGTCCGCCGGGCGCCGTCGACGAGCGCGCGTTCCTCGAGCGCTGCATCCGCTGCGCGGAGTGCATGAAGGTGTGCCCGAACAACGCCCTCCACCCGGCGATGTTCGAGGCCGGCGTCGAAGGCCTCTGGACGCCCATCCTCATCGCGCGCATCGGCTACTGCGAGCACTCGTGCGTGCTCTGCGGCCAGGTCTGCCCGACGGGCGCCATCCAGAAGATCACCGAGAAGGAGAAGCTCGGGCAGGGCGTCCCGCCGGTGAAGATCGGCACGGCCTTCTACGATCACGGCCGCTGCCTGCCGTGGAGCATGCAGACGCCGTGCATCGTCTGCGAGGAGTTCTGCCCGACGTCGCCGAAGGCCATCTGGGTCGAAGAGGTCGAGGCGCCGATGCGCGAGAAGACGCCCGGCCCGAACGGCGAACAGCCCGCGATGAAGACCGTGCACCTGCAGCGTCCGCACGTCGACCCGAGCCTCTGCATCGGCTGCGGCGCGTGCGAGAAGGTCTGCCCGGTGCAGGATCAGCCGGCCGTCTACATCACGAGCGTCGGCGAGAGCCGGAGCAAGACGAACGTCATCTTGCTCGAGAACACGAACTACAACCAAACGTAGCCGCCCCCTCGTCGCAGCGACGGTGCAGGAATTCGAGAGCCGTGCGCGACGGTGCGGGATTCCGAGAGTCGCGCGTGGCCGTCCGCTGGTGAGCCTCGGGCCGTTGGGACGCCGTGGCCCGTGATGGCCGTCGCGGGTTACTTCGGCAGCGCGATTTTCATCGCAGCGGTGGAGGCACAATTCTCCACGACGAGGTTCGCGCCTTCCGAAGGTCCTCCCGCAGGCCACGCGACGCAGAGACCGTACACGGGATTTTGGAGCTTGCCGTCGGCCGTCGTCACCCAGGCTTCTTTCGCCGATCCGGCGCAGCCCAGGATCCCCAACGGGGTGCCTTCTTTGACGATCGCGTCGTTGCTTGCGATGGCCAAGCAGTCGTCGTGGATCGTGAGACGCAGCTCGTCGAGCTCGTTCGGGACGAGCGTCCAGCGCTGGTCGTCGACGTTGCTGCACGTCTTCGCGTGCGCGTAAGGGTACTCGCCCTCGGGCGGGAGCGTCCCGTCGAAGCATTCCCCGCTCCCGTCCGAGATCGTGACGGCTCCGGGCCCTTCGAAGCGCTTCGCGTGGAGCTCGGTCCAGAGCTCGTCGACGTCCTTTCCCGTCAGCTCCGAGAAGATCGCCGGCTCGAACGTCTGCGCGTGACCGACGACGTTGATGCGATGGATCGCCTTTTCGTCGTAAGTCGCACGAATCCAATCGAGGAAGTACGAGCCCTCGCTGTAGCCGGCCGTGTAGGACCGCGCGGGGCGAACGATGGCGTCCCGATCGTGCAGGATGAACTCCCGTGACCAGTCGGCCACGCCCTCGGTGATCCAACCCGGGACGTCCCGGTACTGCTGCAGGACATGGGTGGCTTCGTGGATCCAAACCCCCAAGTCTTTCTGTCCAGCCCGCGCGAAGGCGGCGGCCGCGACGATCTCCGTTCCTTTGGCGTAGGCGGCGCCGTCGTACGAGGGATCGATCCGGAGCTCGAGGTGATCGGGCGGAAGGTAGTCGGGATATGCGAGGATTTCGGACACCTTCGGATACCAAGTGATCAAGAAGGGACGGACGACGTTCTCGAGCCAATCCTTCAGATCGGGCGCTTTCGTCGCGTCGACCGTGATGGTCGGCAATTTCGACGACGTCGACTGCGTGACGGTCAGAGGCGGGCTCGGCTCCGACGTGCCGTGCTCGTCGATTGTCCGAATTTGGTACCGGTAGGTCTTCCCGGGCTCGACGTTCGCGTCGATGAACCCGTTCCCGTCGCGTTCGGGAAAATCGGCGTGAAACCCCGGTGTCACGGAGCCGACGACCGCGCCGTCACGAAGCACCTCGTGCTTCACGGCTCCGCGGACGTTCCGCCAGCGCAGCGCGATGCTGTTACCGCCCACGAACGCGCGAAGCCGTGACCGGTCACCCGCCGGATCGTCGGTGCCGTTGCCGCCGTCCGGCGCGCTCGCGTCGTGACCGGCGTCCTCATCGGAACGCGCATCTTCCTCGGACTTCGCGTCCGTCCCGCCGCATCCTTCGACCAGGCACATCGTCAACGTCAGACCGAGGCCGAGCCATCGACGCGCGAGCATCGACGAAGCCGAGGAGCGGTGCGCGCCTCGTCGACGAGTGACGGAAAACCACATGTCCAAGGAATCGCCGACGCGGCGTCGACCCGTCAAACCATTCGAAAGTGGGACGATGCCATCGTCTTCGCGGGGCGGTTTTCCTGACGTGGAAGGAGAAGCGCCGAACGAACGCGTTCGACGCAACGACGAGCGCTCCTGGGCCGATGGGGCGGCATGGGCGATGGAACGTGTCGTCGGGAATCCGACGAGCCGAGGTGGGATGTGCACGCCAAACCGCTTCCGCGGCGAAGCTCCGATCCGTGCGTCGACGAGGCAGCGACCATGGCGGAGTCGCCCGAATCGAAGAAGCGCGCGAGCGATCGTCCGCCGAGTCTCCCGCCGTCCGCGCGCAAACCCACGCCGTCCGTCGACGAGCTCCTCGAAGGTCTGACCAAGTCGCGCACGGATCACGATGCGTGACGGAGGTACCCCTCACGACGCGCTCTTCAAGTTCACGTTCGGCGATCCGGAGCATGCCCGCGGCATCCTGCAAACGGCGCTCCCCCATGAAGTCTCGAAGCGCATCGATTGGACGACCCTCGAGCTTCGCTCGACCGGTCTGGTCGACGACGAACTATCGCAACGGTGCACCGATCTTCCTTTTCGCGCGAACGTGCGTGGTCGCGAGGCGCGCGTGCTCGTCTTGTTCGAGCATCAAAGCCAGAGCGATCGTTGGATGCCCCTCCGGTTGCTCGAATACACGCTTCGAATCTGGAACGACTGGCGCCGCGACCACCCGGAGGCCACGAAACTTCCGGCCGTGATCCCCGTGGTCTTGCATCACAGCGAGCGTGGATGGCGTGGCGCGACCGAACTGCTCCAACTCCTCGACCTCGATGCGGTGACGCGTGCGAAGTGGGCGCCGCACCTGCCGAACTTGCGGTTCGTCCTCGACGATTTGCCGTCGCAATCCGACGAGGCGATTCGTTCGCGGGCGTTGACCGAGCTCGGCAGGCTCGTCCTCTTGGCGATGAAGCATCTGCCGTACGCGTCTGACCCTTTGAGCGCGCTCCAGGAGCTCATTCCGTTGATGACGCGTGTCGTTCGAGCGCCGAACGGACCGGCGGCGCTGGCGGCCGTCCTGCGCTATGCTCTGATGGTTACGGACGTCGAAGCTCGGGACGTTCACGAAGTCCTGAAATCACGCGGTGCGGAGGAGCTGGGAGAAGCGGTCATGAGCACGGGGCAGCGCTTGATTGAACAAGGGCGGATGGAAGGCCGCACGGAGGGGCTCCAGCAGGGGCTCCATCGAGGGCGGGCCGAGCTCTTGACCAGGCAATTGCGTCGGCGGTTCGGAGACCTACCGGCGTCGATCCTCGCGCGCATCGACGGCGGGACCGAAAGCGAACTCGACCTCTGGGCGGAGCGGGTCCTATCGGCGGCGTCGCTCGAAGACGTCTTCCGCTGAGCCGTCCGCCGCGTCGGCGTCGAGGCCCCGTTTTGACTTCGCCCGCCGACGGAGGCGTTCTAGGCTTGCGCCGATGAACGACCGCTTTCTTCGCGCGTGCCGCCGCGAGCCCGTCGACGCGACGCCCGTATGGATGATGCGCCAAGCGGGGCGCTACATGGCGGAGTACCGCGCGCTCCGCGAGAAGCACACCTTGCTCGACATCTGCAAGACGCCCGAGCTCGCGCTGGAGGTGACGAAGCAGCCGCTCCGCCTCGGCATGGACGCGGCGATCCTCTTCGCGGACATCTTGCTCCCGCTCGAGCCGATGGGGGCGCCGTTCGAGTTCGCGAAGGGCGAGGGGCCGGTCATCCACGCCCCCGTGCGCGCGAAGGCCGACGTCGACGCGCTCCGGATCATCGAGCCGGAGGACGGCCTCGGGTACGTGCTCGACGCGATTCGGCTCATCAAAAAGGAGATCGACGTCCCGCTCATCGGCTTCGCGGGCGCGCCGTTCACGCTCGCGAGCTACCTCGTCGAAGGCGGCAAGAGCGCGCAGTTCGCCAAGACGAAGCGGCTCATGTACACCGAGCCGGGGATCTGGAACGACCTCATGGCGAAGCTCGCCGAGGTGGTGCGTCGCTACCTCCGCAAGCAAATCGAGGCGGGCGCGGACGCCGTTCAGCTCTTCGACTCGTGGGTCGGGCAGCTCTCCGCGGAGGACTACCGCACCTACGTCTTCCCGCACGTCTCGGCCATCCTGAAAGACGTCGAGACGTGCGGCGTCCCCGTCATTCACTTCGGGACGGGGACCTACCACTTGCTCGAGGCCCAGCGCGACGCCGGCGGCACCGTGATCGGCCTCGACTGGCGGACGCCGATTGCGGATGGGTGGGCGAAGGTCGGCGACGACCGCGCGGTGCAGGGCAACCTCGATCCGACCGTCTTGCTCGCGCCGCGCGCGGTCGCCGAAGAGCACGCCGCGCGCGTGCTCCGAGGAGCGATGGGCCGGCGCGGACACATCTTCAACCTGGGGCACGGCATCCTGCCCGAGACGCCGGTGGAGACCGTGCAGGCGGTGGTCGACTTCGTCCATCGCACGTCGGCGCGATGACGGGCGCCGTCGAGGCCGTGCTCCTCGCGGCGCACGGGACCGTGGACGATCTCGCCGATCTCCCCGAGTTTTTGGCGAACATCCGTCATGGTCACGCGCCGCCCCCCGAGCTCGTTCGCGAGGTCGAGCGTCGCTACCGAGCGATCGGCGGCTCGCCTCTCAACGCCACGAACCTCGAGCTCGCGCGCAAGCTCGAAGCACGCCTCGGGATCCCGGTGCGGCTCGCGAATCGACTTTTTCGACCATATCCGAAGGACGTGCTGAGCGAACTCGTCGCGCTCGGAGCGCGCCGCATGCATGTCGTCCCGCTCGCGCAGTACTCGGCGTCGGTCTATGGGGACGCGGTTCGTCGCGCCGCCGACGAGGTGCTCGCCGCGACGGGCGAGGCCGTGGAGCTCACGTGCGCTTCGAACTGGGGATCGGAGCCCGTGCTCGTCGCCGCGTTCGCGTCCGCCGTCGAGCGCGTCCTCGATCGCGAGCCGTCGTGGAGCGCCGAGCCCGTCACCGTCGTGTTCTCCGCGCACAGTTTGCCGCTCCGCGTCCTCGAAGCCGGAGATCCTTACGAGAAGGACGTACGCGCGAGCGCCGAGAGCGTCGCGGCCGAGCTGTCGCGCCGTCGCCCCGGGGCTGCCATCGATCACGTCGTGGCGTTCCAGAGCCAGGGCATGGCCACGCCCGGCGCTCGTCCCGTGCCGTGGCTCGGGCCCGATCTGGCGACGACGCTCGAAGCCCTCGGAAAGCGTGGCGTGCGGCGCGTCTTGTTTTCGCCCATCGGGTTTCTCGCCGATCACGTGGAGATCCTCTACGACCTCGACGTGGAGGCCGCGGCCGTGTGCGCGTCGCTCGGTCTTTCGATGCGACGCGCGCCGTCGTTGAACGCCGAAACACCCCTCGTCGAAGTGCTCGAGAGCCTGGTACGCTCGCTCCGCGAAGGGCGCTGAGACGGAGACATGGTGGGAAGGCCGTGAAAAAGGTCGTCGTCGTCGGGGGAGGGGTGACCGGTCTCGCGACCGCGCACGCGCTCGCGAAGTCGCGCGACCCCATCGACGTGCACCTCGTCGAGGCCGCTGCGCGCCTCGGCGGCAACATCCACACCGTGCGCAAGAACGCGTTCGTGCTCGACGCAGGGCCGGATTCGTGGGTCGCCACCAAGCGGCACGCGACCGATCTCGCGAAGGAGGTCGGCCTCGGCGACGATCTCATCGGCACGAGGCCCGACACGCGCAAGGTCTACATCGTCTGGCAGAAGCAGCTTCATCCGATGCCCGAAGGGCTCGTGCTCGGCATCCCGACGGCGTTCCGGCCGTTCGCCGAGAGCGATCTCTTGACCCTCGACGGCAAGCTCCGCGCGGGCCTCGATCTGTTCGTCCCGAAGAAGCTCTACGCAGGTGACGAGGACGAGAGCATCGCGTCGTTCATCGCGCGTCGACTCGGTCCGCAAATCGGCGAACGCATCGCGGGGCCGCTCCTCGGCGGCATCTTCGGCGGCGATCCCGACCAACTCTCCGTGCGCGCCTGCGCCCCGCAGCTCGTCGCCGCCGAAGCCCGCTACGGCTCGCTCGTCCGTGCGATGCGCGCGATGCGTCGCGAGCGCGAGAAGTCCGGCCCGATCGGCTCGGCAAGCACGTTCCTTTCGCTCGAGCGTGGCATGAGCGACTTGATCGTCAACGTCGCGCATCGGCTCCGCGGCACGCACGTCTCCACGCAGACGAGCGTGCGGAAGCTCTCGCGCCTGCCCGAAGGCGACGGCCGCGGGCGCTGGGCCGTCGAGACCTCCCGCGAGACGCTCTTCGCCGACGACGTGGTGCTCTCCGTCCCCGCGCACGTCGCCGCGAACCTCACGCGCGACGTGGACGACGAGATCACGCGCATCCTCGCGGGCGTCGACTACGTGTCCACCGCGACGGTGTTCCTCGGATTCCGCGGCTACGACGTCCGCCACCCGCTCGATTCGGTCGGTTTCCTCGTACCGCACGCCGAGCGCCGCCCGATCCTCGCGTGCACGTTCGTCTCGAGCAAATGGGAGCACCGCGCGCCGGCGGGGCACGCGCTCATGCGGGTCTTCATCGGCGGCGCGGAAGGGGAGCACCTGCTCGGTCGCGACGACGATGGCCTGGTCCGCATCGCGCGTGAGCAGCTCGCCGAGCTCATGGGCATCACGCGCGATCCGCTCTTCACCCAGGTCTTTCGGTTCGACCGGGCGAGCCCGCAGATGCACGTCGGGCACCTCGCGCGCATGCAGCGGCTCGCCGCGCGCCTCGCCGAGCTCCCCGGGCTCCACGTCGGAGGCAACGGCTACGTCGGCACCGGCATCCCCGACGCCGTGCGCCAGGGCTTCGAGATGGCCGCGCGCATCGAAGGCAAGGCGCCCGAAGGCACGGCCTCCACGCCCGGCCGCGCGCGCACCGGCTGAGCGCTCCGTTCAGCTCCCGCCGACGTTCGGCGCGACGGCTTCTTCCTTCTTCTCGCTGCGCGCGCGCCACCACTCGATGACCATCGGCAGGACGGACAGGAACACGATGCCGATGACGATGAGCTCGAAGCGCTCCTTGACGAACGGGATCTGCCCGAGCAACCACCCCGAGCCGAGCATGAGCGTGACCCAGAGCGTGCCGCCGACGACGTTGAAGAGGATGAATTTCGTGTAATTCATCGCGCCCGCGCCGGCGACGAAGGGCGCGAACGTGCGGACGATCGGCACGAAGCGCGCGAGGATGATGGCCTTGCCGCCGTACTTGTCGAAGAACTTATGCGTCTTCTCGAGGTGCTTCTTGTTGAAGAAGCGCGACGTCTCGCTCCGCATGACGCGCGGGCCGAGCAGCTTGCCGGCGTGGTAGTTCACCGTGTCGCCGACGATGGCCGCGACCGTGAGGGACGCGGCGAGGATCCCGATGTCGAGCGAGCCGCGCGACGCGACGGCGCCGGCCGCGAACAGCAGCGAGTCCCCGGGCAGGAACGGCATCACGACGAGCCCCGTCTCGACGAAGACGATCGCGATGAGGATCCAATACGTCTCGCTCCCGTGCGCCGCCGTGAACTGATCGAGGTTCTTCGTCAGCGTGTCGAAGATGGCCTTCAGGGAGTGCAGGAACTCGAAGAGCTGATGCATGTCTGCCCGAACGGATAGACCGAGCTCCCCGTTCCGTCGAGCCGAATCGCGTGGGCGCGCCGATGGAAAATGCCCCACGGAAAGCGCGAGCAGCCACTCGCTCGAGCGCGGGACACCTCGGCGAAGCGGCGACGCAGCGGCGGAAAGGTCGCGGTCAGTCTGACCGATCGCTGCGCGGAGGCAACGACTGCAGCGCCGGGGAGGTCGGTTCGTCGCCCGTGCCGAAATCGTCGTGCTCGGCCGGCGCGCTCGCGGTCGACGTCGCCGCGCCCTCGGCTCGCTCGGCCTCGGCCGTGCTCTCGATGCCGATGAGCACCGCCGTGATATTGTCTTCGCCGCCGTGGGCGTTCGCGCGCGCGATGAGCTGCGAGCACGCCTCACCGATGTCCGACGCGGCCGTGACGACCCGCAGGATCTCGTCGTCCGTGACCATGCCCGAGAGGCCGTCCGAGCAGAGGACGTACACGTCGCCGGGCCGCGGATCGTCGTGCTGGAGGTCGACAATGACGTGGTCCTGCATGCCGAGCGCGCGCGTGATGACGTTCTTCGGCAGCTCGCTGCGCTGCTCTTCCGTCAGGTCCGGCATCGCCAGGATGTAGTCGTTGATGAGCGAATGGTCGCGCGTGAGCTGGCGGATCTGGCCCTCACGGATGCGGTAGCAGCGCGAATCGCCGACGTGACCGATGTACATCCGCTGCTTGCGCGGGCTGAACATGGCGCCGACGACGGTCGTGCCCATGCCTTGGTACTCGCGCGAGCGCGCGCTGCGCTCGAAGATCTGTCGGTTCGCGACGCGATCTGTCGCCCATGGAAGATCTGTCGCGACGCGGATGCCCGTCAGGAGGCGGTTCTCTTCTTCCGACAGGTTCGTGTCGAAGTGGAACGGCCAGGTGACGTCGTCGTTCGCGGTCGACTTGAAGAACTCGCTGATCGTCTCGGTGGCGAGCCTGGACGCGACGTCGCCGGCGCGATGGCCTCCCATGCCATCGGCGACGATGTAGAGGTCGTGCTCCTTGAGGACGACGAACGAGTCCTCGTTGTGCTCTCGCTGGAGCCCGACGTCGCTTGCGCCCGTTGCGATTGCCCGCATCGAATTCACGGCTCCGCTATCCGAAAGTAGGCTCGCCGGTAACCCGCGCGGGTGTCAAGCCGGCTTTGCCCAAACACCACGCCCGGTCGAGGATTGCGCGAAGATTCCTCATACTTCCATGATATCTTTTTCTTTTTGGCCGACGAACTGATCGACGCCCTTGACGGCGTCGGCGACCGTCTCCTCGACCTTCTTCTTCGCCCGGTCGACGTCGTCGGCGCTCGCGTCGCCGGCGGTGTCGATCTCGGTGAGCATGTCGAGGGCGTCGTGGCGGGCCTTGCGGATCGCCACCTTGCATTCTTCGCCGTACTTCCGCGCGATTTTGACGAAGTCGCGGCGGCGCTCCTCGGTCAACGGCGGCAGCGGGATGCGGATGAGATCGCCGTCCGTCTGCGGGTTGAGGCCGAGCTCGCTCTCGCGGAGGGCCTTCTCCACGGCCTTGATGACCGTCTTGTCCCAGGGCTTCACGGTCAAGAGGCGAGGCTCGGGGACCGCGACGTTGGCCATCTGGGCGAGCGGCGTCGCCGTGCCGTAGTAGTCGACCCGGATGCCGTCGAGCATGTTCGCGTTCGCGCGCCCGGCGCGGAGCTTCGCGAGGTCGCGCTTGACCGAGTCATGGGCTTTGCCGATCGCGGAGACCAACTCTTTGTGTACGTCGTCGAGCATGGCGGGTCGAACCTTAGCCGCAGTCGGTGTCGACCGGAAGATCTTCCGGGAGGGTGCATGACGCTCTGTCGTCGGGGATTTTCGCCATGTCTGCTATCACCATGGCCCATGGCCGCGCGATCGAACCTTTCGCTCCGTCCGTTTCGTCCGAATTCCGGCCCCGAGCCGCGTCCGTTCCGCGCCCGGACGCGACGTGCCTCCGTGTGGATGGCCGCGTTCGTGCTCGCGCTGTCGACGTTCGTGCTCGCGCTGTCGACGACGGCGTGCCGGAAATGCGGCCCGAGCGGCGAAGACACCACGGCGGCGGCGGTCGAGCCGCCCGTCCCGGCGCCCGCGGGTCTTTTGGCGGACGTCTATGTCCCATCTCCGAACGCGTTCTGGTCGAAGCTGCAGCGAGGCATCGGCGGAGCCGTCGGGATTTTGCCGCCGTCGGCCGGCGGAGTCGTCGCGATGGGGTTGGGGCTCGATCCCTCCGTCGGCGAGGAGATCGACGGCGCGCTGCCCGCGTATGGCGTGGTGGCCGGCGAACCGCAAGCGCCGGCCTGGGCCGTGGCGCTCAAGCTGACGGATCCGAGGCACGCGCGCGGGGCGCTCTTCGATGGCGACACGTCGCGCTTCCAGGCGAAAGAACGCGGTGATCTGACGGAGATGGTCGCGCGGGGCGGCGGCCCGGCGAGCGCGTATGGGCTCGCGCTTTCGAAGAGCGGCTACCTCATCGTCGCGCGCGCGCCGGCCGATCTCGACACTCTGGCGCCCTACCTGACGAGGACGCTGCCGTCGCGTCCGGCACCGTCGGGGGCGATCGTGGTCGACGTCTCGCGCGAGGCGCTCGCGACGCGCCTCGCGCCGAAGCTCGCGACGTATTGGGAGTCGACGAAGGCAGGGCTCTTGGATCAGGCCGAGCGCGAGCGAGAGCGACGCGGTCGGGCGCCGGACTACGGCGATCCGAAGGCCGTCGTGGCCGTCGTCGACACCATGGCGACGCGCGCGTTCGACGTCGTCAAGGACCTCGATCGCGTTCGCCTGTCGTTCGACGTCGACGACGGCGGGGCGATCATCGCCGCCACGTTCACACCGGCGAAGGAAGGCGGCGCCGCGTCGACGTGGATCGACGGCATGAAGACGGGCGACGCCGCTCCCTTGGGCAAGCTGCCGATCGCGTCGGCCGTGGCGCTGCTCACGCGGGACGGCGAGAAGGATCGGACCGAGCAAGCCAAGCGGGTCGAGGACTCGCTGACCGCCGTCTTGGCGTCGCGCCTCGGGGAGGCGGATCTGAAGAAGGTGCGCGACGTGGTCGAGGCGGCGACGAAGGCGCGCGGCGACGTGCTGACCGCGTCGTTCTTGTGGGACGGACCGGAAGGGTTCGTGGTGCGCGCGACGGGGGCGACGGAGGAAGGGCAACGCGCGCTCCAGGGCGCGATCGAGCTCGCGCGCACGGCGCCGGTCCAGGAGACCTTCCGGCTGCGCGACGTCACCACGCGCACCGAGGAGGTCCCGGAGCTCGGAAAGGTGCAGTTTGCAAGCTTCTGGCCGTCGCTCGACGAGGCCTCCGCCGTGCGTCTGGCGAAGTTCTCGGGCAAGGCGAAGCCCGACACGGAGCGCGCCGCCGCCGAGGCCGGGCTCGCGCCCGCGCTCTCGCTCGCGTGGGTCGATCAGGGCGGCCTCCTCGTGGCTGCGGCGAAGGATCCGACCGCGTCGATCCGCGCCGTCGTGAAGCCCGAACGGACGCTCGGCGACGAGCCGGTCGTCCAGTCGATGCTCGCGCCCCTCGGGTCCGACGCGTCGACGATCGCGGTCCTCCAGCCCCTGCGCTTCGACCCCAAGCGCGCGAACCTGCCGACCGCGCCGATCGTCTTCGCGGTCGGGCGCCACGGCAAGGAAGCCTTCGCGCGCTACCACGTGTCGAACGGCATCCTCCGCGAGCTCTCGCGCGTCCTGATGGGCATGTAGATGGGCACGTAGCCGCACCTTCGCCGCACCTTCGGGGGACGCGGCGTCGCTCCACGGCGGCGCGTGGGGTCGTTCGCCGAACGGCCGTGGCGGCGTCCAGGCGGAACCGTGTAGCCTCCCGGGCATGCGCCCCGGCTACGACGAGGTCGTGCTCCTCACCGGGTTCCCCGGCTTCCACGCACGCAAGATGTGCGAGGAAATCCTGCGGGACCCGAAGACGTTCGTGTACCTCACGGTGCCCCCGCACCTCGAAGTCGAGGCCCGCGAGGCGCTCGAGGCGTTTTCACCGAGCGAGCGCGCGCGCGTCGAGCCGCTCGAAGGGGACACGACGGCGATGGACCTGGGCCTCTCGGGGCGGGAGTTCAAGACCGTCACGTCCGAGGTCGATCGGATCCACCACCTCGCGCGGATCACCGATCGGAGCGCCGAGCGAAAGCTGGTCGAGCGCGTGAACCTCGGCGGCGCGCGCGAGATCCTGACGTTCGCGTCGTCGTGCAAGAACCTCGCGTGCCTCGTGTTTCATTCGACCGCGCTGGTCGCCGGCGATCGCAAGGGGCTCGTCGTCGAGCAAGATCTCGCCAAGGGCCAGGATTTCCGCAGCGTCATCGAGGAGACGTTCGCGCGCTCGGAGAAACGGATGCGCGCGGCGATGCCCAAGATCCCCATCGCCGTCGTCCGGCCGACGGTCGTGGTCGGCGACTCGCGGACGGGCGAGATCGACACGTTCGACGGCTTCTATTTCCTCGTCCTGCTCATCCTCACGTCGCCGCCCGATTTCCCGCTCCACCTCCCGAGCCGGGCCGACGTCCCGCTCCACCTCGTCCCCATCGACTACGTGGTGCGCGCGGCCCGCGCGATCGGCCGCGATCCCCGCGCGCCCGGGCGCACGTTCCACATCGGCGATCCGTCGCCCTTCACGGCCAAGCGCATCGCCGATCTCGTCTCCGCCGCGAGCGGACGGCGCGTCCCGCGCGGCTTCATGCCGGCGAACCTGACGAAGGCCCTCCTGCGCACCCCGGGCATCGATCGGCTCGCCAAGAGCCCGCGGAGCTTCCTCGAGTCGCTCGCGACGCCCATTTCCTACAGCTTCGCGAACACGACGGAGATCCTCGAAGGCACCGACGTGCGGTGCCCGCCGTTCGACACGTACGTCGACAAACTCGTCGAGTACGTCCAGCAGCGACTCCGCGAGAAGCGCACGCGCGCCGCCGAAGAGGTCCGCGATCCGCTCGCCGGGGAGTCGGGCCCGTAGTCGGCCAAGCCTTCACGCCGCTGGCGCACGCGGTGGGGGCTCGGCTAAGAACGCGTCATGGCGTCCAAGTCGGTCGCACCGCTCGTCGGAGAAGGCATGGTCCAGAGGCGCGTCACCGTGCGCGCGAAGGACGTCGCGTTCCTCAAAGGCATCGTCGAGGCGCACGAGGGGCTTTGCGCGCTCTTCGCGGAGCACGGCGGTGATTTGACGCTCGCTTCCCCGGCGTGCCGCGAGGCCGAGCTCGAAGCGCTCGCGCGGGATTTGGCGCGCGAGTTCGACGGCATCTACGTGGAAGAGGGCCGATGAGCGGCGCGTTCGACGTCGACGTCGCCATCGTGGGGGGCGGGCCGGCCGGCTCGAGCACGGCGTTGCATTTGGTTCGCGGCGAAGGGGTTCGCGCCGACCGCATCGTCGTGCTCGACAAAGCGAAATTCCCGCGGGAAAAGCCATGCGCGGGCGCCATCAGCCAGATCGGCGTGGACGCGCTCGCGGACGTCGGGGTGGCCGTCGACGTGCCGTTCGTCACGATGCGCGGGGTCCGCGTGCTCGACGGCGACGCGTGCGGCGAGACGTTCGCGCCGATGGGGATCGTCGTTCGCCGCAGCGAGTTCGACGCTTCGCTGCTCGGCGTCGCGAAGGGCGAGGGCGTCGACGTGCGCGACGGCGACGGCCTCAAGGCCATCGAGCGCGTGACGGGCGGCTTTCGCCTCACGACGACCGGCGGCGACGTGCTCACGGCACGCCTGCTCGCCGCGTGCGACGGCGCGGGGAGCACGACGCGGCGACTCCTCGGCATCCGCGAGGCCGAGCGCAAGGGGCACCTCTACGTCCTCGAGACCAAGCCGGTGCCCGCCGACACGGGCACGCCGCGCGGGCTCGTCGACTTCGACCTCAGCGTACGGAGCGACGGCCTGCAGGGCTATTACTGGGACTTTCCCACGGTCATCGACGGCTCGGAGCACGTCAGCCGCGGCATCTACCACGCGAATTTCGACAAGGGCGGCGAGGTGAAGGAGTCGCTCGCGCGCGCGCTCGAGAAGCGCGGCATCGACATCCGCGAGACGAAGCTCAAGCCGTTCAGCACGCGCCCGTTCGTGCGCACGTCGACGACGTGGGTGGACCGCGTGGTGCTCGTCGGCGAGGCCGCGGGCATCGACCACACGACGGGCGAGGGCATCGCGCAGGCGATCGTCATGGGGAAGATGGCGGCGCGCCACCTCGCGCGCGCCGTGCGCACCGGCGGCCACGCCTTCGAAGGGTACGAGCGCGAGGTCTTCGCCTCGACGATCGGCCGCCACATGCTCCAGAGCGCGTGGCTCGCGCGGCGCGCGTACGGACCGAGGAGCGCGCCGTTCCGCCGGTATTTGCTCGCGTCGGACTACGCCCGCGCGCAGGCGATGAAGTGGTACCGCGGCGAGAAGCTCTCGCTCTTCGCGCAGCTCCGGCTCGGCGTCGGGCTCGCGACGTCGGCTCTTTCTTGAGGGTCCGACTCAGCCGTCGTCGCCCGTGATCATCTCCGGGTGCATCGTGAGCGAGCGCGCGTCGACGTCGAGCGCCTCGCTCGCGTCGTGCATCGAATCGGGAGCCGGCGGCAGCATGCTCAGTCCGCTCTGGCCGAGCGCCTGCTTTTTCTCGAGGAATTTCAACGTACCAGGACCGCTCGTGCGCTCGAGGACGGTGCGTAGATCGCCCGGAATGGGCGTCTCGATGATCATGCGCTGGCGCGTCTTGGGGTGGTCGAACTCGAGCCGGACGCAATGGAGGAAGGTCCGATCGAGCGCGTTCTTCTCTTCGAAGAAGCGGTTCGTCGGCAAATGGCCGTACCGATCGTCGCCGAGCACGGGGTGACCGATCGCCGCGAGGTGACGCCGCGCCTGGTGCGTGCGACCGCCTTCGGGGATGACGCGCAAGATCGAGTGGCCGCTCGCCACCGCGAGGCGCCGGTAGCGCGTGCGCGTCGGGTAGAGCTTGCCGTCTTCGCGCAGATCGCGCGTGATGGCCCCCTTGCCCGGCGTGATGCCGCGGACACCGGCGACGTAGATCTTCCGCGTGGCGTCGCTCGCCATGACGCTCTGCCAGAGCGAGGCACCTTTGGGGGTCCGCGCCAAGACGACGAGGCCGCTCGTCCCGACGTCGAGCCGATGGACGGCGACCGCGGAGCTCGCGCCGGGCAAGAGCCGCGCGCGCGCGAGGAGCGACGAGGCGTACTCGCCCTGGGGCATCGTCGGCTCGTGCGCGCTCTTGTCGACGACGAGGATGTCGTCGTCCTCGTAGGCGACGTCCGGCGCGGGCGGATCGCCGCGGTGGAGGAAGGCGAGCGTCTCGACCTCGTCGGTCAGCGGGATCATGTCGATGGGCTGCAGCGACGCGGCGACCCATCCGAGGCGGCGGAAGTGGTCGAGATCGCGCGCGAGCGTGTCCGGATCGCACGAGACATAGGCGAGCATTTTCGCGTCGAGGCGGGCGACGAGCTCGCGCGCGGCGGGGCTCGTGCCGCGGCGAGGAGGGTTGACGACGATCGCGTCGAAGCTCACCCCTTGGGTCACGAAGCGGCGCAAGGCGGACGCCGCGTCGGAGGCTTCGGCGCGGACGGACAGCCCGCTCTCTCGCGCGGCTTGCTCGGCATGATGCGCCGCGGGAGCGAAGGATTCGACGAGCCGGACGTCGGCGCCGGCCTTCGCCAGCGCGAGCGCGATGGCGCCCGATCCGCCGTACAAATCGAGCACGCGTGTCCGCGGCGTTCGCGCGGCGTCGATCCCGAACCGCCGAACGAGCGCCGCGTGGATGCGCTCGGCTTGACCCCGATGCGCCTGGACGAAGGAGCCGTAGGTGGCCTTGTGCGACGTTTCGCCGATGCGGTCGTCCGCGGCGCTCACGCCGTGCAGCACGACGGTCTCGTGGCCGAGGATCTGGGGGGAGTTGCCGTCGTGGAAATTCACCGCGACGCCGGCGATGGCCGGAGCCGTCGTCGACAGGCCGAGCGCGGCGGCTTCGAGGACGTCCCGCGACGGCGCCCGGCTCCGCAGCATGACGAGCGTGACGAGGACGCGTGGTCCGCCGGGGCCGACGACCTCCCGCAAATCGATGGCACGGAGGGCTCCCGCGCGTCGCAAGGGCCCCACGTGCAGCTCCGACGCCGCGCCTTCGAAGACGACGTCGTCCGCCGGGGCGAGGGGACCGCCCGTCCGCTCGTCGTCTTGCACCCGCTCGCGCAACACCCGCGCGACCGCTGCGAGCGCCGGCGAGAGCACGCGGCACTCGGGAATGTCGACGACGTGGTGACCGCCGCCTTTGGCGAACAGCCCGAGCTTGCCCTCTCCGGCGACGATCAGCTTCGCGCGCGTCCGGTATTGCGTGATGGGCGAAGCGGCGAGTGCGGGCTCGATGGTCGCGCTCGCGAGGGACGGGTAGCGGTGCGCCGAGTGGAGGACGCGACCGTGCTTGATGTGGAGCTGCTCGTCGTACGACAGGCCGATGATGGGGCACCCGCCGCAGCGATCGGCGTGGACGCACGTGATCCGCGCGCTCGCCTCCGCCGGGCCGTGTTCGCCCGCTTCGCCTTTGCCGTCGGCATCCACCATGGCCCAAGGCAGGCTATCGCGTTTTGGCGCGAACTTCGATCCGATCGACGGTCGAGGTTTTCGCGTGCAGCAAGAATCGTGCGCCGCCGTGCGGCGAGTGTTTCCGATTCGTGTCGTGAACGCGATGGCGTCGCGCGACGAGCGTCGAAACGGGAGACGCCGCTCGTCAGAACGGCAGGCGTGAGGCGATCATCGCGCTCCACATCCGTGTTTCGGGGACGTCGTTGCTCTCGCGGCGATCGCGGATGAAGAGCGTCGCGCCGGTCTCGCACGCGAGCTGCCATTGCCCGACGAGCCGCAGCTCCACGCCGACGCCCACTTGCGCCGCGAGCTCGGTGTCACCGGTTCGGAAGGGGAGAAACTTCCGATCCGTGCGCCATTGTCCGGCGCCGAGCTGCACGAACGGCGTGATGCGGTTGTTGCGGTTGAGGCGGACGCGCGTGAGCACCATGCGCGTCGATTCGCTCAAGCGCATGGCGTCGACGAGGCTCAACTTGTCACCGGAGAGGCGGTAGGCCGTTCCCCAATCGCGCGCGACGAACGACACGCTCGGAGCGACACCGAACCAGGCGTTGCCGTCGGCGAGGACGAGCGGCTGCGCGTGACGCCCGGGGGCCGTGACCGTAGCGACGTACGCGTTCGATTCCGTGTGTCCGAGCGTCCCCGAGCCGCTTCGCGCGTACCCATCGAGCTCGAGGAGCAAGCGTCCCCAGTCGATGCCGACGCGCCCGCCGTCGGCCATTGCGGGTGTCGCGTCGAAGCTCGTCGCACCGAAGATCGTCGCTCCGACGACGGCGGCCGCCCACGCGCGCCGAGTGTTCCTGGCGCGCTTTCCGGCATTGCGCCGCGCGGGGATCGCGCCCTTCACCCGCATCACGTTCGCCGCGGACGTCGCGTCCGACGTCTTCTGCGCGCCATTTAGGGCTGAAACTCCATGGGACAAGCGATCGGGCAAACCTGCCTCCAACGTCCTACCCATGGTTTTATCCGGCAAAAATGCCTCAGGCGAGCCGTCGCGGGCATTTTGGTCGGAGGACATCGGCGGTTCGACCACACGGATCGAGCGTGCCCCACGGGGTTGGACGTCGGTTCGAAAACGGCCTCCGGTACGATCACGGATCACGCTCCGAAAGGAGCAATCGACGTGCCGTGCGGCGGTGATGTCCGGGCGCCGCGCCGCGGATCAGGCGCCGCGTCCGAGCCGCGCGTTGCGACGTGCTTCGCCGGCCGACTGCGATGCGCGGACGTCGTCGGTGTCGAGGCGAAGCGGCGGGATGGGGATCGGCTGACCAGCGGCGTCGATGGCCACGAACGTCACCCGCGCGTCGACGCAAGGCCAACGGCGGCCGGTCATGGCGTCTTCGCCTTCGACGACGACCTCGATCTCCATCGACGTGCGGAACGTGGCCGTGATGCGCGCGTCGAGCCGGACGACCTCGCCGACGCGCACCGGCTTCTGGAATTTCATGTCGTCCACGAACGCCGTGACGGCCATGTGCCCCGAGTGGCGCTGCGCGCAGATGGCGGCCGCGAGGTCGATCCACGCCATGATCTGACCGCCGAACACGCTGCCGAGCGCGTTCGCGTGCTGCGGGAGCACGTACTCGGTCATCTTCGTGCGGCTGTGATCCTGGGAGCGGGCTTCGAGCGTCATGGGGAGACTTCTACCCGTGCTCGCGCGGGCGTACGAACCGAAACGTCACGGCGCTCACGGTGGAACGACGCGGACGTCGAGATCGTACGCCCCCACCGCGCCCGCGTAGCCGTCGACCTGCACCCAGTAGGTGCCCGGATCGAGGACGCGCTCGAGGAAGCTCTTGCCCGGCTCGAAGCCGACGTAGCACGCGTCGGTGATTTCGGTGCCGGGGCAGGTCGCGCCCTTCCGGAGATCGAGCAGTGTCGTGAACGACGAGCCCGTCATGTCGAAGACGACGCGCTGTTTTTGCGAGAGCTCGAAGCGGAAGAGATGGTCCGGCGCCCCGCCGAGCGGCGTGAAGGGGGCGTCGCAGCCGGCGTTGAAGTCGGCCGCGGCGTCGGTCGTGTCGCCGACGAAGAAGCCGCCGGTCGGGGGGATCACGCCGGGCGCCGCGCATCCGTCGGCGCCGCTCACGAGGGTGGGGGGGACGGCTTTTCGGACGAACACGCTCACGCGCGCGCTTTGCCCGAACTCGTCGGCGACGACGACGCGGTAACTGCCGGCGGCGAGCCCGTGCTTCGAGACGCGGACTGGCGACGAACCCACGCTGCACGCGAGCAGATCGGTGGTCGTGCAGCCGGGCGCGTTCAAGGAAACGGCGCCGAGCTCGTTCTGGGCGAAGCGGCCGACGACGAGGACGTCGCTCGTCTCGGTCAAGACGAGCTCGTACGCGGCGGCGGGTTTGCCGGGCATGCAACCGTTCGGGATGGCGTCTTCCTGGTTCGACAAGTCGACGTCGAACGCCGCGTTCGGAGTCAGCGCGGGCGGGGCCGTGCACGACTGGTTCGGGGGAGGCTCCGTCGGCGGGTACGTCTTGACGACGACGTTCGCGTCGATGGGCGCCGTCGCCGACACCGCGAAGACGTGCGTGCCGGCGGGCAGGCTCCGCGCGAACAACGGAGGCGAGCCACCCGTCCGGCACCGGAGCTCGCCGGTGCACGTCGCGTCGCGCAGGCTCACCATGGGCGTGCCGACGCCGCGATCCACCGACGCGAAAATGCGGACGTCGCGAGGGGCGTCGAGCGTGAACGCGTACGTTCGTTCACCGAGCTTCGCGTCGCTGCACACGGAGGCGAGATCCTTCGACGCGGTCCCGAGCTCGACGACGAACGACGCGCCCTCGGAGACGGCGGTCGGGGCCGCGCAGTCTTCGTTCGTGGGCGGCGGGGATGCCGTACGGAACTGCACGTCGACGTCGAGGGCCGAGGGGCTCTGCGTCGTGACGATGGCGTAGATCGTCTGCCCCGGCGCGACGCCCCGCGCGATGGCGCGCGCGCTCCGGGAGCCTTCGGTTCGCGAGCACGCGAGCTCCGTCGCGGTCTCTCCGCACGTCCCTTGGAGCGTGACGGCCACCTCGTTGAGCACCACGTCGCTCGTCGCCCAGACCTCGACGTCCTTCGGCGGATCGCCGGCGGCGCCCGGGACGGTGAGCGCGAGGACGACGTCTTGCGCGGCGCTCGGGGTCACGACGGAGCAGCTCGTCGCGTAGTCTTTCTTCGCGGCGATCGTGCCGAGGAAGTACGTGCCGCTCGCGCCGACGGCGAGCGCGGTCGCGCACACGTCGTTCGCGGGCCTCGTGCACGGCGATTCGTCGATCGCGCCGTCGCAGTCGTCGTCCTTGCCGTTGTCGCAAATCTCGGCTTTCGACGGGCCGACGGTGGGATCGAGATCGTCGCAGTCGCCGCCCGAAGGGCAATGCACGTCCGGATCTCCGTCGCCGTCGAGATCCCGCGGCGCGTGCGTGCAGGTCTTGCCGGATTCGACGCATCGGTCGATCGTGCAGACGTTGTCGTCTTGGCAGGTGACGACCGGACCGCTCCGGCACCCGATGCGCGGCACGCACGTCTCACGACCGTTGCAGTACGTTCCGTCGTCGCAACGCGCGTCGTCGGGAATGTTTCGGCACCGGCCGAGGTTCGTGTCACAGGTGTCGAACGTGCAATCGACCGCGTCGTCGCACTGGGCTTCTTCCGTGCATGGTCCCCCGAGCGTCGGATCGAGCGATGCGCCGTCGTCCGTCGGGGCGTCGTCGCCGTCGTCCGTCGGCCCAGCATCGGGAGCGTGGACGAACGCGTCGGGGGCATCCGTCCCGCAGGCGGCGAAGAGGACCGCGAGCAGCGCGACGACCGACGGGGGCGCGAGGGCGCCGAGCGACCGCGCCGAGCCCGAGGTCCGGTGCCCTCGGTTCGTCCGGCTCACGCGGATCCTTTCATCCGAGCGCTCGCGCGAGCGGCACGTCGTGACCGTTCGGGCAAGTCGCCCGCATGGTGCGCTCCGCTTCTTCGACCGGGATGCGTACGATCTCGTTGCACTCCGGACAGCGTACCTCGACGATTTCTTCCTTCGTCATGACTCGGGTTTTGCCACGAAACGGGGCGGGGAGATAGCATCGGCGGACGGCCGTTCCGGCGGCATGAGGAATTCGTGGGGCTGAAGAGTCTTCTATCGCTTCGAACTGTGGTCGTGACGGGGGCGGGTGGAGTCGGAAAGACGACCGTGGCTTGCGCGCTGTCGCGGTGCGCCTCGAAGCTCGGAAAGCGCGTGCTCTGCGTCGAAATCGGCTCGGACGACGACGATTTTTCCGCGATGGCGGCGGCCTTCGGCGTGGATGCACTGACCGACGAGCCCACGCCGATCGCCAAAGGGCTCTCGGCCATGCGCCTTCGCCCGCGCGCCGGCTACGAGCAGCTCGCGCGCGACGTCCTGCCGTCGCGCCTGCTCGACGGCGGCGTCGTGCGATCGGCCGCGCTCCGTTCGCTGCTGCGGGCCGTGCCTGTGTTCACCCACGTCGGCATTTTGTACCGCTGGCTCGGCCTGGTGCGCGCCCGCGAAAAGGATGGCTCGCTCGCGCACGATCTCGTCGTGCTCGATTTGCCGACGTGGGCGGACGCGCTCGCGCTCGTCGCGCTGCCCCGTGCGCTCGCGCGCGCGATGCCGATGGGGTCGTTCGCGACGTCGGTGCGCACGGCCCTCGCGGCGTGGTGCGATCCGCAGAAGACGGGGGCGCTCGTCGTCACGCACGTGGAGCCGACGGCCGTGGCCGAGACCATCGAGGCGCTCGAGTCGCTCCAAGGAGCGGGGTTGAACGTCGCGGGGATCGTCGTCAACCGCGTCCCCTACGATCCGTTTTCGGAGGAAGAGCACCTCGAAGTGCGCGAGATCCTCGCCTCGCTCCCGCCGTCGATCGGGGAGCGCACGCTCCAACGCATCGAGCGCGCGCGCTTGGCGCTCGGGTGCCTCGCGGACGCCTTCGCCGCGCCGACCGCGCGGTTCTTCGAGGTGTGGCTCGAGGGCGAAAAATTGGTCGCCGAGCTCGCGTCGTCGTTCGAGACGGAGATGCGGGCATGATGCGGCTCTCGGACGTGTCGCCGATCCTTGGCGATCCGACGGCGTACACGGGCGCCCTCGTGCGTTCGAAGAGCCTGATCGTGTGCACCGGGCCTCGTGGCGCCGGCAAGACGACGACGGCGGTGGCGCTCGGCGCGGCAGGCGCGGCGATGGGGCGCAAGGTCCTCGTGCTCACGAGCCGGCCTTCGAGGCCGCTCGCCGAAACGCTCGGGCTGCCCGAGACGTCGCCTTCGCTCGAGGCGTCGCCCTCTTCGCCGCCGGGCGCGCCCGGCCCGCATCCGGTCGGCCGGGTCGTGCGCGACACCCTCGCGCCGGAGGCCTCGGGCGAGCTCTTCGTCGAGGTGCTCGCGCCGGCCGCGGTCTTCGAGGCCTCGGTGCGCGCGTTGCTCGGAGGAGGGGCGGTCGTCGACGCCGTGTTCGCGCACCCGCTCTACCGATCCTTCGCGGACGTCCTCCCGTGGTTCGAGGAAAGCGCGATGGCGGAGGCCGCGCACGCGCGCGTCACGAGCGGAGACTACGATCTGGTGATCGTCGACGTTCCGCCGTCGCGATCGCCCTTGTCCTTCTTGTACGCGCCGCGCGACGTCGCGAAATTCTTCGACGAAGGCGCCATCGGCCTCTTTTCGCCACGGAGAGGCACACTCGCCCGTGCCTCGCTCGAGCTCTTCGAGAGCGCGTTCTCGCACGCCTTCGGCGAGGGGCGCGCGAACGAAACCGAATCGTGGATCGGCCTCTTCGCGGACGCCGTCGACACGTTCCACGAGCACGCCGAGGCCGTCCGCACCCGCCTCACGGCGTCGTCGACGGCGTTCGTGCTCGTCACGACGTCGGACGCCGTCTCCCTCAAACAGGCGTCGGCGGTCGTCGCCGAGATGCGCGAGCTCGGCTTGCCGTTCGCCGGCTACGTGCTCAACCGGAGTTGGGCCTACACGCGCGGGTTCACCGAGCCGTCGACGTCGCTCCCGGAGCCCGAGGGCGACATGCGACGCGTCGTCCTCCGCCGGAAGCTCCTGCAGCTCGCCGACATCGAGCGCTACCGCGCCCAACGCGATCGCAACACGCTCGCGCGCCTCTCCATGGAGGCCGAATCGGGCGCGGCGGTCGCGGTGCCTCAGGTGGGGGACGCCGCCGCCACCCCGGAGGGGCTCGCGCTCATCGCAAGAAACCTCGTGCACATCGATCTTCCCTGATACGCTACGGTCGCGCTCGCGTACGAGCGTTCGGCTCCTTCGACCTCGACGCATGACGACCGTCGACTTCTACAAACTCCCGCGATCGATCCAGGACCGCTTCGTCGGCTCCGTGATGAGCGGTTTTCCGCCGGCGCCCCTCGTGGCGGCCAAAGGACGACGCTCGACGCGCGGGCTCTGGCTCGCCGTGTCGGCCGTCGCGTTCGTGCTCCTCGTGGTGCTCGCGCGCCTCGGCTACGGCTCGCTCGACAGCGCGCTGGCGATCCAGGCGACGGGGATGCTGCCGATCTACCTCGGGCTCGTCTTCGCGCTCGTGTTCGGGCTCGTGCAGTCGTGGTCGCGCGTGGTCCGCGAGCGGGCGCATCCCTATGCGGATGGCGTCTACCTCTTCCCGGCGTGCCTCATCGACGCGCGCACCGACCGCTTCGAGGTGTTCGACGTCCGCGAGCTCTCTTCGATCGACGCCGCGGGCAACGTCGTTCGTGTCGCGTTCGGCGCGAAGGCGTTCGCGTTCCCGACGGCCAGCGCCGCCGAGGCCACCGAGATCGTGGCGCGCTTCCAGGCGACGCGCGAGTCGACGCTCCAAGCGATCGCCAGCGAAGATCCGAAGGAGCTCGTCAACGTCGACCCGCTGCACAACCCGCGGTTCTCGAGCCCCGTCGGTCCGCGCGAGCCTTACGAGGTGCGGCGGCCCCTTTGGCGGTCGTTCGGTTGGGCCGCGGCGCTCGTGCTCGCGGTGCTCGCGGCGCCGCTCCTCTGGAAGCTCCGCAACGGGGGCAGCGATCGCACGATGTACGCGCGCGCCACGAAGGCGAACGACGTCGCGTCCTACGGCGCCTATCTGCAGCGCGGCGTCGCGTACCACGATCAGGTCGCCGATCTCGATTTGCCCCGCGCCGAGCTGCGGGACGCCGTTCGGTCGGGCAAGGTGGACGAGCTCGTCGCGTACCGCGATGCCCACCCGCAGTCCCACATCCAGGGCGAGATCGCGGCCGAGATCCACACCGCGATGCTCTCGGAGCTCGAGAAGGCGAAGGCGCGGGGCACGCTCGCGGCGCTCGACGCCTTCGCGAAGACGTTCCCCGATCACGGCGTCGACGCGGAGCTCCGGCAAGCCAAGCACGCCGTGTACACGCGCGCGCTCGCCGCGTACGAACAGCGCGCGCCGAACAAGAACAAGGCCGTCGTTCCCTACGTGCGCGAGCTCTTCGCGTGGTCCGAGAAGCACGGGCCGGCCGTCGAGGTCCGTTTCCGTCGCAAGAAGAGCGAGTCGCTCGGGCGCGCCGACAAGTTCGTCGGCCAAACGCCGACGTTCGCGGGCGAGGTCTCGTACCCGTCGCGTTATTTCGACGACAAGGGGCTCGCGCCGCGGGAGCAAGCGCTCGGGACCGATCTCGCGCAGCGCTTGGACGACGGGCTGTCGCCCGAGCTCTTCGACGTGAAGGTCGGAGAGCGCATCGGTCCCGACGCCGAAGGGCTGCCGCTGCCGGAGGTGCGCGTCCCGACCCTCTTCATCACGTACGCGGTGGAGTGGTCCGGTCACGGGTACACCGCGAACAAGCCCCGTGGGAGCTACGTCGGTCTCATCTTTCCGTTCGAGGCGCTGCTCGTCGTTCCGGGCGAGGCCAAGCCGTTCCGCGTGAAGATCGACGTCTTCCGACCCGCGGCGCTCAACGTGCTGAAAGAGGCGGAAGAGCCGCCGGCCGTCGGGCAGGCCGAAGAAATGGTCTACCGCGCGATGGCCCGCGAGGCCTTCGATCAGTACGAGAAGAAGCTCCTCGTGAACTTCTTCGCCGACGGCGACAAGTAGCCGCGTCGTTGCGCATTGAGCCGCACGTGGAGTCGCGAGCGTCGTCGCGCATCGGGCCGCCGCTGGGCTCTCTCACCCAGGGGCGGCCGTCCTACTTGGCTTCCTGCATCAAGAACGCCTTGTACGCGTCTTCGTTCGGCGGCCGGCCGAGGAAGCGTTCGACGAGCACCGTTTCGCGCTCCGAGCCGCCCGGCGCGAGGACGGCGCGTCGGTAGTCGGCGGCCGTCGTCGGGTTGAGCATGCCTTCCTTCTTGAAGCGCGTGAGCAGATCCTGCGCGATCGACAGCGCCCACTGGTAGCCGTAGTAGCCGGCGTCGTAGCCGATGAGGTGACCGAAGGTCGCCTGGAAATGCGTTCCCTCGACGAACGAGAACGGCGTGTACGCGCGGTGGATCTCTTCGAGCACCTTCGTCGTGTCGAAGGGCAAAGGCCGCGTGTGGTAGGCCTGATCGAGGGCGGCGAGCGAGAGCTGCCGCTGCGTCGACAGCGCCCGGCCGAAGCTCCGCGCGCGGATCATGGCCGCGTGGAGCGACTTCGGCATCGGCTTGCCGGTCGCGTGGTGCACCGCGAAGAGATCGAGCGTCTCTTTCGCCCAGGCCCACTCCTCGAGCATCTGCGACGGCGCTTCGACGAAGTCGCGCGCGACGCTCGTGCCGGCGAAGGTGGCGAGCTCCGATTCGCTGAGCAGGTGGTGGAGCACGTGCCCGAACTCGTGGAAGAACGTCACGGCTTGCTCGTGCGTCATGAGCGCGGGGCTCTTGCCGCCCGGCTTCGGGAAGTTGCACTCGAGCGCCGCGATGGGGACGACGCGCTCGGGCCGCCCCTGCTCGGACGGCAGACGCATCGTGTCGCGGATGCTGAACACGGCCGCGTGCTTGTACTTGCCGTCGCGCGGGTAGAGATCGAGGTAGAAGCGACCGAGCACGTGGTCGGCCTCGTCGGTGACCTCGTAGGCCTCGACGTCGGGGTGCCACGTCGTGGCGTTCGCCGCCGGTCGGAAGCGAATCGCGAACATCTTCGAGGTGATCGCGAAGAGCCCCTTCTTGACGTTGCCGATCTCGAAGTACTGGCTGACCTCCTTCGAATCGACGCCGTAGCGCGCCTTTTGGACTTGCTCGGCGAGGTAGAGCCGATCGGATGGCGGGATCGGATCGGTCTTCTTTCCGCCGAGCTTCTCGTGCATCGCGCGGAGCTCCGCGAACTCACGCTTTCCCTTTTCGACGATGTGCGACTGGATGCTGCCGAGGAACGACGCGACGGTCTTGCCGTCCTTCGCCATCCGGAGCTCGGTGGCGTAGTCGGCCCACGTCGCGTACCCGAGGAGCTTCGCCTTCTCGGCGCGGCGCGCGAGGATCTTGTCGAGCAAGGGGAGGTTCTCGGCCGCGGCGCGGTTGTCGAACTTCTCGTAGAGCGCGAGCGCGAGCTTGCGGTTCTTCGCGTACGTGAGGACGGGGAAGTAGTCCGGGTAGTCCGTCGAGATCTCGATCGAGCCGTCCGCGTTCGGTGTCTTCGCGTCGAGCCACTCCTTGGGGAGCCCGTCGAGATCTTCGCGCTTCGCCGTGAGGGTGAGGTGCGCGGCCGCGAGGTTCGACTCGAAGTCCTGGCCGAGCTGCGTGAGCTCTTCGTTCAACGCGCGCAGACGGGCTTGCCCTTCGGGCGGCAAATCGAGGCCATTTCGGCGGAAATTCAGGAGCACGCGCTCGACGAGGCGCTTCTTGGGGCCGTCCGCCGCGTCGGCGCGCGCCGCGAAGCGCTTGACCACGCGCGCGAGCGTCGCGTCGAGCCAGAGGCCCGTCTCGAGCGCGTCGACCTTCGGCTCGCACGTCTTGGCCGCGTCGCGGACGCCGGCGTCGGGGTGCGCGACCGCCATGAGGCCGGGGAAGTCGCCCGCGCTCCGGATCGCCATGCGCGCGCGATCGATCTTGCCCATCGTCGCGTCCCAGGTGAGCGCTTCGTCCGGCGCGCGATCCATGGCGCGCGCTTCGTCGAGCAGGGCGCGTGCGCGGGCGAGCCCGTCGTCGCACAAGCGAACGATGCTGTCGCGCGTGTGGGCGGCGTCCTTCGCGTCGCCGGGGCCGGGGGTGTCGCGCCCGAGACCGTAGACGACCGGATCCACGTCGAGCGGCGCCAGCGTGGGGGTCGCTCGCGGCGTCGGCGTCGCTTCGGCCGCCGAGGTCGACGACGCCG
>JBGAHN010000269.1:0-4270 GCA_044226145.1 Labilithrix sp. | reverse complement strand
ACGATCGCGAGGGCGGAAAACGCGGCGAACCTCTTCGGCATGACCGATCTTCTCTAGCATGGCGATCGCGGTTTGCCGGCTCCGGACGGCTCCGGACGACGCCGGGTCGTGGCGCCTTGGGAAGCGCCTGGGAGCGCCTATTGACCCACCGCATCAACGAGCGCAGATTGCGCCACCGCCATGTCTCGTCCGCCTCGTCCCCCGCTTCGCATCGGAAATGCATCTGGATTTTACGGCGATCGCTTCTCCGCATTCATGGAAATGCTCGAAGGCGGCCCCCTCGATGTCGTGACCGGTGACTACCTCGCCGAGCTCACGATGCTGATCCTCGGCAAGGATCGCATGAAGGATCCGACGAAGGGCTACGCGAAGACCTTCCTCCGACAGATGGAGGAGTGCCTCGCGCTGGCCTTGTCGAACAAGGTGCGCATCGTCGTCAACGCCGGCGGGTTGAACCCGGCGGGTCTCGCCGAAGCCCTCCGCGCCCTCGGCCGCAAGCTCGGTCTCTCTCCCCGCATCGCGCACGTCGAAGGCGACGACTTGCTCGCGCGCGCCTCCGAGCTCGGTCTCGGCTCGCCCCTCACGGCGAACGCCTACCTCGGCGCTTGGGGCATCAAGTCCTGCCTGGACGCCGGCGCGGACGTCGTCGTCACGGGGCGCGTGACGGACGCGTCACTCGTCGTGGGCGCCGCCGCCGCGCACTTCGGCTGGGCGCGCGACGATTGGAACGCGCTTGCGGGCGGCGTCGTCGCTGGGCACGTCCTCGAATGCGGAGCGCAGGCCACGGGCGGCAACTTCGCGTTCTTCACCGACATCGACGTCCGCACGCCGGGCTTCCCGATCGCCGAAATCGAGGCCGACGGCTCGTGCGTCGTCACGAAGCACGAACGGACGGGTGGCGCCGTGACCGTCGACACCGTCCTCGCGCAAATCGTCTACGAGATCGGCGGCGCGCGCTACGCCGGTCCGGACGTCACGACCCGCTTCGACGCGTTCACGCTCGAGCAAATCGGCCCGAACCGCGTCCGCATCCAGGGCGCCGTCGGCGAGCCTCCGCCGCCCCAACTCAAGGTCTGCTTGAACCACCTCGGCGGCTTCCGCAACGAAGTGACGTTCTTGCTCGTCGGCCTCGACATCGAGGCGAAGGCGAAGCTCGCGCGCGAGCAATTCGAGGCGCGCCTCCACAAGAAGCCGCGCGAGCTCGCGTGGAGCCTCTGGCGCACGGATCACGAGGACGCGGAGACCGAAGAGCGCGCCGCGGCCTTCCTCCGCGTCGTCGGCAAGGACGGCGACGGGACCTCCGTGGGGCGCCCCTTCAGCGGCGCGGCGGTGGAGCTCGGCTTGTCGAGCTACCCGGGCTTCACGTTGACGGCGCCGCCTGGAGACGCGTCGCCCTACGGCGTGTACACGGCCGCCTACGTCGATGCTGGAGTGGTCGACCACGTCGCGGTCCTCGAAGACGGCACCCGCACGAAGATCCCGCACGCGTCCGAGACGCGCGCGCTCGAAACCGTCCCCGCGCCCGAGCTCCCGTCCCCGCTCCCCCCGGAAGAAACGGTGCGCGTCCCGCTCGGCCGCGTCTTCGGCGCCCGAAGCGGCGACAAGGGCGGCAACGCGAACATCGGCCTCTGGGCGAAGGACGATCGGGCCTGGGCCTGGCTCGCGAACACGCTCGACGTCGCGATGCTCCGGAAGCTCTTGCCGGAGACGGAGAAGCTGCCCGTCCAGCGGCATGTCCTGCCGAACTTGCGCGCCGTCAACTTCGTCGTCGAAGGGATCCTCGGCGAAGGCGTGTCGTCGTCGATCCGCTTCGATCCGCAAGGCAAGGCGCTCGGCGAGTGGCTGCGTTCGCGGCACGTCGACCTGCCTCGCTCGCTCGTGCTGGCGTCGTAGCTCGACCGCCGGTCGGTGACGCTGCGCCGTCGTCGTGCCTCGGCCCGGCGAGCGCGCCGCCCGGCCCCATTTCACTTCGCGACTTCGCGATTTCGCGTCAGTCGAGCTGCCAGACGCGAACGGGGCGCGATCGCCCGCGGATCGCGATTTCGTTGCGGGCCGTCGCCGAGGCCTCGAGCTCGGCGTCGTTCGCGCACGCGCTCCACACCTCGTCCGTCGCGAGGATCCGCGAGCCGAACTCCTTGTTGAGGGCCTCGACGCGCGACGCGACGTTCACGACGTCGCCGATGACCGTGTACTCCTTGCGCTGCGTCGAGCCGATGTTGCCGACGACCGCCTTGCCCGCGTGCAGGCCGATGCCGAGGGTCGTCGGAGGCAAGACGCCGCCTTCGACGAGCGCGTCGATGCGCCGAACGATGTCGAGCGCGGACGCGACCGCGTTTCGGCAGGCCTTCGCGTCGGTCACCGGGGCGCCGAACACGGCCATGAACCCGTCGCCGAGGAACTTGTTCACGACCCCGCTCCGCGTGACGACGGCTTCGACCGCCGGCTCGAACACCGCGTTCAAATAGTCGACGACCTCCGCCGGCGGTTTCGTCTCGGACAGCGCCGTGAAATTCCGAATGTCGAGGAACATGATGCAGACGTCCCGGATCTCCGACGTCACCTCGGCCTTGTCGGCGACGAGCTGCTGGACGATCTCGGGCGAGACGTGCTGCCCGAACACGTCGAGGATGCGCTGGCGTTCGCCGACGGACGCGATCGCGCGTGAGAAACTGCGGCGAATGCGCTGCGCCACGAAGCCGGCGGCGACGCCGCTCACGACGAGGATGGTGGCCTTGCCGACGTGATCGGCGAAGCTCGGCGGGCTCGCGGGAGGTCCGCCGGTCGCCACGGCCGTAGCGCCGCCCCACGCGAACGCGACGGCGGCGTACTCGGCCGCCGCCACGAGCCCCGTGAAGATGCTCAGCGCGAAGTCGAGCCGCAGCGTCGAGAGGAGGATGAAGACGAAGTAGACGGACGCGATCGGCATCCGGAGCGCGTGCTCGGGGCCGTCGATGGCCGCGTAATAGAGGATCGCCACCGTCGGCAGGCTCGCCTCGAGGAGCGCCTGGAGGTAGCGGCGCAGCACCTTCGGCTTCTCTCCCCGGCGGAGCTGCCGCGAGAGCCAGCGCAGCTCGTAGAACTCGAAGGCCGCGACGGCCACGAGGAAAAGGCCGACCGGAGCGATGTCCACGTTGCCGTGCAGGACGGTGACGACGACGTCCGGGTACGCGCCGGCGGCGACGACCAGCGCGAACACCGCGACCGTGAAGATCGACGCCAAGAGCGCTGCCCGGGAGCGTTCGGCCAAGAGGATGTCGCGCGCGAGCTGGGCCTCGAACGCGTCCTGCGAAGCGTGGGACGAGGGCGAGGGGGCGTTCGGGAGCGGTCGCGACCGAGGCGCCTCGTCGAGGCCGTCTCTCTTCACGATGCGCGAGAGCGGCCACGGGTAGCTCGACGCACGCGGCGGATCCGGGGGCTGGCTCGCGGTGCGCGAGCCGTCGACGTTCCAACCTGGCAGGGGCGTATCGCGCTCGCGCGGTGCGAGCGCTGCAGGCGTCGCGCGACGTCGAACGCGGTCGTCGATGCTCATGCCTCGTGCCTCATCCTCCGCTGGAGCCGCCGTCCGGTGACGTTACGTCATCCTGCGGCCCGCGCGACCGCCGACGCTCCGGCATGAGGTGGAGCGCCACGGATGCCCGCCGGCGGCACGAAAAGGACGCAGGAAAACCCGGGAAAAATAACATTCGTCCACCCGCCGAACGATTTCGTTGACGGCGGTGCGACCGGTCTGTAGAAGACCGCTCCCCGGTCACGAGGCCGCGGTTCGCAGCTCCTCCTCGGAGGGCGGTGCGCCGTACCTCAGCTCTTTTCGAGCCCAGGCCCGCCGAAAAAATCGACGAGCAAGAGCAAAAAAAGAGTCGACAAGCGAATCAGAATCAGTAAGATTCGCGACCCCAACGCAGCGGGGGCTGACCCGGAAGGGTTCAGCGGCTGCCTCGGTCCTTGAAAACTGAATCGTACGTTCGCTTTGAAGGAAATTCAGAGTGGGCTCCCGGAGGGCGCGACGCCGACACGTTCACATCGAACGGTCGAGCGGAAGCGACCCTCCCGAACCTGACACGGTCAGGAAAACGCACTGTCCGCCAGGGCAGAGCGTTCATCTCCAGAATTCGCTCCTGGGTCTGCGTTCGCGCGGCCTGGGCAGCAAAAATTCAACTGGAGAGTTTGATCCTGGCTCAGAACGAACGTTAGCGGCGCGCTTAACACATGCAAGTCGCACGAGAAAGGGCTTCGGCCCCGGTAAAGTGGCGCACGGGTGAGTAACACGTGG
>JBGAHN010000062.1:0-29484 GCA_044226145.1 Labilithrix sp. | reverse complement strand
GTTTGATCTGTCCTGGATCCCTAGACAGTCTGGTTCAAGAAGTCTGACGCGATTTCGAGCTCCCTGGCTTCCAACTTTGGACGTGCACATTAGGTGATAAATTGCCGAGAGATAAATGCGGTCGATGGCGGCTCTATTCTCGCCGCCATCGTTCGATCTTCGTGCGCGTCGTCGAGTGAATGAAGTGTTTTTATTGGGCAACTCGAGCTGTTCGTTCTTGCGGGGGGGTAAGTATGCTGTTTGGGTCTAAGCTGTCGGTAAATTGACTGTGCCGAACCATGAAGAGTACACGGCTGACGTGTATATTTATCTCGTGATGGATTATTTGGAAATGGGCCTCAAGAAGGATGCGGTTCGGACGGTTTTGCAAGGGGTTGCCCGCTACCCGGGCAACCCTCGTTTACTTGAACTGATGGCCGAAATGGGGGTGTCAGACGAGCGGGGTTGAGTTGGGTATATTCGTTCATCATGGCGGATGGAAGCGTGTCGCCCCAGCGGCTCTTCCAAGCGCGAGTAGCGTCATCGAAGAGGCGTTGCTGCCGAAAGGGAAGCAAGTCGACGCCGGACGCGACCACGCCGCAGCAAAGGCAAGAGCTCTCGGTACGTCCACTTACGAAATGGCGCTGCTGCGCGCTAACCACCTAGAAGAGCGACGTTCGACGTACCCAACCACGAAAAGTGACAGACGACAGCCACATCGCTCGGCGCGAGCAGCGTCGTTGCGGTCGGTGTCTCAAGAGGTGACGTGCGCTACCTGCCAGCCGCCGGCGCCGCTGGAAGCGCGCGCAAGCGTTCTTCGAGACTCGCGCGGAGCTTCTTTTGGTTTTCGTTGAGAATGGTGTTCGAGGTTCGCGAAAGTGCTTGTTCCAAGGCAGCTCGCTCGCCGTCCGTCGCGCCTCGAGCCTTGGCGATGTCCGCCGCGAGCGCGAAGACGCGAAGGGCTCGTGGGCCGTAGACGAGCTTCGCGGCCAGTTCGATGTGTTCTTTCGCGAGATCGAAGTGCTTCTCTTCGAAGTCCAAGCGGGCCAGGCGCGCCCACGTGTTGTAGTCGTCCGGAAAGTCGCGCGTGCTCTCGACGAGCTCGGCGTGGGCAGCCTGAGGGACTCCCGCGGCGATGCAGGCGGCGAGCAGGTGAGCGTCGAAAACGGCCCTGGCTCGTTTCGTCGGTGCGCGCGATATCTCGTTCTTCAGGAGCGTTAGCCACGTCTCCGCGATGGCCTTTGCGCCCGCGGGATCCCCCTGCTCCTTTTTCGTCTCGACGAGCTCCTCGAAGAGCGCGGAGCGGTCGTCGGGTGCCGTGCGCGGATCGGGATCGTTCGCGACGCGTGTCGCAAGCTCGACGAGCTCTCGCAAATCCGCCGTGCGCTTGGCTTGACGGGCGCACGACAGGCCCACGCCGAGAACGGTGGCTCGCGAGGTCCCCGGCGGCATCTTCTTGGCTTCGTCGCGCGCGACCTCGGTGCACGCCCCGTCATCCTTCTTTGCCGCGAGCAGTCCGACGAGCGCTTCGACGGCTCGCGGACGCTCGGTGAAATCGGGCCGACCGAGCACCTCACGGTATCCCGCCTCCGCCCGCGCGACGTCTCCTCGTGCGGACGCCTGATTCGCCCGGAGAAACATCATCGTCGATTCGGCGGCATCCTCCGCGCGCGCCGGGGCATGAGGGGCGCCTCCGTCTTCGGCGTGAGCCTCTCCTGCCAAGGCTACCGTTTTCAGGAGCGTGACGAGCTCTGGAGCGGTCGCGGTTCCCTCCCAACGCAGGAGCGTCCGTTCGTTCGCGGGGTCGATGATCCAAAGCGTCGGCCACACGTGCTGTGGAAAGCGCTCGACGAATGCCGCGTTCGATTCCTTTTCGGTGTCGAGGGCCAGCCACACGAAGTCGTTCGCCAGGGGAGCGAGCGACGGATCGTTCAGGACGTAAGCACGCATGCTCAGACACGAATGACACCACGGCGCCCACGCATCGACGAACAGCGGCTTCTGCTTGCTCTTCGCCTCGGCGAGCGCGCGTGGATAATCGTCCCGCACGAAAGGGAGCGATTCCGCGGCTTCCGTCCGTCCACTGTCCGGCTCGGGGACGTGCCCGCCGTTCGCGCGTTCAGGGCGCCCCGCGCTTCGACAGCTCATCGCCAGAAAGGCGAACGCAACGCACGCGATGGCACGTTTCGCCGGATGCGCATGCCGGCTACATCTCCCATCGCGACGCCAAAATCCCATATGGATTCTCTTTGATTTTGCGGAGATTTCGCGAGACGACGATCCCCCTTCGTCGGACGGCCGTGAGCACGATCCGAAGTCGGGAGTGCCTCGACCGGTGAGCTTACAGCAGTCCGCAGCCGAGGCAAGACGGGGTGAATGCGTGAAGACCTCATCCTTCAACGGCGGCCTGGCGTGATCCGATATCTCCTCACGACCACGATCTCATGACCTTCGGATCGCGTCGCTGCGCGGGGGAAGGGCAGTCCCCTCGAGCGGAATCATCGCGGCGTCGGTGGCGCGGAGCTCGGCTTCGCGGAAGCCTCGGAAGGCGACCGTGCGGTGCGGTCGGACGAGGGAGAGCTCGTAGAGCTCGTTGTACGCGTCGAGGACGGCCGGGCGCTCCTTGACGGCGGCGAGGGCCCTGCCGACGGCGGCTGGGTATTGGCCCTTCGCTTCGGCGACGAGGGAGGCGACGCGCACGGCCGTTTCGGCCTCGAGTTGGGCGACGTCGAGCCGGCCGTTCTCTTCGACGTCGGCCTTGGCGCGTTCGAGGCGGGCCGCGATGGTTTCGAACATTTGGCGCGAGACCTCGGGCAAGAGGCTGACGTTTCGAATGAAGACGAGCTCGATTTCGATTCCCCAGGCGGCGGTCTCGGCGGCGATGTCCTTCGTCAAGAGCTCGCCGAGCTCGGTGCGGTCACAGAGGATCTCGCGGAACTCGCGGCTGCCGAGGATCGACGTCGCTGCGTGCGAGACGAGGTGCTGGAGCGCGTGGTCCCAATCGGTGATGGAGAAGAGGACCTTGGCGGGATCGACGACGCGGAACTCGACCCACATGTCGACGATGACCGTCGTGCCGCGCGCGTCGTTGACGTGCACGCCCTTGAAGTGGCGGAAGTCACGGCGAGAGGAGACGCGCGTGCACCGGATCCACGGCATCAGCTTCGTCGGTAGGACGTGGAGGCCGGGGGTCTTCAACACGTGCAGGAGCTTGCCGAAGCTCGTCACGAGGACGGTCTCCTCGTCCTCGACGATGACGGTGGTGGCTCGCACCAGCAGCGCGACGAGGGGGATCGTCGCTGCGCCGACGACGAGGCCGATCAGGAGCTGGAGATGATTCGGATTCACGGAAGGGCTCCTTCTTTGAGAAATAGCGTGCGCGACTCGCTCATCACTTCGGCGCGCCGCCGCGCGACGTAGTCGTCGAGGACGTCCTTGTCGTCGAGATCGACGAGGAACGTGCAGAGCTTCCGGATCTCGAGCTCGATGGCCTGCGCGCGCGCGGCGGCGATCGCCAGGCCGCGCTCCGCGGAGAGGATTCGTTGTTGGCACTCCGCTTCGGCGCGATGCAAATGGGCTTCGGCCTCGCTGCGCGCTTGGAAGACGGCGTTCAGCGCGTCGGCCAGCTCGTCCGGCGGGAGGATGTCGGCGAGGTCCACGGCGTTGAAGTGCACGCCATAACGATGGTCGATCCGGCGCTGGCAGAACGACTCGATGCGCTCGTTCAAGAGCTTTCGTCGTTGACGGATGAGGGCGTACGAGCCGGCTTCGCCCGCGAAGTCGAAACGGGCGGCCAGCGCGTCGCTCTTCTCCGGTGTCGCCGTCGTCTCCTGTCCACGGAAATTGGCAATCTCGTTCCGGAGCAGACACGTAAAGAGGCCCGTGATGTGATCGAGCGGACGTTCGAGGCCGAAGACGAACTCGTAGAGATCGCTCTTGACCGGGACGTAGCGGACGAACGACTCGATGCGGAGAATGGTCCCGTCGTCCGCCATGGCCGTGCCGCCGCCGGCCTCGTGATTCAGGTCGAGGGTCTGCTCCTTCATCGACACGATCACCGCACGCTCCCACGGCTTCTTCAGGTGCATGCCGGGGCCGTACGTCTTGAGCGCCCGCGGACCGCCTTCGGTGACGGCTCTTCCGAACGCGACGAGGACTCCCAAATGGCCTTCGTCCACCCGGAACGTGCAGCGGTATAGGACCCACGCGCCGTAGGCCACCAGGCCCAGTGCCAATCCCATCGTGAACATCAGAAAATCTCCTTTGGAAGCTCGGGAGCCCAGCGCGAATCCCAGGATGGATGCGAGCGACGCCCATCGTCGGCGCGCGCGCGTTCGTCGCCCCGGCGTTCTCGATCGCGCGCGTGATAGGCCACCGCGAGGCCGCGGTTCACCTCGACGACGTCTTCGTTGAATTCCTTGTGCGATTCGGTGGCGAGCGGGAGCGCGTCGACCGCGTCGGCGCTGTCGACGATGCTCCCGTGGGGAACGAATCGTCCGTCCGGGATCTCGACGCCGACGACGACGGCGCCGATCCCGATGAAGCAGTGCGCGCCGACGACCGCGTCGTGCACGACCGCCTTGAATCCAACGAACGTCTCGTCACCGATGTAGCAAGGGCCGTGGACGAGCGCGTCGTGCGCGACCGAGACGTTCTTGCCGACGTAGATGGCCCACGGCTCGCCCGCGACCACCACGCGCTTGTCCTTCAGCGCATGAAGGACGACGCCGTCCTGGATGTTCGTGTTGGGGCCGATGTGGAAGGGGGAGCCCTCGTCGGCGCGAACCGACGTGTCGGCCGCGATGTGCGCGCGCTCACCGACCACGACCCGGCCGATGACGGTCGCCGCCGGATGGACGTAGGCGCTCTTCGCGACGAGCGGCTCGTCCCGGATTTGGCCGAGCCATTTGCGGTATTCGCTCGGGAGGTGTTCGAAGTGTGCGGGGCGGCGCGCCTCCGCCTTTTCCTTGAGCAAGACCGCGCGGACGCCGTGCTCCTTGTTCACCTCGAGATCCGGGCCCGTGGCGCGCGGCTTTCGGCGCAACGCACGACCGACGAAGTGCACGACGAGGCCGCCGAGGAGCCCGGTCATCAGGTGCCCGGTCACCGTTCCCACGGCCGCGATGAGGAAGGCCAACGCCTCGAGTTTGTCCTCTTTGACGAGGTGGTAGAGCGTGTGCACCTCGATGAGGCGGAAGGCGATGACGCACAAGAGGCCAGCGAGCGCGGCGAGAGGGACGACGCGGATGTACTGGCTGAGGAACATCACCATGCCCGCGAGGACCGCGGCGTGGAAGAACGCGGCGAACCTCGTCTTGCCGCCGCTCTGCACGTTCACGCCGCTGCGCGCGACGACGCCGCTCACGGGCATGCCGGAAAACAGGCCGGTGGCGATGTTCGCGAGGCCTTGGCCGATCAGCTCTTGGTTCGCGTCGTGCGGCTTCTTCGCGTTCGCCATCCGGTCGACGGCGCGCGCCGAGAGGAGAGATTCGGCCGCGGCGAGGAGCGCGAGCGGCACCGCCTGAATCAAGAGCTCGATCCACTTCTCGTCCGCGACGAGAGGCAAGGAAGGCGGAGGAAAGCGCGACGGGACCTCGCCGACGTTCGCGACGCGCTCGACGTCCCAGGCCAGGTACATCGAGACGAAGGTGATGAGCGCGATGCTCACGATCGCGGCGGGGAACCGCTTGAACGGGCGCATCGTCGTGACGACGAAGATGACGAACACACCGCACATCGCGGCGAGCCACGAGACGTCGTGGAGCCACAGCGGGCGATGCATCATCGCCACGACGTCGATGGTCGTCGGGCGGTGGTCCGCCGTCCAGTCGACGACCTCCGGGAAGCCGAAGAGCTCGGGGACTTGCGAGTCGAGGAGCTTCAACCCGACGCCCGTCGTGAAGCCGGCGAGGACGGACTCGGGGACGTATCGAATCAAGCGGCCGGCGAGGGCGAAGGCGAGCCCCAACTGGACGAGGCCGACGACGATCGTCGCGGCCGCGACCCCCGTCGTCCCGAAGTCCTTCGCCAGCGCGAGCACCATCACGCTGAGGGCGGCCGCGGGCCCCGAGACCTGGAACTGCGAGCTGCCGCACATGGCGGCGATGGCTCCACCGATCACCCCCGCGATGATCCCGGCGCTCGGCGGCATTCCGCTGGCGATGGCCAAACCGACGTTGAGCGGCAACGCCACGGCGGCGACGGTGACGCCGGCCAAGAGGTCCGTACCGACCGAGCGCGCGCGGACGACGTCGGCCCACGAGTCCTTGTACCCGCGCGCGATGCCGACGAGCTCGGTCACGTAGGAGCCGTTGGCACGGCTCCGTCGGATTTCCGTCATGGAATTCCTGATACCGATTTGCATACGACTTCGCGACTGGGATTCGCGAGTTGCCGTTCGAACGCCGCGTCCTGCAACGGGCGGACGATCAGGTGTCTGTCATGGCCGACAGTGGTTTTTAAAGGAGACAGTGTCGCTTGCCGTGAATGAAGTGTCTGCTTTTGCAGACACCTCGCCCTCGTGCGAAGTGCGGGAGAATCAAGCGCGTTCTGTCCCCCGGCGGTCGACGTCGACGCTGCGTGGGGGTGAGAGGAGACAGGATCCGCTTCGCTGCGGCCGGATGGTCTGTAGGCGATGCCAGACGGGAGTGAAGGCGCGGATCGTGGATGGGCGCGACGAAGTCGTTGGTGTGTGCGTATTCAATAGTGAAATAGTGGTGTGATTTGGACAACGAATTTGGCTGATCCAAATCGTATTTGTGGAGCGCTGAGTGAATGGGTTGAGGGTTCGTGTGTCGAGCTCGCGCGGCCCACGCGCTCGACCCGTTCCCCTCATTCCTTCCAGCACTTCGCGAGCTCGTCGAGCATGCGTTCGCAGTTCGATAGCCCGCTGTCGACCGGCTCGCGCGTCGGGTCGAAGCGGCGCGAGAGGCGCATGTCCGGCGTGAGCTTGTAGGGGCTCGCGGGGCGCTTGACCAAGTCGAGCACCTTCTTCGAGTCGAGGGGCGTGTCTTCGCGGAGGTGCAGCGTCACGCTGCGCGAGGTCGCTTCGCAGCCGAGGACGCGGAGCCGTCGGAGCTCGCATTTGACGGTCATGAGCTGCACGAGGCGCTTGGCTTCCTCGGGCGGCGGGCCGAAACGGTTCTCCATTTCGACGGCGATGTCCGAGACGTGGGCCTCGTCGGCCGCGCTCGCGAGGCGCTTGTAGAGCGACAGGCGAACGCCCACGTCCGCGACGTAGTCTTCGGGGAGGAGCGCCGTCACGTCGAAGGAGAGCTCCGGGTCGACGTCGTGGATGACGGGTTCGCCGCGGAGCTCGTGCACGGCCTCGTCGAGCATCGAGCAGAACAAGTCCAGGCCGACGCTCGCCACGGTGCCCGATTGATCGGCGCCGAGGAGATCGCCGGCGCCGCGGAGCTCGAGGTCCAGGCTCGCGATCTTGAAGCCGCTGCCGAGCTCGGTGTGGCGCTCGAGCGCGTCGATGCGCGCGCGGGCGTCGTCCGTCATCGCGTCGGCCTTGGGGACGACGAGGTAACAGTAGGCGCGTTCCTTCGAGCGGCCCACGCGGCCGCGGAGCTGGTAGAGCTGCGACAGGCCGAACAGGTCCGCGCGGTCGATCACGATGGTGTTCGCGCGGGGGATGTCGAGCCCGCTCTCGACGATCGCCGTGGCGACGAGGATGTCGTAGCGGCCTTCGACGAAGTCGAGCATCGTCTTTTCCAGCGCGCTTTCGCCGCCGGCCTTGTCCTTCGAGCCGGACGTCGGGCCCGACATCTGGCCGTGGGCGACGGCGATGCGGGCGCTCGGGAAGAGCTGCTGGACGCGCTGCGCGCGCTCGTAGATGCCTTCGATGCGGTTGTAGACGTAGAAGACCTGGCCGCCGCGCGAGAGCTCGCGGCCGATGGCCTCGCGGAGCACGGCGTCGTCCATGCGCGTGACGAACGTGCGGACGGCGCGGCGGTCGACTGGCGGCGTCGTGATGAGCGAGAGATCGCGGATGCCGCTGACGGCCATCTGCAAGGTGCGCGGGATGGGGGTCGCGCTGAGCGTGAGGACGTCCACGTTCGTCCGCAGGGCCTTGATGCGCTCTTTGTGGGCGACGCCGAAGCGCTGCTCTTCGTCGACGACGAGCAGGCCGAGGTCCTTGAAGTGGACGTCCTTCGAGAGGAGCCGGTGCGTGCCGACGATCACGTCGACCTTGCCCTCCTTCAGGGCCGCGAGGGTCTCCGTTTGCTCCTTCGCCGTCTGGAAGCGGCTCAAGGCGCGTAGCGTGACGGGGTAGTCGCTCAAGCGGCTCTCGAACGTGCGGAAATGCTGCTGCGCGAGCACCGTCGTCGGGCACAGAACGGCGACCTGTTTGCCGCTCATCGCGACGCGGAACGCCGCGCGGATGGCGACCTCGGTCTTTCCGAAGCCGACGTCGCCGCACACCAGGCGATCCATCGGGCGCGGGATCTCGAGGTCCTTGTTGACCTCTTCGATCGCGCGCATCTGATCTTCCGTCTCGTCGAACGGGAAGGTCGCCTCGAACGCGCGGTAGTCGTCGTCGGCCGGCGTCAGCGCGTGACCGGGCTGCGCTTGGCGCTCCGCGTAGAGGCGGAGGAGCTCGTCGGCCATCTGGCGCACGGCCTTGGCGACGCGCGCCTTCGTCTTGGCGAACGTCGTCCCGCCGAGCCGGTCGATTTTCGGCTGCGCGTTTTCGCCGCCCGCGAATTTCTGGATCTGGTTGAGGCGGTAGACCGGCAGGTAGAGCTTGTCGCCGCCCGCGTATTCGACGACGAGCAGGTCGACCACGAGGCCGCCCACCTCTTTGTGGACCAGGCCGAGGTAGCGGCCGATGCCGTGCTCCGCGTGCACGACGAAGTCGCCGACGGTGAGGCTCCGGAGATCTTCGAGGAACGGCGCGGCGTCGCTTCGCGCCTTTTTCGAGCGCGCGCGGTGCGCCCGGCCGCCGAAGATCTCCTCCTCCGTGACGAACGCGAGGCCCTCGCCGGGGACGATGGCGCCTCGGCTCAAGGGGCCGACGACGATCTGGGCGTCGTCGTCGCCCTTGGCTTCGCGGAGCCACGCGGGGTCGAACGTGCCTTTGCGGACGCGGCAGCGCACGCCGAGGTGCTTGAGCAGCGTGGCGAGGCGCTCGGCTTGCGTCTCCGCGCGCGCCGTGAGGACGACCGAGAGCCCGTGGTCGCGGAAATGGGTGATGCGTCGCGCGACCGGGGCGAGCGCGCTCGAACGACCCTTCGAGGCGCGCGCCGCCTTCACCGCGCGCGTGAGGTCGTCGTTGTCGGACGCGGCGAGGTGGAGTGGCGCCTGCGCGACTTCGTAGACGGCGAGGGTCGACGCGTCGTTTGTCGTTGCTTCGTCCGTCGTCGCGTCGCGTTCCAGCGCGTCGCGTTCCGTCGCGCCCACGCCGCCCAAGATGGCTGTTCGGTGCAGTGTGACGACCGGGCGTGTGGCGAGATCCCGAGCGATGTCGCCCTCCGATCGGAAGAACGCGGCCTCCGGGAAATGCGGCGTGCCCGCGCGCGCCGCGGCGTCTTGGCGCGTGCGTTCGAGCTCGTGGCGGATCGCGGCGACGATGGCCGTCGGATCGGCGAGCACGAACGTCGTGTCCGCGGGCAGGTAGGCCGTGAGGGGCTCGAGCGCGTCGTAGTAGGCCGGCAGGTAGCCGTCGGCGCCGAAGAACGCGCGGCCCGTCGCGACGTCGTCGACGAGCGCGCGCGTCTTCATCGTCGGCCAATCGATGGCGTCGGCCATCGACGACACACGTTCGCGCGCCCGCGCCACGTTGGCCTCCGAGAGGATGGCTTCGCGCGCCGGGGGGAGCCAGAGCTCGCGCACGTCCTCGCCGCGGGTCGTCTGATCGGCCGGATCGAACGCCTTGATGCTCACGACGAGATCGCCGTAGAGCTCGATGCGCATCGGGCCGTCCGCGCCCGGCGGCCACGCGTCGAGCAGCGAACCGCGAACGGCAAACGTCCCCGGATCTTCGACGACGGGGACGCGAAGGTAGCCGGCGTCGGACAGCGCGCGGACGAGGCGATCGCGGTCGAGCTCGTCTTCGGACACGACGCGATGGGTGTGCGCGAGGACCTCGCTCTTCGGGACGACCTTGCGCCCGAGCGCGGCCGCCGCGACGACGAGCACCCGCAGATCTGCGCCGCGGGCGAGCTCGGCGAGGGTCGCCATGCGCTGCAAGGCCGACCGTCGGTCCGGGTTCGCGTCGGCGTAGGGCGTCGACTCCGGCGGAGCGAGCCACCGGACGTGGGCATCTCCCAGGAAGAAGCGGACGTCCGACGCGAGCTTGGCGGCGGCGTCCGCGTCCTCGGTGACGACGACGACCGGCGCGGTCGAGCTCGGGGCGCCGGTCGCGGGCTTCGGCGCGAGCTTCGAAGCGCTCGTCGCCGCGACGACCAAGGCGTCGGCGCATCCACGGACGCCGGCCAGATCGACGCGTCCCGCCTTCGCGAGGAGGCCGCGAAGCTCGGCGAGCCGCGTGACGACGACGCCCTCCGGCGGCAGGACGTTGGGCAGCGGATCGAGCGCGCTGCCGTCGTTCCCGCTCATCGGCGCGTTCTTAGTTCGGACGTGGGGCGCGGCGCAAGGGGCACGTCGGCGCGCCCATCGGTAGGGCACGTCGGTACCTCACCGGCGTGGCTCGATCGACGCTACCGCGCGGCGCTGCGGTACGGGGCTGGCGTGGCTCCCATGAGCTCGTCGAGCATCGCGATGACGGCGTAGAGGTTGTCGTGCTCGAGCTCCACGCCTTCGAGCACGAGGGTGGCTTCGTCGGCGTCGACGTCGAGCTCGGGGCGCCGCGCTTCGAGCCGGCCGACGAGATCGCGAACGGTCTCCGAGAGCACGGACTTCGCGACCGCGTCGCTCGATGCGCGGACGTCGAAGCGCGCGGTGAAGGTCGGGTCGAGGTCCGGCGTACGGATCAGGTAGCTCCGAACGCGTGTCCAAGGATCATGCGGCCTCAAGGTGAGCGCGCCGCTCCGTGCGCCCGATTTTCGAGCGCGCGCGAGCGTGTGGTAGTGCCCTTCGTCGTTCTCGAGGACGAGGACCTCGAGCGCCGCTCCGGACGACAGCTCGCCGTGGACGAGCGGGCCGGAATCGCCCGAACGAAAGCCGAGCCCGAGCTCCGACGCCACGTCGGACCAGACCTCGTAGGTGGCCCTCAAGACGCTCGATTCGCGAAACACGCGGTCGCCGTATTGACGGGCGGCTCGCTGGTTCGTGTAGATGTTCATCAGGCCGCGGAGGAGCACGATCGGAGGCTTGCACGCGCGCGGCGTGGACGCCAGCGGACTTCGTGAGCGCCGGCGAGAAGCCCACGGACGCCTGGACGACGGCGGATGCCGTGCTCAGGACGCCTTGCGTCGTCGCCGCAAGCGGAGCGCGCGATGGCCCGCCGGGACGAGCACGAGCGCGGCGACGAGGCCGGCGATGGATCCGAGCGCGCCGACCTTCCCGATGTCCACGAGGCCGCCGAAGCGGCACACGAGCAAGGCGCCGAAGCCCGCGGCCGTGGTCAGCGCGGTCGCCGTGGCGAGCGGGGCTTGCTCGGCGACGGCCTCGTCGATGCCCCGGTGATCGGTCGCGTCGAGCAGGAAGAGCGCCTCGTCGAGCGTGATGCCGAGGAGCACCGGCAAGACGAGTGCATCATACACGTGCCAGCGCACGGCCGTGACGCGCGCGAGCAAGAGCACGAGCGCGATCTCGACGGCGAGGACCAAGATCGCCAAGGCCACCGCCGAGGGCTTCCGCAACGAGAAGGCGAGCACGAGGAGGACCATGCCGAACGCGGCCGCCATCACGCGCGGCAGATCGCGGCCGAGGCTCTCGCGGAGGGAGCGCTCGAGATCGGCGTACCCCGTCAGGATGGCTTCGGGATCGGCGGCGCGGATCGCGGCGCGCGCGATGGCGTCGTCGTCACCGCCGGCCAGGCGCACGTACGTGACGGCGAGCCAGCCGCCCTCGTCGTGCGCGAGGTGGCGGCGGAAGATCCAGCGGGCCGTGGCCTCGTCGCGTTCGATGGGGCTCTTCGCCGTCGCCGTCGTTGGGTGCTCGAAGGCCTCGAGCGCGGGGGCGAAGGCCTCGGGCGCGAAGCCCTCCTCCTTCAACGCGCGCTCGAGCGCGTCCCGCCGATCGGGCAGGTCGAGGCGATCGCGCTCGGCGAGGCGCATGCGTTGGAGCGCCTCCGAAGGCGCCGCGGTCGCGAGCGCGTCGTAGCCGACGATCGATCCACCGGCGGCGAGGGTCGAGGCGACTTCCGCGACGGCGTCGGCGTGGGCGCGCGCCGTCGCCTCGTCGTCGCCCGTCGAGACGACGACGAGCTGCCCGCGCGTGCCGCCGAACGCGCGGTAGATTTTCTCGTACGTGCCCATCGCGGGGAGGGACTTCGCGTCGAGGGTGACGACGCCGTGATCGAGCTTCGGCGTCCCCACGGCGAGCGCGATCGCCACGCACGCGAACGCCACGGACAGAGCGACGAGGGCGCGCGACGGCGTGCTCGTGAGCCGGGCGAACAGCGGCATCGCGCGCTCCTTCGGCGGATCGCCGCGCTCGAGCCACGCGCCGACGAGCGGCACGAAGGCGAGGATCGCGAGCGCCGTCAGGACCTCGCCCAGCGCGCAGAGGACGCCGAGCTGCCGCATCCCTTCGATGTCCGAGAGCGAGAGGCACGCGAACGCCGCCCCGGCCGCGACCGCCGCGCCGAGGGTTGGACGCCACGTCTCGCGGAGCGCGATGCGCCCGGCTTCGTGCGGCGCGTGACCTCGGCGACGCGCCGCGAGGAGCCGCCCGTAGACGTGGACCCCCGTGTCGACGCCGACGCCGATGACCACCGCGCAGAACGCCGTCGCGATCGCCGAGAGGCGCGGGTAGGCGAGCGCGGCGAACGCCGTCGTCCAGATCGTTCCGGCCGCGAGCGGCGGCAGCACCGCGACGAGCGCGCGCGCCCTCCGGAACGTGACGACGAACACCACGGAGGCGAGGACGAGCGACAGCACGCTGCTCTTCGTCAAATCGCTCCGCATCATCGCCTCGGTCTCGGCCGCGATGACGTGCCCGCCGGTCAGCGCGATCGTCGCCTTCGGATGCGCCGCGCGCACGCCGTCGAGGACGCGCTCCACCTCCGACGTGAACGTCTTCGCCGCGTCGCCGTCGAACGCCCGTCCGCGCGGCTCGACGACGAGCAAGCGCGCGTGCCCGTCCTCCGACACGAACGGATCGCCCGCCCGCGCGTGCGCGCCGGCCGCGAGCTCGAGGTGTCCTTCCCACGGAATGGTCGAGAGCCGCAGCGGATCGCGCGTCACGACGTCGGACACGTCGCCGGCGCCAGGCGCGAGCAAGAGCGCGTGCGTCTCCTGTAGCCGCGCGCGCATGCCCTCGTCGGTGACGGCGTCGGCGAGCTTCTCCCGCGCCTTCGGATCGGCCCAGCGCCAAGCGCCCGTCGGATCCAAGGGCTCGTCGGTGGCCGGCGAGGGGAGGCGCGCGACGACGTGTTCGACCGACGGCAGCGCTCCGATCGCCGTCGCCGCGTCGTCGGCGGCACCGGCGAGCTCGGCCTCGTCGTCGCCCTCGAAGAGCACCAGCGCGACGTCTCCGCCGCCGAACGCCTTCGTCACGCGGGCGAGCGCGTGCGCCTCGGCGGTCTTCGGGAAGAGCTCGGTCAGATCGCGCGACAAGCGGAGCCGCGCGACGATCGCCAGCGACGCGATCGTGAGCACGACGGCGACGATGCGTGCAACCTTCATGGATTCGGCGAGGGCGGCTTGATGCGGATGCGCATGCGCATGATGCGCCGCCGGCTCATGTTCGTGATCTCCGCGGTCGCGTCGGGGCCGAGCTCCACTTTGTCGCCGATGCGCGGGATGCGTTCGAGCCGGTGCAGGACCGCCGTTCCGATGGTCTGGCCCCACTCGTCGTCGTCGACTGGACGCCGATCCCGCGAAGCTCCTCGAGCGTGGCGCGCGCGTCGGTCTCCCATGCGTTCTCTTCGCCCACGACGGGCGCCACGCGCGCGGTCTCGACGTCGAGCTCGTCGCGGATCTCGCCGACGATCTCCTCGAGCAGGTCTTCCATCGTGACGATGCCGCTCGTCCCGCCGTACTCGTCGACGACGACCGCGATCGGGATCTGCGCGCGCTGCATCGCGCCGAGCACGTCGAGCAGGCTCTGCGTCTCTGGGACGAACAGGATCTCGCGGCGCACGGACTCGAGCGAAGGGAGCGACTCGGCCTCGGTGTCGAGGAGGAAATCCTTCGCGTAGAGGTAGCCCGCGATCTCGTCGATGCTCTTCTCTTTCGTGAGCAAGACGCGCGAATACTGGTGCGTCCGGAGCTTGCCGAGCGCGTCGCGCCCGGTCGTCGCCACCGGGAGCGAGTAGACGTCGACGCGCGGGACCATCGCGTGGCGCGCCGTTCGCTGGGCGAATTTGGCGACGCGCTCGAAGAGCTCGGCGCGGCTCTTGCCACCCGGGCCGCGCGCGGCGTTCGCGGCGAGGATGCCGATGAGCTCGTCTTCGGAGAGCGTGCCCTCGCTGGCCGCGTCGGCGCTCATTCCCATCGCGCGGAGGATGACCCGTGTGGCGCGCTCCAGGATCCACAAAAGCGGCCGGAACGCGGTGTAGATGAGCTGCAAGAAGCGCGCGGAGCCGTACGCGACCGACTCCGATCGCTGGATCGCGACGAGCTTCGGCACGAGCTCACCGAAGAGGACGTGCCCGAAGGTCAAGATCGTGAACGAGACGACGACGATGACGACATGGACGGCAGGGCCCGGGATTTCTCCGAGGATGGCGACGGCCGCGCGGTCGACGAGCGCCTCGATCGCGGGCTCGCCGATCCAACCGAGGCCGAGGCTCGCGAGCGTGATCCCGAACTGCGTGACCGAGAGGTAGCGGTCGATGCGCGCGACGACTTCCCTGGCGCGCTCGATGCGAGGATCTTCGCGCGGCGCCTTGTGCGTGTGCGCGAGCGTCGTGCTGACCTTGACGATCGCGAACTCGGCCGCGACGAAGAAGCCATTCAAAAGAATGAAGACGACGGCGAGAAGAAGGCCGATCACGGTTGTCGGGGGCGGACTCTACTGCGGTTTTCGCGGCGTGGGCCGCGAATTTCACGGACGAGCGGCGCTGGCGAGCGTCGGCGTCGCACGTCGCGGGCGCGGCGTCACCGGCCCGCGCCGTCGAGCGAAAGAGAAATGTCCGAGATTCCGCCGTCCTGGCGCTCCAAGATCTCGTAGCGGGCGCGATTGCCCATGACGCGGACGACGTACTCCCGCGTCTCGAGGAACGGGATCATTTCGACGAAGACGTCGAGCGAGGTGTCCTTCAGCCGCGCCTTCCAGCGCTCGATGGCCTCGGGCCCGGCGTTGTACGCGGCGACCGCGAGCGGCGCGTTCCCGCCGAGATCGTCGAGCAGCTCGCGGAGGTAGCGCGTGCCGAGCGCGATGTTGTGGCCCGGTAGCGACAACCACGCTTCGTCGTGATCGATCTTCGCCGTCGTCGCGACCTCTCTCGCGGTCTTCGGCATGAGCTGCATCAACCCGACGGCGCGCGCCGGCGAGACGACCTCGGGATCGAACGCGCTCTCCTGGCGCATGACGGCCCACACGAGCGCGGCGGGGACACCACGGGCTTCGGCCTCCGCGCGCACGCGGCTCTCGTGGGGCCGCGGGTAGGCGCAGTTCCAGGCGAAGCGGTTCTTCGGCGTCGGCGCGGTCGCGAGCAGCGCGCTCGGCAAACGCCGCGCGATCTGGAACCGTCGCTTGGCCGGATCGAGCAGCCCGTAGACATCGCAGAGGGCCTCGACCTCGCGGCTCCCGACGCGACCGACGATGGCGCCCTCGCGATCGCGGAGCACGGCTTCGGCATCGCCGTCGAGGCCGATCCGGTGGAGCGTGCCGGCCGGCTCGGGCAGCTCGGGGCGCATCGGCGCGGGCGCTTCGTCTTGCGGCGCGGGCTCGAAGACGGGCGGGATCGACGCCGACAGCGACGCGAGTCGCGCGCGGGCGACGAGCGCCGGCCAGCTCGCCGGTTGGGAGCGCGCGACCTCGGCCCAGCGCGCGGTCGCGTGCAAGCGCTCGCCGTCGTGGAGCGCCGCGAGCGCCGCCAAGTTCGTCCAGCGCGCCTGCATGAGCGGATCCTTCGCGTCGCCCGCGAGATCTTCGAGCAGCTTCCGCGCGACCTTGGCGTGGCTGGCCATCAAATGCGCGATGGCGCGGTAGCGATCGGCTTCGGCCTTGTCTCGGACTTGCGGACCGCGCGCCGCGTACGTGTCGAACGCCTTCGCGGCGTCGAGCCAATTCCCGTCGAGTGCGTAGGTGCGCGCGACGTGGAACTCCGCCTGCTCGGCCCACGTCGTCTTCGGGTACTTCTTCGCCACGGCCGTGAAGGCCGCGATCGCGTCGGCGTTCCGATCCGCGCGCGAGAGCGACCGGGCGGCGAGGAAGGCGTCTTCCGCGGCGTGCGGTGACGCCGGCATCGCGGCGCACGTCCGATACGCGCTCGCGGCTTCGGCGTAGCGTGTGCGTGCCTTGTACAGGACCTCGGCGCGCGCGCGGCACGTGTCGATCTTCGAGAGCTTCCCCTTGGCGTGCGTGGCGCGTTCGATCGCACGCCACGCCGCGTCGGCCCGTCCTGCTTCGGCGAGGGTGCGCGCGCGCGTGACGAGCTCCTCGGCCGTCAGCGGCTTCGGCGGCTTCATGCGCGCGAGGCGGGCCTCGGCGTCCGCGGCGACGACGTCGTCGAGCGCGTAGACCGCGAGCCACCGCGCGTCGGTCTCGACGGCGAGCGCGTCGTTGGCGTCCGTGACGAGCCGCAGATGCAGCGTCCGCGCCGCCTCTTCCTCTGCGCGCGACCGTTTGCCCGCCGACAGCACGCGTTCGCATTCGGTGCGCGCCCTCGCCGCGTTCCCCGCGCGGTCCCACGCTCGCGCGCCGAGGAGCCACGACGACGGCGCGCGTTGCGTGCAGAGCCACTCCGCCGCCTTGTCGATCGGCCCCGCTTTCATCGCCGCGAGCGCGCGCTCCTTCGCGATGACGTCCGCGAGGAGCGGCAGCGCCTCCTCGAGCGACGCGAGCAACGCGACGGCCTCCGCGTCGTGTCCGAGCATGCGCGCGACGCGGGCCCGCGCGAGCTTCGTTTCGGGCGCGTTCTTCGCCGCCTCGGTGAGCGCGTCGAGCAGCGCGCGGGCGTCGTCCCACCGCTCCGCGCGGACCGCATCGGCCCACGACGAGCTCGCGGCGAGCGCCCCTCCTTCCGCCAAGTTCGCGCCGTCGCCCCCACCGTCGCGCGATTCCCGCACTTCGGCGTCGTTCGCCGCCGCCACCGACGCGGCGAGCACGGGCGCCCTCAGATCTTCGGCGGGCGGCTCGTGTTTCGGACACCCGGCGAGCGCCGCCCCGAACGCCACGCCGAGCGCCACGAGACGGAGCTTGCCGAACCCCATCGATCTACCGAACCCGATCGACACGGAACCCTCCGCCTCCCGTGAACCCGAGCTCCGCGCTCACGCCCGTCCGATCTTCCCCGCGAACGACCCGCGTCAAGCGAGGGAGCGCCAACGTCCGGAGGTGCTCACCCGCCTCGACGCCGATCCAGCGCCGCCCCATCTTGTGCGCGACGGCGGCGGTCGTCCCGCTCCCGAGGAACGGATCGAGCACCCAATCGCCCGGATCCGTCGCCATCGCGACGACCCGCGCGAGGAGCTTCTCCGGCTTCTTGTTGCGCGCGAACACGACGCCGCCTTCGCGCGCGATCCCTTGGAAAGGAACGTCGCTCCACACGTTCGTGAGCGGCTCGACGACGCGCGCCTCGCCCGCGATCGTCCGCACTTTGTCGGCAAAAAACAGGATGCGATTCCCTCCTCGAACGATGAACGGCGGCCGTCCCTCGCGCGGAAGAACGTACACGGTCTCCTTGTCCGCGCGGGAAGCATCGACGACGCGCTGCGCCTCCCGACCGATCGCCTCGTACCTCGGCTGCGCGAACCTCACGACGTGGCGCGCGTTCGTGAGAGCGAAATTCTCGAGCGCGCGGTCGTACTCCGAAGCCCCCAGCGCTTGCCGCGATTGGCGCGACGTCCCATGTCCGAGGTGCCGCGCGAACGCGGCGCGGAGCGGACGGAAGGTCCACGTCCGAGGCGGCTCGTCCGGGTTGTCGAGCCACGTCCCGTAAGCCGGATCGAGCCCCTCGCGGAGGTGGAACTGGGGCCGGTACCGCCACGCCTTCTTGTTCTTCGCGTAAACGAGCAAGAAATCCGACACGTGCACGGGCGCCGCGTTCTTCGCTTTGTGCCCGGTCGCCGCGCTCCGAACGACGGTGATCGTGCTGACGCGGTTCTTCGCCCCGAAGACGTCGTCGAGGAGCCCGACGAGGCGCGCGAGCTCGGTGTCGTCGATCTCCGCGAACACGGCGCCGTCGTCGGCGAGCAGCGGCGCGAGCGCCTCGAGCCTCGGGCGCATCATGTCGGCCCAATCTTCGCTCGCCCGTCGATCCGTGTATTCCGCAAAGGTTCGCCCCGTGTTGAACGGCGGGTCGAGGTACGCGCAGCGGATCTGCCCCGTGTGCGTCCGGGCCAAGACTTCGAGCGCTGCGAGGTTGTCGCCGAAAATCAGCGCATTTTCGGCCGCGCCGTCACCGACGTGCTCGATCGTCGCGAGCTCGGCCCGCGACGCGCTCGGCACGCGTTCGCCTCCGCCTCCGCCGGCGCTCTTGCCTTCGGCGCGCGCGATCACGCGATCGGAACGTGAGGACCTCGAATCCACGGCTCCGCGATCCTACGCCAGTTTCCGCCTCCGCCGATCCCCGCCATGACGCTCGCGAGCCCCCATTGGAGGCGATTCATGAACGTGTGGTCCTGCGGCATGTGGATCGGCTTCGGCAAATTCGGCAAGATGTCGCCCTCGTTCGCGCGGGCGATCTTCTTCCCGCCGCGCACGAGGAACGCGACCGCCTCGCGCGCGGTCTCGTGCGTGTGCCGGTATTCGCCGTCGCGCGTGAGCGGCTCGAGCACGAGCTTCGTGTAGTTCATCAGGAGCTCGAACGTCTTCGCATCCGTCGGGTCGTAGCCGAGCACCTCCACGCACGCGCGCTGGAGCTCCGCTTCGTTCCCGTCCATCGCCGCGATCACGTACCGCTTGATGCCCGCGAGGATCGACGGCGGCATGATCTTCACGCACCCGAAATCGAGGAACGCGACGCGCCCGCCGCCCAGAAACCGGTAGTTGCCGGGGTGCGGATCCGCATAGAGCACGCCGTGACGGAACAGCGCGCGGAACATGAACCGCCAGATCGTCGCGCTGGTGGCGTCGCGCTCCTCTGGCGTGGCGCGCTCGCAGAACGTCGCGTAATCGACGCCCTCCACGAACTCCGTCGTGAGCACGCGCTTCGACGACAGCGAATGAAACACCTTCGGGATGACGATGTCGTCGTCGCCCTCGTGGATCTTGCGGAACGTCCCGGCGAGCTCGGCTTCGCGCCCGTAGTCGAGCTCGGCGAGGAACACCGCGCGGATCTCGTCGAGCGTCTCCTTCGAGTGGTATTTCCGGCCGACCGGCGCGATCATCGTCTCGAGCATCGAGATGCTCTTCAGATCGTTCTCGATGGCTTTGTCGATGTCCGGGTACTGGACCTTCACGGCCACGCGCTCACCGGCCTTCGTCGTCGCGCGGTGCACCTGCCCGATGCTCGCCGCGGCGAAGGGATCGACCTCCCACGTCGCGAAGACCTCGTCCGGCGGCCCGAGCTCCTTGGTGACGACCTTGATCGCCGCTTCGCGCGAGACGGGCGGCGCCTTGGCCTGGAGCTTCTTCAGGACCTCGCGGAACTTCTCCTCGTAACCGGGCGGCGCGAGGCCGTCGATGTACGACGCCATCTGACCGAGCTTCAGCGGCAAGCCCTTCATCTCGCCGAGCGTCTTGAGCATCGCCTCGGCCGTCTTCTTCGCGTTCTGGAGGACGCGCGCCTGCGCCGCGCGCTCTTCCTGGGGGTCGTCCCGCTTTCCGAACGTCAGCCTCCGCGCGGCCTCGGCGGCGATGGGCAGGGCGCGGGTCGACAAGGCGCCCAGGCGCGCGAGGCGCCCGAGCCGCGACGTGGGCGGAGCGTCGGGTCTCCGCTCGTCCAAGGCGTCGTTCGTCGCTCCCGCCGCTCGCTTGTCGTCGTCCGCCATCGGCCGCGATTATCGCGGAGGGGCGTCGCGAAAGAAAGCCGCGACGGCTCGCGCGCTCCCACCTGTGTGGAACGCTCGTGCTTGGCCGTCGAAAAACGGAACGCCGACGCGTCGTGCTACAGCGCGCCGTTCAACGGATCGTACTTGTCGAGCGCGCCCGAAACGCCGGCTTTCTTCGACGCCGTGCCGCGCTTCTTCTTCGGGGAGGCCTTCTTCGACGCCGCGCTCGCCTTCGCCTTGGGCTTCGCTTTTTCGGCGACGCGCGTTCCGGCCCGCGCTTCCGCGCGCGCGATGTCGTCCGCATGCGCTTTGTCGGCCTCGAGGAGCAGGCGTCGCTGTTCGTCCGAGAGCCGCGGCGCGCTCGCCGTCAACTCCGACGGACCAGGTTCCGCGGCGGCAGGCGCAACGACGGGAGGCGCCGCTGCCGGAGGCGCGACGGGAGGGGGAGCCGCAGCGGCGACTTCCACGGGCGCGGCGACGGCGTTCGTCGCAGCCGACATGTCCGCATCGGCCGCGGCCCCACGCAGCCCGAACGCGAGCGCCACGGCCGCCACGGCCGCACACGCGCCCGCGACGATGCCGATCGTTCGCCCACGCTTCGGCTTGAACGCGAGATCGTCGCCTTCGAGCTGCGTCGCGAGATCGAACTCCACGCCCGCGCGCGACGCCGAGAGATCGAACGCCATCGGCGCGAGGCTCGGAGGTAGCGACGGCTCGGCGGCGACGAAGCTCGAGAGGCTCAGCGGTGCGGCCGCGGCCGTCTGCACGGCGCGAATCGGATCGGCCGACGCCGCCGGAGCCGCGGGGGCAGGTGCCTCGTCCGCGTCGTCCAGCCCGGCGATCGCGCCGAGCGTCGTCCACGTCGTCGCGCCAGGCGCGAAGACCTGGGCGTTCGCGTCGATGATCCCCGACTGGAAGGCCGCGTCGAGCTCGTCGAGCGAAACCGGGCGAACTTCACCGTCTCGAAGTTGAACGTGCCAGATTTCGTCAGAGCCGAGCATCCGTGCCTCCGTGGACATGATGTTTCATGACATCACGGCCACGTTCGGCAAACGCGAACCCGGTCTTGTTTCGCTTCGGAGACGCGCACCATGTGCCGAAAAGTGCCGAGAGGGGCGTGAATTTTCCGTCATGGACGGATATTTCGGCGTGCCGTTCCTACTTTTTTCCACCGTCGCCGCCATCCGCCCCCGCGTCTTTGGGCGCGCCCGCGTCGGCGGTGCACGTCGCTTCGTCGATCGGCTCGCACGTTCCGTCGACGCAGCTCAGGACCGAATAGCAGCTCGAGTTCGGAGCGACGCAGTCGGCTCCGCGTCCGCCGGGAGGCGGGCGGCACACACCTTGGCAGAGCGTGCCCGGCGCGCAAACGATCGTGTAGTTCGCGGGGGTCGAGACCGGGCCGCAGGTCTCGTCGAGCTGCGCGAACGCGTGGCACGTGCCGGAGTCGGGCGCGTCCAGCTTGCAGTAGCCGTTCGAGCCGCACGCGTCCTTGCTCGTGCACGTTCCGCCGAGCGCGACGAACGCGGCGCACTTGCCGTTCGGCTTGCCGTCGTCGAGCCTGCAGTACACGTCCTTCTCGCACGTGGCGTAGGTGGCGCCGACGTCGGAGCCCGTGAACGTCCCGCACGCATCGCCGGCTTTCCCAGGGGCCGTGCACGTCCCTTGGGTCTTGCTCGACATCTTGCAGTACGATGGCGCCGCGCACCACGGGGGGTTGGTCTGCCCGACGACGAACGTGCAGGACGTGCCAGCGGCGGGGAGCGCCGCGCAGGTTCCCTCTTTGGCGTTGGGGAGCGGCGCGAGGCACGACGTGCCTTCCGCACAGCGGCTCGACGCCGTGCATTTGGAGCCGGCCGGGAGGCTCGTCGGGAGGACGATCGGCGTGCACTTGCCGCCGCTGCACGTCTCGTTCTTCGGGCACACCTTGGTCGCGTTCGCGTTGCACGCTTCGTTCGGCGCGAACGTGTCCGCGCAGCGGCCGCAGCTCTTGCCGGGGTGCAGGCCCTGGCATACCTGGCTCTCGCATTGGGCGGGCGATAGGCACGGCTCGCCGGCTTCGAGCGTCCCGGCGGCCACGCAGTCGGGTTGGATCCCCGCGTTGCGCTCGTCGCACGATTGGGTTCGCAACGTGTCGGCGCACGCGAGCATGCCTTCGATGGTTCGCGTCGACCCGGCCGCGAAGAAGTACTCGGGGCACAGGGCCGCGTTTTGGAGGCACTGCGCGAGGGACGAGCCTGCTCCGCATTCGGCGCTCCGCTCGCAATACGCCGTGACGTACGCGACGCACGCGCTCGTTTCGGTCGGCGGCGGTGTGGCGTCGACGTCCTCGCTGGCGTCGCTCGAGGCGTCGGTCGAACCGTTCGTCGATCCGTCCCTCCGTGCCGTCGCGTCGGCGTCGTTCGCGCTCGCGTCCGCGCCGCTCGAAGGAGCGATCTCGTCCGTGCCCGTGCACGCGAAGACGCCCGCGGCGCCGATGGAAAGGAGGACGAGCGAACGAAGCCGTCGACGGGATCGCATACCGAAAGACTCTCACGCGCCGTCGTGACGTCGCAATCGTCGGATATCCGAATCGGTATCCATTGGAGATCATGTCTCCCGTCGGCTCCTGTCGCCGAACGTGGGATGTCGTGCGTCGCCGTCATGGCTTTCGAGGACACGGCGCGCCCGCTGCGCCTCCCCGCCGTGATCCCGACGACGCGCGGAGGTTCAGCGATTCCGCGCGCGGACCAGGCGGAAATACCGCTGCGCGATCCCCGACGCCTTGGCGGCCATCGCGACGTTCCCGCCATGGCGCGTGAGCGTGGCGGCGACGTAACGTCGTTCGAATTCTTCCTGCGCGCGCCGCCGCGCGACGGGGAACGCGAGCGGCTGACGAACGAGCCAATCGAGCCAATCCTCCGACGAAGGCGCTTGCTCGACCGGCTCGGGCAACGACGACGGATCGACGTCGCCGCCGAACGCCACGTAACGCGCGACCACGTTTCGGAGCTCGCGCACGTTCCCCGGCCACGCGTAGTCCGCGAAGCGCGCTTCGATTTGCGCCGCGAGCGTCGGAGGACCACCCATCTGTTTGACGAAATGCCGCGTGAGGATCGGGACGTCGCCCTGCCGCGCGCGCAGCGGCGGGAGCTCGACGCGGGCGACGGCGAGCCGGTGGAAGAGGTCGTCGCGGAATCGTCCGGCGGCGACCTCCTTGTCGAGATCGCGGCGCGTCGCGGCGAGGAAGCGGACGTCGACCTTGATCGTCCGCTGCCCGCCGACGCGTCGCACCTCCGAGCGGTCGAGCGCGCGAAGGAGCTTGGCCTGCAGCGGCAGATCGAGATCGCCGATCTCGTCGATGAGCAACGTCCCGCCGTCGGCCTCTTCGAACACGCCGGGGCGCGCGCGATCGGCGCCGGTGAACGCGCCGCGCTCGTGGCCGAAGAGCTCCGCCTCGAGCAGGCTCGGCGCCACGGTCGTGCAATCGAACACCACGAACGGCCCGCGCGCGCCGCCCATTTCGTGGAGGGACTCGGCGAGCACCTCTTTGCCGGTGCCGGTCTCTCCCTCGATGACGACCGGGACGCGCGCCGCCGCGAGCTTCTCGCACGCCAGGTAGAGCCGCCGCATCGCGACGCTCGCGCCGAGCGTCTTCCCGAAGCGCATCGCGCTCGGCAAGGGCGCGTGCTCCGCGCCGGCGTCGGCCTCGAGCCTCACCGCCGTGCCGCCGAAGCGCACGAGCTCGCCGCCGCGGACGTACGCGTCGACGACGCGCACCCCGTCGACGAAGGTCCCGTTCGTCGATCCCACGTCGGTGAGTCGGTAGGCGCCGTTGGCCGTGGGATCGAAGGCGGCGTGCCTCCGCGACACGGTCGGATCCGTGAGCACGATGCTGCACGCCGGGCTCGTCCCGACGAGCATGCGGCTCGGCGCGTTCGGATCGAGCTCGAAGACCTTGCCCTCGTCCGGCCCTTCGACGACGACGACCCGCTTCAGCTCGTCGGGGCGGTGCGTCTCGAAGCTCGCGAGATCGGTGGAAGGTTCGTTCGAAGGAGCCATGGCCGCCAAGATTAGCGCCCGTCGTCGTCCGCCGGAACCTACGGCCTGCGGGAAGGCGCGGCGCCCCCGTCGTCCCACGTCGCGTGCACGACGAGGAGCGCGACCGCCGTCGCCGCCGCGACGGCCCCGACGACGAGGCTGCCGATGGCGACGGCCTGCTGGGATTCGCCGCGATCGGCCGCGGATCGATCGGCGTCCGTGCAGTGGTTCGGTCCGCACTTGGCGTAGAGGTCGTCGTAGGTCGAGCGCGCCGCGCCGTTGAAGCCGAGGTACATCCCGCCGCCGACGAGCGAGACCACGCCGGACGCGGCCGCGGTCGGAAGGAGCCACGAGGGGCGCGACGACGTCGGCTCGTGACGGCTCGGCGCGTCGGAGGGAAGGCGAAGGTCGTTCGGGGCGCGCGCCGAGGTGTCGTCGGCGCCAAATTCCAGCGCGCTCGTGGCGCTTGCGGACACGTTGACGGTTCGCTTCTGGACGCGGCCTTCGTGCCGGAAGAGCACCGTGGCCGCTCCGGGAGCGTGCAGCGCGCTGGCGTTGCCATTTTCGTCGATGGGGATCCATCGTTCGTCGATCGTCAGCGCGGTGCTGGGCGACGCGCGCTGCGCGACGTGCACGCGAATCGTGCCGAGCGTGGCCCGAAGCGCTTCGCCTTCGGACGTCGCGGCGTCTCCGGCCTGCGCGTATTTCGTCTCCCCTGCCGCGATTCGACGCGCCGCCTCTCGCGCGGCGCGATCGAAGGCTTCGACCGCTTCGACGTCGCGGCCGAGCTCGTGCAAGCATCGCCCGATGAGGAGGCCGGTGTTCGGGCTCTGGACGATCACGTAGGCTCGTTCGAACGCGACCAACGCTTCGCGCCATTCGTGGGCCGCGTAGTGGGCGCTTCCTTCGGCGAACAAGGCTTGCCCTCGCGCATACGCGACTTCGTCGTCGAACCCCGAAGGCGACGCGAACGCGATCTTCGGAGCGCTCGCCCAGAAAACGACGAAAAAGAGCGCTCGTGCGAGCCATTTCGCACGACCGTCGTGCGTGGGGCCACGCGTCATCGAACGTCAGGATACGGGGCTGCTTCTTGTTCGAACAGGGGCTCATGGTAGAATTTTCCGGTTCGATGAAGGGAGCCGCCGCGAGCCTCTGCGTGGGTGCGTGCGCGTCGTGGTTGCTGGCCGCGTGTGGCCCCGACTTCGATGCGTTGTTCGCGGGCGCGGACGTGCCGTCGTCCGATGCGGGCGACGTCGGCGCGGACATCGATTCGAGCGACGACGGAGGATTGGTCGACGCCGCGGGTTGCACGAGCCCGCCGCCGTGCTCCGGTAAAAACTGTTCGTACGAATGCGCTCCCTCGTGCACGTGCTCGAACCCGACATGTCCGGCGGGCAACGACGACGGCGTTTGCGACGCCGTGTGTCAGCCGGGCAGCCGATGCGACGTGGCGTGCAACGCCGATTGTGGGTTCACGGCGCACTCGGCCACCGCGACGTTCACCTGCGGAAGCGACGCCTTTCGCTGCGGCGCGACGTGCGACCAGGGGGGCACGTGCGACCTGACGTGCAACGCCGACGTTCCGTGCAAGTTCTCGTGCGGCCCCGGGACGCCGTGCATCGCGCGCTGCCCGAAGGCCGCCGGATGCAAGCTCGAGTGTCCTTCCGGAACCCACGAATCGTGCGGCGACGGCGTCCAAGTCTGCAACCGTGGCTGCCCATGACGACGCCTCCGCGCTACCGAATCCTGGGGCCGATCGGGACCGGCGGAATGGGCGCCGTCTTCCTCGGTCGTCGCGACGACGGCAGCTTCGTCGCGATCAAGAAGCAGCACGCGCACCTCGCGGACGACTCCGAGTCGATCGCGATGTTCGTCGACGAGGCGCGGCTCGCATCGAAGATCCGTCACCCGAACGTGGTCGGGGTCGTCGACGTCCAGATGAACGGCTCCGATCTGGTGCTCGTCATGGAGTACGTCGAGGGGGCGTCGTTGGCGGCGTTGCTCCGCGGGGCGAACGGTTCGGGGGGAGCGCTCCCTCCGGCGATCGCCGTGCGCGTGCTGTCCGAGGCGCTCCGCGGTCTCCACGCCGCCCACGAGCTACGCGATCGACGTGGTGAGTTGCTCGGCGTCGTCCACCGCGACGTCTCTCCACAAAACCTGCTCGTCGGCCTCGACGGCGTGACCCGCGTGACCGATTTCGGCATCGCGAAGGCGACGGGGCGCCTCGTGGCGACGCGGACCGGCGCGGGGATCCGAGGGAAGCTGATCTACCTGTCGCCCGAACAGATCCTCCAGCGCACGATGGATCGGCGCGCCGACGTCTTCGCCGCGGGCATCGTCCTTTGGGAGTGCCTGACGGGGAAGAGCTTGTTCGGAGGCGCGACGGAGGCCGAGACGATCGGGCGCGTGTTGGGGGCTCCCGTGGCGCCGCCGAGCGCGCACGCCCCCGACGTCTCGCTGGAGCTCGACGAGGTGTGCCTCCGCGCGCTCGAGCGGGATCCCGATCGACGGTTCGCGAGCGCGGAGGAGTTCGCGAACGCGCTCGCGGCGTTGCCGTCGGCGAATCCGTCCGAGGTGGCCGAGCTCGTCGAAGCCGCGGCGGGGGCGGCCGTCGCCGAACGACGCGCGTGGCTCAGCAAGACACCTTCCCCCTTCGTCGACGACGTCTCGATGGCGGCGATTTCCGCCGAGGCGCTGGCGGCACCGCGCGCGAAGCGATCGTTCACCGTGCCCGCGGTGACCGTCGCCGCGCTCGCGATGGGGCTCGTCGCCGGTGGTTTGGGCGTTCGCGTCTTCGCGACCCCGGACTCTGCGCCCGCGTCGACCGCCGCTCCCATCCAAGGGTCGACGGCGCGCTCCGAACCGATCGCGACTCCGATCGCGACCACGATCGCACCCGAGCCCTCCGTCGACGTTCCGAGCTCCTCCACGTCGTCGTCCGCCGCGACGCCCGCGCGCGCGGAGGGCTCGTCGATCTCCGTACCGCCACCCGCGCCACCCGACGCGGGCATGTCCGTGCCTCCTCCGGTCGCGAGCACCGTGAGCGCCGCGCGTTCGTCGCCTTCATCGTCACGACCTTCGCGCACGCGACCTCGACGGCCCGAGGCCGCCGCTCCGTTCGTTCCGAAGGAGATGTAGCGCGCGTCGTCCGACCCGCAGACGTGGGGCGCTACTACCTTTCCGTACGACCACGCCGTGCCGGTTCGGCGTGACGGATATCGAAGTCTCAACGGAGGCTCCCGCGCATGGCACGACGGCGTCGTTTACATTCAATGCTAGAATCGTTCTTGTGAATACACGAAGTAACCTCCGCAGTACGCGTCGATGGGCCTGGCTTCCCTTGCTCGTCGCTTCCTTTTCCACTGTCGCGGCGTGTGGTCCGTCGGTCTCGGACGATGGTGACTCGTCGAACGGCCGCAAACAAAACGGCGACAATTCGAACGGCGACGACGGGCAGTTCAGCGGGGGCGGCACGGACGGCGGGTCGGGGACCAAGACGTGCTCGTCGGATCCCTCCTTCTTCGACATCCCCGGCGATCAGTGCGACAACGACGGGGACGGGAAGACGGACCAACCGTCGACGTGCGACACCGGCGCGACGGACGGGAGCGCCGCGGCGTTCGCCCGGGCCATCGGCATTTGCGACGACGCGAGCACGAAGGGCTACGGCCTCGTCTCGGCGGCGTTCACGCAGGGCTATTCGCAAACGGAGCCGCCCCACGACGAGCAGCACGACGTGCTCCCGAAGTTCGGAAACGTCGTGAAGCCGCGCGAAGGGTCGATGCTCGGCGTGCTCAGCACGGGCTACGCGCAGGAGTTCAACGGGCAGGGCCATACGCCGTTCGTCGAAGGCATGGTCTGGTGGAACAATTCGAAGCACGGCGCGCCACCGCCAGGGTTCCCGAAGGCCGCCGGCGGATGTTCGCAGAGCAAGCTCGTGACCGACGTCTCGGCGGTGAAGCTCACGCTCAAGGCGCCGAAGAACGCGACGGGGTTGAAGTTCGATTTCAATTTCCACTCGAGCGAGTGGCCCGCCTACATTTGCACCGATTTCAACGATGGATTCGTCGCGTGGTTGACCGCCAAAGGGTTCAACGGCGGCAAGGCGGACAACATCTCGTTCGACGCGAAGGGCAATCCGGTGAGCGTCAACAACGGCTTCTTCGACCGCTGCACGGCCGGCGCGATGGTCGGATGCGCAGGCCAGCATCCGGGGACGGCGTCCTGCCCGGGTGGTCCCTCGGAGCTCGCGGGCACGGGGTTCGGCGTCGAAGGCGAGGGATGCGATTTCGGCAAGCAGGTCACGATGGGCGGCGCGACGGGATGGCTGACGTCCCAGGCGGCGGTCCAACCCGGCGAGACGTTCACGCTCGAATTCATGATTTGGGACGCGGGCGACGGGGATTTGGATTCGAGCGTGCTGATCGACCACTTCCAATGGATCGGCGACGCGGACGTGCAGACGTCGACGGAGCGGCCCGTCAACTGACGTCGGCAACTGACGTCGGCACCTGATGTCGGCGCGGTCGACGACGGAGCGTCCGTCCACGGGCGTCGATGCTCCGTCGTTCGCGCGGCACGGTTCGATCCTCTCGATCCAGGGCGCGTCCGAAGAAGCGGATCGAACCGATCCGACGCGCGTCGAGCGCCGGAAAATTCCGTAGAGAACACAGCGGCACGGCGGGTGCACCAGGGGAGACGCAACCCCGAACGCTGCACGACGGTTCGCCTCCTCGTTGGTGGGCGTCGTCGTCGTTCGATCTCGACGGAGGCTCCCCATGCGTTGTTCGGTCTCATCGCGCGCGGCCGATGAAGGAATGGCTCTCGCGGAAAAGCGAGGTGCGAAATGGCGGGAGAGGCGATGGACGCTTTGGTCCCTGCTGCTCGTCTCCGTGTCCACGATCGCGGGCTGCGGGTCGTCGGTGACCGCCGACGAAGAGCTGCGCGATTCGACGTCGTCCGGCGATCGTTCGGACGACGGCCGCGGGGAAGACGACCGATCGCCCTCGGACGGGCAGTTCGGAGGGGATGGCGGCAGCCAGGGATCGTCGTCGTGCGTGACCGATCCGGCGTTCTTCGACGTCCCTGGCGATCAATGCGACAACGACGGCGACGGGCAGGTCGACCAAACGCCCTCGTGCGACAGCGGCGCGACGGACGGAAGCGCGGAGTCGTTCGCGCGCGTGCTCGGCATTTGCGAGGACGCGAGCAAGAAGGGATATGGCCTCGTTTCGGCCGCCTTCACGCAGGGCTACGGGCGCGCCGATGCTCCGAAGGCCGAACAACACGGCGCGCTGCCGAAGTTCGGGAA
>JBGAHN010000061.1:0-29451 GCA_044226145.1 Labilithrix sp. | reverse complement strand
TGCCCCACGCGAGCACCACGCCTTCGCGCAGCGAGCGCGCCGGATCGCCGACGACGCGCTCCGGATCGACGACCGTGCGCGAGCCGAGCCCGTCGCACGCCGGGCACGCGCCGTGCGGCCCGTTGAACGAGAACATGCGCGGCTCGATCGGCGGCAGCGAGATGCCGCAATCGACGCACGCGAAGCGCTCCGAGAGCCAGAACGGCTCTTGCCCTTCGACCGCGACGAGCAGGCGCCCTTCGCCGGTCTTGAGCGCGAGCTCGACGCTGTCGGTGAGCCGCCCCTTCACGCCTTCCTTGATGACGACGCGGTCGACGACGACGTCGAGATCGTGCGCCTTCGATCGGTCGAGCTCGAGCGGATCGCCGAGGACGACGACGGCCCCGTCGACGCGCGCGCGGACGAAGCCGTCTTTGCGCAAACGCTCGAGCTCGAGCTTGAGCTCACCCTTGCGGGCGCGCGCGATGGGGGCGAGGACGCTGAAGCGCGTGCCCTCCGGCAGCTCGAGGATGCGGTCGACGATCTGCTGGACGGTCTGCGCCTCGATGCGTTTTCCACAGTTTGGGCAGTGCGGAATTCCGACGCGTGCGAACAAAAGTCGCAGATAGTCGGCGATCTCCGTGACCGTCCCGACGGTCGAGCGCGGCGACTTGGAGAGCGGCCGTTGCTCGATGGCGATCGCCGGCGAGAGCCCGTCGATGCGGTCGACGTCGGGCTTCGAGAGCTGCTCGAGGAACTGCCGCGCGTACGCGCTCAGCGACTCGACGTAGCGGCGCTGGCCTTCCGCGTAGATCGTGTCGAACGCGAGCGACGACTTGCCCGAGCCGCTGGGGCCCGTGAAGACGACGAGCTTGCCTCGCGGCAGCGAAAGGCTGACGTCTTGCAGGTTGTGCTGCCTCGCACCGGACACCACCAAGCGGCCCATGGGAAGCGTCATTGGTAGCACGGTCCTCCGAAGAGGAGCCGCGGAGTCGTCTCGATGCGGATGATCCTCAGGTGGTCAAAGGTGCGGAGCTCGTCAGAAGCCGGCGAGATCGTCGCGCTCGAGCAAATGCGCACCGGAGCGGATTTCGGCGGGCAGCGAGCTCCGCGCGATGGTCCCCGTGTAGTCGCTTCCGGTGCGCGCTTCGATCGACGTCACGCGTCCGTCGGCGACATCGATGACGACATAACCGCGTGCGCTCGCGCCCGACGTTCCGATGAGGGGACGCGGTCCGGCGCCGACGCACGGCGTGACCACGTGGCGGACACCGTTCGCGACACCGGGGTAGTAGCCGTGCTGGTGCCCGCCGACGAACAGCGCGCCGTGCGCCTCGAGGATGGCTTCGAACGCGGCGTCGCCGAGCACCTCCGTCTCCCGGCCCACGGTCGTCGGGTGGATCGGAACGTGACCGAACACGATCCGGACGGGGTACGCCGCGGCGCCCTCGAGCTGGTCTTTCACCCACGTGCGTTGCTCGCCCGAGAGCGGGGAGATCGTCGTCGCGTCGAGGGCGACGAAGAACACGCCGCCCACGACGAAGCTGTAGCGGAACGGGAAGCGCGAGCCGTCGATCATCGTGACCGGCGGGACGCGCGACGGCTTCCACTGCCGCTCGTACTCCGCGCGCTCGGCTTGGAACCCGGCGTACGCAGAGGCGTCGTGGTTGCCGGGCGACGGCGCGACGGGGATCCCGGCGGCGACGAGCTTGTCGGTGACGGCTTCGTGGAAGCCCTTCCACATCGCGGCGTAGTCGAGCCCGGCCTGTTGGCCCGCGACCATGTCTCCGCTGACGAGCACGACGTCCGGCTTGTCGCGTGTCGTGATCGCGGCGACGGCTTGGTGCACGGACGCCTCGTACGTGGTCGAGCCGTAGCTGCCGTTGAGATCGCTCATGACGACGATCTTCAAAGGTGCCTGCGGGACGTCTGCGTCGGGATCTCCTGGATCGGGCGCGTCCGCGTCGTGGCCGGTGCTCGGCGGGGCTCCGTCGTTCGTGGGGCTGCCGCCGTCGATGCCCGGCTCGTCGTCGCCCGCGTCCGTGGCCGGAGTCTCACGCCAACGCTGGCCTTGGCCTTCGTCTTCTTCGCCGCAGGCCGCGAGCGCCGCGATCGTCGCGACGAGCAAGACGCCGAGCCCGCGGCGGAGCCCTGCGCGTCGGGCGTCGATGCCACGTGTCGGCGTTTCGATCACGAGCGGCTCCGCCGTCGCGCGCCGATGAGCCCGAGGGCCGCGAGCACCCCCAAGAGCGCGCCGGACGCCGCGAAGCCGCTTGATGCACCCGCCGCTCCGGGCGGCGCCGTGCGGCACCCGCTGGAGGGCCCCGGCGGTCTCCCTTGTTTCCATCCGAGGCCCGGCTCTTCCTCGTCGTCGGCCGAGGGATCGTCGCCGGGAACGTCGTCGATGCCGATGTCGTCGCCCGAGCCGAGCGTGCACGTGAAGGTCTGCGGCGAGTCTTCGAGCACCACCGCAGCGTCGCCGTCGAGCGAGCCCCAGACGCGGTGGGGCTTGCCGTCCCGGAGCGCCTCGGGGATCGCGTGCACGAACGAGCGCTTGCACGCCGCCGTTCCCTCGCACGTCCCTTCGAGCGTCACCGTCGGCGTCACGGTCACGGAGGTCGCGCCGGAGGTGCCGGGCGGCGCGTCGAACGTGAGCACGGCCTTCCGATCCGCGCCGGCCTCGATCCAACCTTCGACGCCGCGCGCGCAGCTCACCGACGTCAGCTTGCCGGTCGCCGTCACCTTCGGGATGGGGCACGAGCCCGGCGGACCTTCGCCCGTCGCGTAGAGCGCGAGGTGGTTGGCGACCGTGCGCTCGCTGCCGTCGCTCGGGCGGTTGACGATGCCCTTGCTCTCGATCCACATCGTCGACGAGCCGCCGCCGTCGAACGCCAGCGCGTCGTGCGCCCCGATGTCCTTCATGAAGGCGCCGAGCTCCGTGCACGTCATGCCGGCGCGGCCCGTCGCGCGACCGTCGACGACCGCGATGAAGAGGTGCGATTTGTTCGCCGTCAGACCGACCGCGGTGCGCGGGTTCTTCTGGCAGAGGGTGGGGTGCCCCGACGTGTCGGTGCCGTTGCCGCCGAGCAAGACGGTCGGGCGCCCGCCGACCACGTTCTTCATCCAGGGCTCGACGCTCTGCTCGACGAAGTCGGCGATGAGCTCGACGCGCCCCTCGCCGAACGCGAGTTGGCCGACGCTCTTGTCCTCCGGCGTCCCGATGGGCCACGCCTGCCCGTCACCCACGGCGATGCCGCGCTCGAGCCCGAAGCCGGATACGAAGAAGTCGCCGTTCACCGCCGCCTGCGCCCCGACGCTCTTGGCGAACGCCGACGTCGTCTTGCCCTTCTCGTTCGGCTTCGTCGCGCGGAACGAGACGCCGTCGGCGCAGAGATCCACCTTGAGCACGTGGATGTTCTGGCTGCTCGTCACGCGGTTCAGGTGCCGGACGCCGGGGAACGGATCGGTCCACGTGTCGTCGGCGAGCGCGGTGCGGCTCGCCCCCATGGCGACGAGCGCGCTCCCGGCGGCGACGAAGGGGAGGAGTCGAGCGGAGAGCAACCGAAGAAAGGAGCGAGCGTCGGCAGGCATGGGGAGTTCGTCGCGACGGAGCGCGAACGTGCACGCGAAAGCACGTCATGTGCCGATGCGCTGGACGTGCACATGCGTCGCGATTGTCTTGAGGGTAGCGGCTCGACGCTCCGCGCGCTCGCGAGGTCACGCGAATTTCACGCCGTCGTTCGCGGATCGGACGACGCGATCATGGATGCAAAATGCAACGTTCGGTTCGCCGCCGATGTGGCCGCCGATGTGGGATGCGAACTCCTCACGCCTCGCGGAGCGCGCGGTCGAAGTCCTCTTTCAGATCGCCCGCGCTCTCGAGCCCCACGCTCACGCGGAGCAATCCGTCGCCGATCCCTGCTGCGCGTCGCGTCGCTTCGGGCATCGTCGAGTGCGTCGTCGACGCGGGGTGCACCACGAGCGTGCGCGCGTCGCCGAGGCTGACCGCGTGCGTGGCGACGCGGAGCGCCTCGAGGACCCGACGCCCGCGGTCGAGGGCGCCTTCGCCGTCGAGCTCGAACGAGAGCAGCGCGCCGTATGCGTGCATCTGACGTCGGGCGAGCGCGTGCCCCTCGTGTCCGGCGAGCGACGGGTGATGCACCACGCGGACCTTCGGGTGTGCGGCGAGGTGCGCGGCGAGCTCGAACGCGGTCGCGCACGCGCGCTCTTGCCGGAGGGCGAACGTGCGCAGGCCCCGCAGCACGAGCCACGCCGACAGCGGCGAGAGCACCCCGCCGAATCCTTTGACGATGAGCTCGCGCGCGCGATCCACGGGAGCCCGCGCGCCGACGACCGCGCCGGCGATGACGTCGCCGTGACCGCTGATCCCTTTCGTCATCGAGTGCACGACGAGATCGGCGCCGAGCGTGAGCGGCGTTTGCCCGAACGGCGTCGCGAAGGTTCCGTCCACGACGACGATGGGTCGTTGGGGCGCGGCCTGCGAGTCGTGCGCGAGGGCGACGACGCCTCCCACGTCGACGATGCCGAGCGTCGGGTTCGACGGCGTCTCGACGTAGAGCAGGCGGGTGTTCGGCTGGACGGCCGCGGCGTAGGCCGGGACGGACGCGTCGACGAAGGTGGTCGTGACGCCGAGCATCGGCAATCGCTCGCGGAGGAGCCGGGCGCTCTCGGCGTACATCGACCGCGGCGCGACGACGTGATCGCCGGCGCTGCACACCGACAGCACCGCGCCGGCGATGGCCGCCATGCCGCTCGCCGTCGCGCAGGCGGCCTCCGCCCCTTCGAGCGCGGCGAGCTTGGTCTCGAGCGCGGCGACCGTGGGGTTGCCCCAGCGCCCGTAGATCCACGCGTCCTCTTCGCCGCGGAAGGCGCGCGCGGCGTGCTCGGCGCCGTCGAACGCGAACGCGCTCGACAGCACGATCGGCGGATCGAGCGCGCCGTCGGCGCCGGCCGCTTCACCGGCGTGGACGCAAAGCGTCGCGAGGGCGTCGGCGCGTCGTCGGAGTTGCTCGGCGTAGGGGAGCGCGGGATCGATCACCCCGTGAACCTACCGCGATCTCTGGGGAGGGCGGACGACTTCCGAAGCGCGCTCGCCCTTCGTCGTCCTTACTGCCGTCGCAGGCGCGGGTGTCGAGCGCGCCGAGTCGCGCGCGGGCGCGGCCAACCCCGACCGTTCATTCGGCGGGCACGCAACTGTACGTGACGTTCCACCCGCGGAGGGCCGGAGAGAGCGTCGCCGAAGGGTTCAGCGTGGCGTCGAGCCGCAAGATGGGCAGGTGGTTCGGGACCACCTTCGTCCCGAGATCGACGGTGCACGCGCCCATGCAAATCGCCGGATCGGCGGGCGTCGTCGAACCCACCGGTGCGTACCCCGCGACGGCGAGGTTCGTGGACGCGGCGCTCTCGAGCCCGGCCTCCGTCGTCGCCGTCTTGGCCGTGAACGTCACGTTCGTGCCGGCCGGATCGTACGTGTCGTAGGTGAAGAGCCCCCAGCGCGTCTTCTCGCCCGGCCCGCACGCCGACGCGAACACGCGCGAAAACGTCGCGGGCACCGGCGTCACTTGGCATGTCGCGGAGGCTTCGTGCACGGAGCGATCGTGGTGGACGCTGAGGCTCCCGACGAGCTGGTTGAGGACGTTGCCGTAGAGCGAGCCGTAGACGACCGCGCCGCCCACCGCCGACGTGAACGTCGCCGACGGGCCGTCCACGTTCGCGGCGACGTAGACGGTGCCGGTCGACACCGTCAGGTTGAAGTTCGAGCCGCCGAAGTACACGCGCATCTGGCCGGGGTAGTTCGGGTTGCCGAAGCGGAGCGTGCCGATCGTGACGTTGATGTTGCCGGCGATGAAGACGTCGAGGTTGGAGGTCGGATCGGGCTCGATTTCCGTGACGCCGATCGTCGCGTTGATGTCGCCGCCGATGTAGAGCGCCGTGTTGCCGTGCGTCACGATCGTCGTGCCCGTGAGCGTCGCGCCGATGCTCGACAGGTAGTAGTGACCGCACGGCAGGTCGAGCCGCCCTCCGGAGGCCATCGCGTTCGGCGCGAGCCCGATGAGCGCGTTGTCGTTGTCCGTGACGTGCGCGGCGACGATCGAGGCCGCCGGGACCGCTTCGCCCGCGCCGCACGGGCACGGCGGCTGGATCGAGACGGGACCGCGCACGATGCTCCCGCCGATCGATCCGGCCGACGGCGTGCTCGCGCCGGCGGGCGCGTAGTAGTTGCCCGTGACGTTCAACGCCGCGAGGAGGAGCGAGGCGTTGCCGTTGACGTAGGCGTTGCCCGTCACGCGGTTCGTCGCGAGCATCGACGAGAAGGCCCCGTTGCACTTCAGCCCCTCTCGCGCGACGAACGCCGACGCCGTGTTCGTGTAGCCGTTGCCGATCACGGCCTCGCCACCGATGTCGTAGCTCGCGATCCCGGTCACCTTGCCGTTGCTCCCGAACCCCGCGCCGAGCCCGCCGGACGCGTACGGCCCAACCCGGCTGTCGAAGCCGTCCGTCAGGATCGTGCCGGCCACCGTCGTGAAGTCGTAGCACGAGCAGATGGCGCGCTGGAACGTGCGCTCGGCGAGGTTGCCGGCGCAGTCCACCGGGCCGCTCGTGCTCGCGATCCGGATGGGCGGCCCGCCGTTGACGCACTTGGCCGGCGGCGCCGCGAGCGACACCGCGGTTCGACACACGCCCGCCGAGCATCCTTTGCCGGCGCCGCAGACCGTCCCGCAGGCGCCGCAGTTGTCGTTGTCGACGGATCGGTCCACGCAGAGCCGCCCGCACTTCGTGAGCGGGGCTTGGCACGACGGCATGCACACGCCCGCCGAGCACGCCTGGCCCGACGCGCAGACGTTGCCGCACGCGCCGCAGTGGTTCGGATCCGTCTTCGGCGTGACGCAGACGCCGCCGCACCGGATCTGGTGTGGACCGCACGGGAGCGCGGGCGCGCCGGAGTCCGGGCTCGCGGCGTCCGGCAGCGCGCAGGGGGTGTCGCCGAGGACGATGGCGCCGGCGTCGTCGTACGCGAGGCCGCATCCGCCGTCGAGCGCGCCGTCGGGGCTGTCGTCGAACGTCCGGCAGTACGGGTTGCATGGGTTCGACGCGCAGTTCGTGGAGCTCCCGAGGGCGCGCGTCGCGAGGCCCGAACCGTCGTTCGCGCCGGCGAGACCGCCGAGGCTCTTGGTGGTCACGGTCCCCGTGGGCTCACAAGTTCCGAGGAGGCCGCCCGTGCACAAACGGGTGCCTTCCATGCAGTCGGCGACGCCGTCGTGTTCGCCGAGCGTGATCCCGCACGGGTAGCGCACCCCGTCCGTGCAGGGCTCCGCGGGCAAGGAAATGAGCCCGTTGCCGTCGCCATCTTCGGCGGCGCGGTAAGAAACGCTCGTTCCACACCCGATGGCGAGGAAAAGGCCGGCAACGGCCGACCGAATCGCGACGCGACGTACGTCCAAGGCTTCACCCCCGTGAATTTGGATTTCGGATACGAAGCTAAGATCGCTCGTTCGGCACGCGTCGTAAGAATCCCAATTTGGGACAATACCGTCTGGGATAAAATTAATGAAATAAGAAAGAGCGAAAAATGTGGACCACGAGGCGTCGCAGATTTGCCCTCATGGATGTTCGAGTGCCTCGGCGTGCGATTCGCGCGATGCCCATTCGTCGTGGCATTCGGCAGTCGAACGTTCCCGCGTCACGATGGAATCATCCTCGTCGCGTGCGTCACTCCGCCACGCGACTCGGTTGCTTCACTCGCTGGGTCGCTCTCGGGGGCTTCGTTCGAGGTCGGCGCGGGCCGTCGCGGCTAGTCGTCGGACGTTCGCGTCGCACGCGCGAACGTGATCGCGACGCCGCCGGCGATGACGAGCATCATTCCGAAATACGCGATGGCGGGCGGCCGCTCGTGGAAGATGAGCACGCCGAGCAGCGCGCTCGCGACGACCGCGAGGTAGCCGACGCCGCTGATCCGCGCCGCGCTCTCGAGCGCGTACGCACGCGTCATGGCGATTTGCGCGAACCCCGCGCAGAGCCCCGCGCCGATCATGAACCCGACGTCGCTCGCCACGGGCCAGCGTCCGTCGAACGCGGCGACGAGGGCGAGCACGACGGCCGCGAAGAGCGAGAACCAGAAGACGACGGCCTCGGTGCCCTCCGTCTGCCCGGCTTTCCTCAACATCATCATCGCCAGCGATGAAAAGAGGGCGGCGACGATCGCGACGACCGCCGTGAGGCGCGCGCTGGGACCTGCGTACACGGGAGGCACGACGAGCGCGGTCGTGGCGCCGAAGAGGACGCTCGGGCGGAGGACGAAGAGGACGCCGACGAGCGACAGCGCGATGGCCAGGGCGACCGGCAAGGTCGTCCGCTCGCGAAGCACGAAAGGTGCGAAGAGGGCGAGATAGACGGGGGTTAGGTTCAAGAGTGTGACGGTGTCGCCCAAGGCGAGGGTGCGCGACGACAGCGCATAGAAGGTCGCCAGCATGGCCGCGGTCCCGAAGAGGCTCCGGCCGATCACGGCGCGTTTGTCGCGCAGAGCGAGGGACGACCCACGAACGCGGGCGACGACGAACGCGACCCCCGCGCCGATGAGCGCTCGGACGGCGGCCACGGTGGCCCACGAGGCGCTATGGGTGGCGAGCCGCGCGAAGACGTTCATCCACGCGAACAGCACGGCGCTGGTCGCCATGAACAGGAAGGGGGCGCTCGGAGCGCTCGGAGCGGAAAGGCGCGAGCGGTTCCTTTGGCCGGGGGACCTCGGTGCGGTCGGTACGGATGGGGGCATGGTCGAACGTCGTTTTGCCGTTACCACGGTTTCGCGAATGTTCTCTGCGCTGTGTTAGCCTTTCGGACGACATGCTCAAGGTCGAGTGCGAGTTCTGCAAGGCGCCCTATCAAGTCGACGAAAGGCGCGTGCCGGACGCTGGCCTGAAGATGCGATGCCCCAAGTGCGGGAACTCTTTCGTCGTCACCGATCCGTCGAGGGCTTCGGCGAAAGGAGCGTCCCCCGCCCGTGGCGCGAAGCCGACGATGGTCGGGTTTCAGCCGTCGGGCGACGCGAAGGCCGTCGGCGCGCCGACGAAGCCGCCCCCGCCGCTCCGCAAGACGCCCGTCTCCGTGGTTCAGGCGGCCCCGCTGCCCGACGGCGTGACGGAGGCCCCGCCGGTGCGCGCGCCGGTTCATTCCCGCCCGACGCCGCGCGCGTTCCTCGCCGTGACCGACGAAGGCGTCGTCGCGCTGCCCGCGTCGAAGAAGGGAGGAGCGAACGAAGGCAAGTCGGAAGAGAAGGCGGCGCTACCGGCGCCCGTCGCGCGGTCGGAGGCCGAGCGCGCGAAGTCGTTCGCCGTGACGAGCCCGGGGCTGCCCGCGGTTTCTCCTTCGGCGAAGGCCGCCGCGATGCGCGAGCGCTCCGTGGTGCGCTCCGTGCCGCCGGTGCTCGCGCCTCCGACGAAGCCGCCGCCGGCGCCGTCGTTCGAGCTCGATCTCCCCGATGCGCGTCCCGAAGGCCGCGATCTCCCCGTCGCGCGGGGCGGGGGAGGGTTCGACATCGACCTTCCCGCGACGAGCAAGGGCACCGATCTCCCGGCGACCCGCTCTCCTCTGAACGCCGCCGACCTGCCGCTCACCAAGCCCGGTGCCAAGCACGATCTGCCGTCCATCAAGCCGTCGGCGCCGGGCGCGGGGCTCCCGGCGGCCAAGGGCACGGCGAGCGGTCTTCCGGCGACGAAGTCGGGAGCCGCGGGGCGCGCGACGTTCGATTCGCTCGAGCTTCCGGCGGTCGCGGGACCGCGTCCAGCCCCTGCGCCGGTCGAACCCGGTTCGACGAAGACCGCGGACGCGAACGTACCGACGATGGCCGAGAGCCTCGGGCTCGACGCGTTGGACGCGGCGAAGCCGGCCGATGCCGCGCCGGCCGCGCCGCAGGCCCGCTCGTTCGGGGAGCTCGATTTGCCCGTCGTCGGTCCCCCGATCGACATCGCCGATCGCCCCGTCCCTGGATTCGGCGAGCTGGATCTCGGTCCGCGCCACCTGTCGCTCTCGGGCACGCCTTCCGCGGGGGCGGATGCGGCCGGCGGCGCGGCGAAGGGTGAATCTCCGTTCGGCGGCGGGCTGGCGCTGCGAACCGACGGGGCGAACGCCGAGCGGCTCGCTCCGCCGGTGGCCCGAGCGGCCGGTACGGGGGCGCACGCGCGCGTCGCCACCCCTCGTCCTTCGCGGAAGGGGCCCAAGATCGCCCTCGCGGTGACCGTGGCGGTCGTCCTCGGCGGCGCCGCCCTGCAGCTCACGCCGCTCGGGGCGTTCGGGCACCTCGCGATCGCCGACAAACTCCACGCGGCCGACTACGCCAAAGAGGCCGCGGAAGCGGCGACGGCAGCGCACAAGAAGATGGCGGCCGACACCTTCTCTTCCGCGCGGGAGGCCGCCGACGATCTCGCGCAGCTCCACGACCGCTCGCCGCGCTCGCTTCCGGCGGCGGCCATCGCGGCGTTCGTCGAGTTCGAGAACCAGGTGCGGTTCGGGCCCGACGTCCCGCGCGCGACCCGCGCGAAGTCCTTCCTCGCCGAGATCCCTGCGGACGTCGACGTCCCCTACGCCGCGGCGGCGCGGGCCGCGGCGAGCGCGGCCGACGGCGATTGGTCGGCCGCGAAGTCGAAGGCAGAGGCGGCGTCCTCGCGCGAATCGAACGACGGCGTGAAGTTCGATCTCGACGTCCTGCAAGGGCTCTCGGCGCTCGCGCGCAAAGACGCGGCCGCCGCGCTCCAAGCGTTCGGCGCCGCCGTCGCCAAGGACGACGCCTCGCCGCGCGCGCATTGGGGCCTCGCGCAGGCGCACTTGCTCGCCAAGGATCTCGACAAGGTCAAGCAAGAGGTCGACGCGACGATCCGCCTGTCGCCGACGCACGCGGGGGCGCGGACGCTGCACGCGTGGCACGCGTGGACCGCCTACCACGACGGGGCGGCGGCGCTCGCCGAGCTCGACACCGTGCTCGACGATCCGTCGAAGGCGTCGATGTCGGCGGCGGAGATCGGGCAGGCGTTGGCGTACAAGGGCACGATCTTGCTCGCGCTCGAGCGCGGCGCCGAAGCGCGCGTCGCGTTCGAACGCGCGGTGACCGCCGATCCGCGCAACATCGCCGCGCTCGTCGGGCAGGGGCAGAACCTCTACGCGAGCGGCCGCTACACCGAAGCGCTCACGCGGTTCGACGACGCTGTCGTGCGCGATCCGTCGAACGTGGCGGCGATCGTCGGCTCCGCGATGGCGAAGATTTCGCTCGAGCGCTTCGACGACGCGAAGAAGCAGCTCGCGGCGGCGCGCAAGATCGACCCGAACGACATGACGATCGCGCTCTGGCTCGCGAAGGCCGAAGACGCGCTCGGCGATCGGGCGGCGGCCGAGACCGACTACGCGCTGGCGACGACGCTCGCGCGGCCGGACAACCCGGACGCGGTGCAAGCCTACGCGTCGTTCGCGGCGTTCTTGGCGTCGCAAGGGCGGACGGCCGAAGCCCAGGCGAAGCTCGACGAGGCGCGGAAGAAGTTCCAGGACAGCTCCACGCTCGATCGCGCGTTCGGCGACATCTCCGCGGCGCAGGGCAAGTTCGACGACGCCGTCTCGTATTACATGGCGGCCCTCAAGAAGAGCGCGAACGATCTGGCGACGCGGTTCCGGCTCGGCGTCGCCTATCGAAAAATGCGCAAGTTCGATCTCGCGACCGCCGAGTTCGACAAGATCGTCGAGGCCGACAAGGACTATCCGGGCATCGCGCTCGAACGCGGCCTGCTCTTCGAAGAGTCGGGCAACGTCGAGAAGGCGCTCGAGCAGTTCCGCAGCGCCTACCAGAAGGCCCCGAACGATCCGGACCTCGCGCTCCGCGTGGGCGCCGCGCTCGTCACGATCGGCAAGGTCGACGAGGGGCTCCCGCTGCTCGCGAAGGTCAAGGAGAAGCGGCCGGACAGCGCCGAGGTGAACCACTACCTCGGACGCGCGTACCTGAAGAAGGGCGGCGTCGAAGCGGCCCAGGCGATGCGCCTCCTCCAGCGCGCCGCCGAGCTCGATCCGAACCGCGCCGAGTACCAGCTCTACGTCGCGTGGGCCGCGAACGAGGCGGTTCCTCCGCAGCTCGGCCTCGCGCGCGCGAGCATCGAAAAGGCGCTGTCGCTCGACAAGCTCCTGGCCGACGCGTACTGGCAGCGCGGCGTCCTCGAGCTCCGCGAAGGCGCCATCGACGACGCCATCAAGGATCTGAAGCACGCGCTCGAGTTGAAGCCGGGGCGGTTCGAGGCCTACGCCGCCCTCGCCGAGTGCTACGAGCAGAAGAACGATTCGTTCGCGGCGGCGACGGCCTGGCAGAAGGCGATCTCCGGCGACGACACGCGGCCGTTCTGGCGCTACCACTACGGCAAGCTCTTGCTCGAACGCGGGCAAGCGGGCGAGGCGGCGCGCCACCTGACCTTCGCGCTCACGGCGGCGAAGAAGCTCGAGCCGAAGCCGGGGTGGCTCCAGCGCTTGGCGTTCGACACGGGCGAGGCGCTCCGCAAGACCGGTCAGAAGAAGGACGCCATCGACGCCTACGAGCTCTACATGAGCATGGCGACGCCGACCGCGCCCGATCGCAAGGACGCCATCGCGGCGCTCAAGTCGCTCGGGGCGGCGTCGGCGTCGACGTACTGAGCGCGTCGGCCATCGCGGCGTAGCGGTCGACGTCGAGCGTCTCGCCGCGCGCGTCGAGCGAGATGCCCGCCTGCTCGGCGGCGCGCGCGAGCTCCTCCGGGGGCGCAACGCGCCGCCACGCGTTGCGCAGGGTCTTGCGGCGCGCCTCGAAGGCCCCCTTCACGAGGGCGCGGAAGATGTCCGTCTCGCGGGCGCGGCGCGGCCTCTCCGGTTCGAGCGAGACGACGGCGCTCGTGACCTCCGGCGCGGGGTGGAACGAACCCGGCGAGACGTTGAACAGCTTGCGTGTCCGGAACGCCGCGCGGACGAACACGGTGAGCGCGCCGTAGGCCTTCGTGCCGGGTTCGGCGACGAGCCGCTCGGCCACCTCGAGCTGCACCATGAAGACGACGCGGTCGATGTCGTCGGCGTGCACGACCGCGCGCTCGAGCAGACTCCCGGTGATTTGGTACGGGAGGTTGCCGCAGAGCACGCGAGGGGCGCTCGGGTCGGCGTTGCCGAGCGCGCCGTGCACGTCGACGGTCTGCGCGTCTCCCTCGACGATCCGCGCGCGTTCGCCGACACCTTCGAGCTGTTCGCGCAAGATGGGGACGAGATCCCGGTCGCGCTCGACGGCGACGATCGATCCCGCGCGCGCGGCGAGCGCCTGCGTCAAGACCCCGAGCCCCGCGCCGAGCTCGAGCACCCGCGCGCGACCCATTTCCTTGTCGGCGACGCACGCCTTCGCGATGGCCTCGACGACCTGCGGCGCCACGAGGAAGTTCTGTCCGAAGCTCCTCTTCGGCGCGAGCCCGGCCCGTTTCAGGATCGTTCGAGCGTCATTCATCGGCGCTTCTCCTCGGTGCCGGTCGCGCGTGCACGCCGAGCCTTCGGAGCGCCCGCTCGCTACGGACTTGAGACGCCTCCGTGCGCCTTCGAACGGCCTCGTGCACGGCTTCGTGCACCGTGGCGATGCGCTCGGCGGCGCGCGGCGAGAGGCCGGGCGCGTGCTTCGGGAGCGTCCACCGCACCTCGACGTGGTTCTTCCGGAGCCGCCTCAGCGCGTGCGCGAGCCGCCCGTCGTCGTGCTCGGACAGGGGCGCCCAGACGTGCACGAGGCTCGGGCGATCCTTCTTGTGCCGACCGATCTCGTCGAACACGGCCGCGAGCTGCGCCTCCGATCGCGTCCGCTCCCCGTCGACGCGCGGGGGAACCTCGACGCCGAATGACGCCAGGTAGTGGCGGAGCTTCGCCTCGCGCGGCGACGCCGCCTCCGGGAGCCGCGGCGCGAACGGCGCGCGCGCCCGCATCGCCTCGGCGCGGTTCGCCAAGGCGTCGAGGTTGCCGCGCGGCAGGTCGATGAGGCCGCGCGGATCGAGCGGACGGAGGTGCTCGGCGACGCGTCGGGCGATCTCCGGCTCTTCGAGCTCGCAGCGATCGGCGTCGACCATGTTCGCCGCGCCGAGGAGCGCGGCGCGGATGTGACCGGCTTGCGAGGCCTTGGCGTCCGGCGGGATCCACGCGCGGAGCCGCGACGCGACGACGGCGACGCCCACCCGATGGCCGCGGCTCACGTGCTTCGCGGCGAGCGCGGCGAGCTCGTCGATCGCGAGGTCGAGCGGCGCCCGGCCCGGCTCACCCGCCCAGAGATCCACCGAGGCGTCGAGCACGAGCCACACGACGTCGCGCTCTTCCCGCTCCATTTCGCGCACCAAGAGCGCGCCACGACGCGCGCTCGCCTTCCACGCGATGCGACGGAACGGATCCCCGGGCACGAAGGCGCGGAGCTCGCGGAGCCGTTCGCCCTCGCCGCGGAGGCGCGCCGGCCTTCCGGTCTCCGAGGCGTGCCGCGATCGGCCTCCCTGCGCGTGCTCGACCATCGCGCTCAAGGGACGCGGCACGGCCTCGACGCCGTGGGGGTTGGCGAACATGAGCGGCACCTCGTAGAGCCCTTCGCCGCCCAGCGGCGTGCCCCGCACCTCGAGCGCGAGCCCGTGGACACCCCACCGCCCCACGCGCCGCGGCGTCACGCGCACGGTCACGCGCACCTTCGCCTTCGCCGGCAAATTCACGCTCGCGGGCTCCACGTCCACCGCGAGCATGCTCGACGCCACGGCCCGCAAGTTCACGCCGCGCGCGTCGTCCACCCCGCGGTTCCGGAGCTCGGCTTCGAGCACGAGGGTCTCGCCCCGCGCCGCGCGGCTCACCCGGTCGGCGTTCGTCCAGACCATCTCGAACCCCGAGGCGCGGAGGCGCGTCACCGTCGCGAGCGCGAGCGCCCGCCCCACCGCGACCGCGAGCAGCATCGCCCCTCCGAACGCGACGGCCGGCCCCACCTTCACCGCGATCCCCGTCGCGACGACGATCGCACCGGCGACGGCGACTTGGAAGGTGGCGCGGGTCGGGTGGAGCTGCATGGTCTCCGCGCTAGACGGCGCGCAGCCGGTAGCCGACCTTCGACAACGCCTCTTCGACGACCAGCTCGCGCGCCCGCGCGTCGTCTTCGGCGTCCGCGACGAGGACGAGCCGGTGCGCCAACACCGAGACGGCGACCGCGCGGAGATCTTCGGGCACGACGAACGACCGCCCCTGCAGCAGCGCGTGCGCCTTGCCCGCCTGGAGGAGCCCCAACGTCGCGCGCGGGCTCGCCCCGAGCGCCACGCGCGGGTGGCTCCGCGTGAACCCCGAGAGCCCCACGGCGTAGTCGTGCAGATCGTCGTCGACGTGGACCTCCGCGCACGTCGCCTGGAGCGCTTGGACGTCTTCCGGCGAGAGCAGCGCCCGGAGGCCCGGCGCGCCGACGCCGTGCATGCGCAGCATCTGCGCCTCCTCCCGCGGCGTCGGGTACCCCATCGCCACGCGCACGAGGAACCGATCGATCTGCGCCTCGGGCAGGGGATAGGTGCCCTCGAGATCGATGGGGTTCTGCGTCGCGAGGACCAAGAACGGCGCCGGCAGCTCGAACCGATCGCCCTCGATCGTGACCTGCCGCTCCTGCATGGCCTCGAGCAGCGCCGACTGGGTCTTCGCCGGCGCGCGGTTGATCTCGTCGGCCACGACCACGTTCGCGAAGATGGGGCCGGGCCGCAGCGCGAACGTCCCGTCGCGCGGCGAGAGCACGTAGGTGCCCGTGATGTCCGCCGGGAGCAAATCCGGCGTGAACTGGATGCGCCGCGACGTGCAGCCGAGGACGTCGGCGAACGCCTTGACCAAGGTCGTCTTCGCGACGCCGGGCACGCCTTCGAGCAGCACGTGCCCGCGCGCCAAGAAGGCGACCATCATCGTGTCGAGCGCGCGGAGCGATCCCACGAAGGTCTTCTGGATCTCGCGACGGAGATCGTCGACGCGCTCTTTGGCGGCGGCCGCGCGGTCGTTCGATCGATCGGGCTGCGCCGTCATGCCCGCTCTCCGGACGCCTTGGACGTCGCCGTCATCGTCGTCCCTGCCGCCGTCGTCGTCCCCGTCGTCGCGGCCTCTCGGTGTCCGGCTCTCGCTCGCGTTTGCGCCATCGTGATCAACTCTCGCACCGTTTCGGCGATCGACACGACGTCCTGGTCGCGAACGGAGGAGTCTTTCCCGCTCTTTCGTTGCAGCACCAAGGCCGTCTCGACGTTCGACATTCGTAGCAGAACCTGCCGGAGGCTGCGCATCCCTTGCGCATCGAGCAGCCCTTCGGTTTCGACGCGCGCGAAGAGCTCCGTCTGCGGCGGAACTTGCGGCAGCGCGAGGAGCGACGCGAGCTGCTCCTCGAGCGCGCTTTTCAGCTCCAAGACGGCGAGCGCGCGGGACGTCTGCGGCGCCGAAAGCACCGCCGCGCGCCCCGCGACGCCTCCGTGGGCGACGAGCGGCGAAGGACGGACGAACGTCGGCTCCACGCGCTTGTGCATCTGCCCCGCGCGCGAGCCCACCCACACGACGACCAAGAAGCCGACGGCGATCGCCAGCGCGTACGCCATGCCCTCCGGCGCCCCGTCGCGACGCACCGTCTCGAGCGCCTCGCGCAGCGCCCGCGCGACGTCGTCGAGCGCGCCCCCTTCCTCTCCGAACGCGCCGTGCTCGGCGATGTCTCCGGTGACCACGAAGAGCCGCCCGCCGCGCTTCCCCCAGGTGTCTTGCTCGACGAGGTAACGGATCACGTTCCCCGCGAACGCCTTGTTGCCGGCGTAGCGGAGCATCGCGTTCATCACGATCGACGGGTCCCCCGCGACGAGGAGCCGGCCTTTGCCGACGGCCCCCGCGACCGCGACGACGCCGTCCCGATCCTCGTCGTGCTCGGAGCGAATGCGCAGGATCGGCGAAAGATCGGGGTGGGTGAGGCCGGTCGCGTGATTCGTCACCACGCGCCGGACGTCGTTCACGACGGGGTGCGCGCTCGCCGGCTCGGCCAGCGCGAAGGCCGGGTTGTTGCGGAGAAATTCGGCCGGCCGCCGCGGTGCCGGGATGCGGCTCAGCCGGAAATGCCGCAAAATCGAGTCCCCGCGGCCGAAATCGTCGAAAAGAACGACGCGCCCGCCTGCCCGCATGAACTTCGCGAGCTCCTCGCTGTCGAGGACGCGTTCGGGGTGCAGGATCATCACGCCGTCGTCCGGCGTCAGGCGGCTGTAGTCGAGGGCCGTCGCCGTCAGCACCCGACTACGGCCGAGCTCTGTTTGCGCGAGCCGGACGAGCTCCGCACACCCCTCCCAATCCTCCCCCGCGGGGTCGAACGGCTTCGCGCCGCCACGCCGCGGCACGAGCAGAAGGCATGCCAGCACGAGCGCCGCGATCCGCATCGAGAATCGCGTACGCCACACCGCGCGCCACCCTGGACGCCACCTTTGAGGAGGCGCCGCATCCCGCGCGCGTCGGACGCCGCGCTTGCGCGGAAAGGCTGCGTTTAACCGTGCCATTTTGCGACCGCCGGACGCTGCCACCCACTTGACCGGCAAATGCGGGTTGCTAGCTTTCCATGAAAGAATCGTCGCACGGAGCCGAATCGTCACGTTTCATCGAACCCTGAGTCTTTTTTGCTCTTTTTTGCACGATCCGTCGTCTCATCCTTGGGCACCGTCTCGGGCACCTCGGCTTCGCACAACGTTTTTGACGCGCCCCTGCAGATTTGTTCTGGTTCGTTTCGGTAGGTCTTTTTCCCGAAGTGCGCGCAACGGTCGAGGCGCCGCTTGATCGGAGGACTTCATGCTCCCTCCATTCATCATCGAGCAAATTCGCAGACGTGAAGAGAAAGAGCGGCAGCAGGAGCAACCGCGGCTCGAGCTGCCGATGGTTCCGCCGTCCCCCGCCCGAAAAGAAGAGGCTGAGGAAGTGGAGCGCGGCGTCATCGTCGTCGAGCTTCTGTAAGCTCCCGTTGCCTTCGGCAGAGCATGCACACTAGGCTGCGTCCCCGAAATGGGTGGTCGCGGCTTGGCATCCGGATGGTTTCCGCGGGTTTTCGCGTCCTCGCGTGCGCGGAGCTTCCGGCCGTTCGCGTTCGTCGCGTCCTTGGGAGCCATGCTCGCCGCGGCGCCTTCGGTGTCTTGCTATTCCACCGATGACGGAACGCCCCCGCCGCTCGACCACATCTACTTCCCGGTCGGCCTCCAGGTGTCCGCGGGCGGTAGCGTCCTCTACGCCGTGAACTCGGACTTCGACCTCCAGTACAGCGGCGGCACCCTCCAATCGTACGATCTCCGGCTGATCCGGCGTCACGCGCTCGCGATCCTCGCGGATCCCAACAGCCCCGACGTCCCCGTCCTCGAGCGGGTCACGACGTCGGGCGCGTGCCCCGGCGATCCGCCGGTGTCGACGAGCACGGGTGGTCGCCAGCCGCTCGGTGAGACCTGCGCGCCGCCCGTCGACTCGAGCTTCTACGTGCGCGACACGGCGGTCATCGGCGCGTTCGCGACGGGGATGCTCCGCTCGCTCGCGCCGGCCGAGCTCGTCCCGTCGTCCGCGCGCGTCCCGGGAGAGAGCCTCAAGGTCGGCAGCCGCCGTTTCGATCGGCTGTTCGTGCCCGTTCGCGGAAACGCGTCGCTCACGTGGGCGAGCGTCGAGCGCGATTCGTTCGACAGCGTCCCGCCCGACGATCCGAAGGCCTCCTACGCGCCCTTCACGCTGTCGTGCGGCAAGGACGCGAAGGGCCGGTGCGACGCCGCGCACATGGCCGGCGAGAACGCGTCGGAGCCGGGCAACACCCGCGGCATCACGATGCCCGGCGAGCCGTTCGGCATCGCGGCCAGCGAAGACGGCGAGTTCGTGGTCATCACGCACCAGTCCGACACGAAGACCAGCCTCTTCGCGACCGGCCTCTCGCGCGACCAAGACGACGCCGCCGGCGCGTCGACCGACACCTTCCCGGTTCCTTCGCTCCAGTTCGTCGTCTCCGACGTCGTCGTCGGCGGGGTCGGGATCTCCGCCGTCCCGCACGATCGCGACGCGTTTTTGGGCTCGACGCAGGCGTTCCCGCGCAACGCCTACCTGCAGACGAGCCGCCTCGTCGCGCAGGTGGATCTGCTCCGCTCGTACCCGGACGAGTTCGGCGGCAGCGGCTCGTCGCTCCGCCGCCCGTTCTTGGAGCGCGAGCGCTCGTTCCCCATCGCGCTCGGCCCGAGCGGCACCGACTCGCGCGGCATCGTGATCGATCCGTCGCCGCGCATCGCCTGCAAGGCCAACGTCCGCCCCGCCGCGTCCGGCCGAACCCAAGCCGACGTCGATCGGGATCTCGTCGCGTGCGCCCGAAAGCCCGCGCGCGTGTTCGTCGCGAACCGCTCCCCGGCTTCGCTCCTCGTGGGCGACGTCGGCGCCGGGCAGCCCGACGGGACGTACGACCCCGACGATCTGCGCCTGCACACGACCATCCCGCTCACGTCGGGGCCGTCGAACCTCTACCTCGCGCCCATCGTCGATCGGGACGGCGCGTACGCCCTCCGCGTCTTCGTCGTGTGCTTCGACTCGTCGACGATCTTCGTCATCGATCCCGACAGCCTCGAGGTGGAGAACGTCCTCCACGTCGGCGCGGGGCCGTACGCGATGACGTTCGACCCGTTCACGCTCGAAGACGTCGCGACGCACCAGCAAGTGCCGATGGATGGCCGCGAGCCCGCGTCGTCGGGGCTCCGCCGTTACCGGTTCGCGTACGTCGCGAGTTTCACGAACTCGTTCGTGCAGCTCATCGACCTCGACAACGCGCAGGCCGATCGATCGACGTTCGAGCGCGTCGTCTTCACGCTCGGCCGACCGACGGCCCCCAAGGGAAGCTGATGCGCAACTCGACGCGGAACCCGATGCGCAACCCGCTTCTCTTGGGCCTCCTGTCCGTGGCCTTCGTGGCCCTGTCCGTCGCCGGAGGTCTCGCTTCGTGCTCCCAGACCCCGCCGGAGGTCCCGGTGCGGACCTTCGAGCGGGCGCAGCGCCTCGACGTCGTGTGCCTCGAGGTCTACGACCCGACGACCGGCTTGCCCCAGCGCCCGAAGCCGCTCCCGGCCGACGCGTGCTCGCCCGTCCCCGCGAACGCCGACGGCGCGGCGTTCCTCCGGCAGCTCTTCGCGGTGGTCACGCAGTCGACGCGCGGCGAGGTCGCGGTCGTCAACCTGTCGTCGGGCAAGCTCGTCGATCAGAAGCGCGCGATCCCCGGCGTGAACTTCGTCCCCGTGGGCGCGTTGCCGTCGGACATCGCGGCGGCGCCGGACGGCCAGATGGTCTTCGTCGGATCGACCGAGGTGAACAAGCCCGCGATCTACGGCGTGCCGTCGCGTCGCTTGCTCGGCGATCTGCCGGGGTTCCCCGACGATCCCGAAGGCGAAGCCGACATCCGCTCGTGGCCCGTGTGCGCGCTGCCTCAGAACCCTGGCGCACTCGCGGTCGTGCCGCGCGCCGCGGCGCCTTCGCCCTCCGGCGACGCCGGCGTCGACGCGGGCGCTTCGTCGACGGAGCCCGCGTACGACCTCGTCGCGGTCCTGCCGGGCGACCGCCGCAACTCCGCGAAGATCGTCACGATCGATCCGCGCCCGTTCTTGCGCGGCGCGAAGATCGAAGGCGTCGAGGCCGGCGACGAGCTCGCGCCGGGCGCCCTCCAACCGTGCCCCATCACCGCGGCCATCGAGCTCGCGGGCCCCGATGCCTTGCCGCCGACGTTCGTCGCCGGCGCCGTCTGGCAAGACGGCGTTCCGTACGTCGACGGCGGTGTCGACCTGACGTGCGACAGGCCCGCTCCCTCCGCGGCGTGCGGGCCGAAGCCCTGCTGCGACGTCGCCGCGCAGCCGTCGTTGCGGCAAGCGGCCGACGCGGGCATCGTCGCCGCCGAATCGCCGGACGGCTCGGACGCCGGATGCGAGCCTGGATCCACGCCGGACGCCTCGGCGGAGCCGTTCGACGTCGGGCCGCTCGACCCGCCGCGCCTCGTGTCGATCGCGCGCGCGGACCGGATCCTCTACGTCGCCGACGAGAACGTCCCGTTCGTGCACGTCGTCGATCTGTCGGCCGGCGCGCCGAAAGAGCTCCCGCCGCTCCTCGCGACGAGCCTGCTCGATCCGTCGCGCCCCGTGTCGGTCGGCAGCCTCGCCGTGAGCCCGCCCACGCGCGACTACAAGCGCTTCCTCTACGCCGTCGACAAGCGCGACGGCTCGCTCCTCATCTACGACGTCACCGATCCGAACACGACCGATCGGACGCCACTCCGGCGGCCCAACCCCGAGCTCGATCCCTTCCAGCCGCCGGACCGCATCGCGTTCCCTTCGCCGGTCGTCGCGGTCACGTTCGCGCGTCACGATTTCCCGCTGTCCACGGTGGACAACACGCCGCAACCGAACGCGCGGACGGGGCTCCTCTGCAACCCGAACCCGAACCTCGACGCGCGCCCGTCGGCCGACGAGGGGTTCTACTACCGCGCCGGCGCCTCGGAGCAGTCCGTCGCGCTCGGTCCGCAGCGCCTCCGCGGCGTCTTCGCGTTCGCCGCGCTCGCGAACGGCCAGGTGTCGATCGTCGACGTCGACGACTGGGACGCGCCGTGCCGTCGCCCGGTCCACCTCGACGGTACGTTCGGCGACTCGTCCGATCCCAACGCGCCGCCGCCGTTCGGCGCGCTCGCGGCCGCGCAGGCTTCGCTCGGCCCGTCGGACATCGATCCGTACCACGCGCCCGTGGCCTCGACGAACGCCGCGACCGGCGCGTCGAGCGTGACCGACGAAGTGTTCTACCCGGTGAGCGTCCCACACCGCGCGCGCTCGTTCTACTTGCTCACCGACGATCCGACGTCGGGCCGTCACGCGCCGTTCATGCCGGGACCTCCGCAGGTGTCCTTGTCCGGTGTCCCGCTCCCGTTCACGGGGGAGAACTCCGAGAAGACGCCGCGGATCACGTTCTCGTTCGCGCACGACTCCGCCCACGTGCACGTCGAACAGGACTGGACGGTCACGTACGAAGGCATCCTCCCGGGCGACGGTCTCGGCACGATTTCGACGCCGGACGGCTACGCCTCGGTCGTGTTGTCGCAGCCGCAAGCCTCGTTCTGTACGAAGGGCATCGAGGACTGGGATCAAGGACGGGCGCGCGCCGCGGCCATCAACGCGGAGCTCCTCCAGAGCGGCGTTGCCCCTGCGTCCGGGCTCGATCGGCGCATCGTCGACTACGCGCAGCTCACCGAAGATTTGCTCGATCCGAGCGATCCGTACTGGAGCCTGCCGGACGATCCGGGGCAGTGCTGGACGCCCGAGCTCGCGACGGCCAAGCAGCGCTACGACGCGTGCAACGTCATGTTCGGTCGCGCGGCCGACGAGAACCCGACGCGCGATTTCCCGATCCTCGAGGCCTACGACGACAAGCTCGTCGTCGGTCGGTTCTACGCGGCCGACGGCGAGACGCGCGAGGTCGTCTACAAAGATCCGTCGAACGCTCCCGAGCTCAAGCTGATGGCGTGCTGCTTCCACCAGCAAGCGCGCTTCCGTGTGCGCACGGGCGGCGTGTGGTCGGCCGTCGGCAGCGCGCCGGGTGGCACCGCGGGCGTCGGCTTCTTGAACCACGGCACGGCCGACGAGCGCGGGCGCTGCGTCGCGTCGTGCGATCCGCGCGAGGCGCTCCTCAACGGTCGCGTCCCCGCGGTCCCGGCCACCGGTAAGCCGGCGTCGCGCGACGGCGCGCTCGTGATGCGCAACCCGATGTTCTCGGTGCGGATCGACGATGGCTACGTCGTCGACCCGTCGCTCGAATCGGGCGGCGCGTCGCGCATTCCTCCGGGGGCTCGTCCCATCCTGCCGACGCGCGACACGATCTACGCGTTCAGCACGCGCGGCGCGTTCACTCCGTTCGCGATCAACGTCGGTCAAACGACGACGTCCGTGAACCTTCAATCGATCCGCTACGTCGACGCGCTCGGTCAGGTGGCGGTCGTCGACGCCGCGTCGCAAGGTCTCGTGCTCATCGATCTCGACAACACGACGATCGCGGCGGGGTCGCCTTACTATTGAGCGGTCTCCGATGGCGAAGAGCACCGGCGCCGATACCCCCGTCATGCGGCAATACCTTGCCGCCAAGGCCGCGCACCCGGACGCCATCCTCTTCTTCCGCCTGGGCGATTTCTACGAGCTCTTCTTCGAAGACGCCCGCACGGTCGCGCAGGCGCTCGACCTGACGCTCACGAGCCGGAACAAGAACGCCGAGACGCCCATCCCGATGGCCGGCGTGCCGTACCACGCCGCCACCGGGTACGTGCAGCGCTTGCTCGACCTCGGGCACAAGGTCGCCATCTGCGAGCAGATGGGCGATCCATCGAAGATCAAGGGCATCGTCCCGCGCGAGGTCGTCCGCATCGCGACGCCCGCGCTCGCCTACGACGACGCGGCGGTCGAGGCGCGGAAGAACCTGTTCTTGGCCGGCGTGGAGATCGGCGACCGCGGCATCGGCATCGGCATCGGCGTCCTCGATTTTTCGACCGGCGATCTCGAGGCCTGCGAAGCCGAGACGGCGGACGTCGCGCTCGCCGAGCTCGTGCGCCTCGATCCGCGCGAGATCCTCGTCGGTCCGGGCGCGCGCGCCTTCGTGGACGCGATCCGCGCCGCGCTCCCGGCCGCGACCGTCCGTGAAGACGCCGAGCTCGCGGTCCCCGCGGCCGCCGCGTTGCTCGACGAGACGCTCCGCGAAGGCCACGTCCGGAAGACCGGCGCCTCCGATCGCGCCCTCGTCGCCGCCGCCCGGTGCGTCGCGTTCGCGCGCGCGTGTGAGCCGGGCCAGCCGCTCCCCATCGAGAGGCTCGTGATCTACGCGCTCGGCGACACGCTCGTCCTCGACGACGCCGCGCAGCGCCACCTCGAGCTCGTCCGCACGATGGATGGCGAGACGAAGGGCTCGCTCCTCGCGCACATCGACGCGACGAAGACCGCCCCCGGCGCGCGCCTCTTGCGGCGCCGCTTGCTCGCGCCGCGGACGAACGTCGCCGAGATCCGTCGCCGCCTCGACGCCGTCGAGCTCTTCGTCTCCCAGCCGGGGCTCCGCGCGGAGGTCCGCGATCGCCTCGAGCGCGTCGCCGATCTCGAGCGCCTCGCGATCAAGCTCGTCGTCGGCCGCATCGCCCCGCGCGAGCTCGTCCGGCTCGCGACGTCGCTCGCCGAGCTGCCCGCGCTCGACGACGCGCTCTCGTCCGTCCCCGATCCGAGCGCCCGGGCCGCCCTCGAGGTCCCGGACGGCGAGCCGTTCATCGATCGCTGCAAAGATCTGCACGCCGTCCTCGCCCGCGCGCTCTCCGACGATCCTCCGCCGAAGGTCGTCGACGGCGGCGTGTTCCGCGAAGGGTGGGACGGGGAGCTCGACGAAGCCCGCGCGCTCGCCAAGGACGGCCAACACCTCATCGTCGAGCTCGAGGCGAAGCTCCGCAAGAAGGCGCAGATCCCGAGCCTCAAGCTCCGTTACACGCGCGTCTTCGGCTGGTACATCGAGGTCACCAAGACGCACCTGTCGAAGGCGCCCGACGACTGGCGGAGGAAGCAGACCATCGCGACCGGCGAGCGCTTCACGTGCGACGCGCTCGACACGCTGGCCGACAAACTCGCGCACGCCGAAGAGCGTCTCGCCTCGCGCGAGGGCGAGCTCTGGTCGGAGCTCCTCGCCAAGCTCGCCACGCACGTCGAGCGACTCCGCGCCGTGGCCGCGCGCCTCGCGAAGATCGACGTCGCGAGCGCCCTGGCCGAGGTCGCCCACCGCGACGACTACGTGCGCCCCGTCGTCGACGACTCCCTCGAGCTGTCCTTCGACGACGCTCGCCACCCGGTCGTCGAGAAGCTCTCGGCCGCCGGCAAATTCGTGCCGAACGACGTCCTGCTCGACGCCCGCGAAGACGCTCCCGGCGACCGCTCGCGCCTCTGGATCATCACGGGCCCGAACATGGCCGGCAAGTCCACGTTCATGCGCCAGATCGCGCTCTCGGTGATCCTCGCGCAGATCGGCTCCTTCGTCCCCGCCGCCCGCGCGCACGTGGGCATCGTCGACCGCGTCCTCACGCGCGTCGGCGCGAGCGACAACCTCGCGCGCGGCGAGAGCACCTTCATGGTCGAGATGAAGGAGACGGCGAACATCCTCCTTACGGCGACCTCCCGATCGCTCGTCGTGCTCGACGAGATCGGCCGCGGCACGAGCACCTACGACGGCCTGTCGATCGCCTGGGCCGTCGCCGAGCACCTGCACGATGTCGTGCGGTGCCGCGCGCTCTTCGCGACGCACTACCACGAGCTCACGGAGCTCGCCGCGTCGGCCCCGCGCGCCGAAAACCACAGCGTGAGCGCCCGTGAGCACGAAGGGCACATCGTCTTCTTCCACAAGATCCAGAAGGGCGCGGCGTCGCGCAGCTACGGCGTCGCGTGTGCGCGCCTCGCCGGCCTCCCCGAGCCCGTCCTCGCGCGCGCCAAGCGGCTGCTCGACGATCTCGAACGCTCGGGCACCCATCGCGCCGGCTCGAACGGCGGCCGCCGCCGTACGCCGCAGCTCGATTTGTTCGACGAGGGAAGCCGAACGCCGCCTCCGGAGGCCCCGCGTGCGCCACGCGCCGATACCGCCGTGCTCGACGCCCTCGCGAAGCTCGATCCCGACCGCATGACGCCGCTCGAAGCGCTCGCGACCCTCGCAAAACTGAAGAGTTCCGTGATCGAAGAGCCTCCCGCCACGACTTCTGGGCAAACGTCCGACTTCCGTGCATGATCCGAAACCCGCCGACCGTGGGACGCGCGCCGATCGATCCCACGAGCGCGCGCCGTCCGAGGAGCATGCCTGCGTGAGCATTCGCGATTCGCTCATCTCCATGACACCGACGGCGCCTGGCGAAGTGCTCGTCGTGAGCGAGGATCCGGCCATTCGTCGGACGGTGCTCCGGCAGACCTCGATGCTCGGCATGCTCTCGATGCAGGCCGAGACGGGGGAGCGGACGCTCGAAGTCGCGCGCGAGAAGAGCAAGACGCTCGATTGCATCCTGCTCGGGCTCTCGCTCCCCGACATCCACGGCTGGGACGTCCTCCACCAGCTCCGCCTCGACACAGAGACGGAGCACGTGCCCGTCGTGCTGCTCCTCGCGTCGCCGCCCAGCGAGGTCGAGCAGATCCGCTTGCTCGACGCGGGCGCCGTCGATCACGTCGTGCTGCCGCTGCACGAGGGGCTCTTCGCGGCGAAGATCCGCGCCGTCTGCGCGCGATCGCACGCGTTCCGCGAGGCACGCCACAAGCTGCAGTTCGCGCTCGAGAACGCCGCGCAAGATCCGCTGACGGGCCTGTTCAACCGCCGCTACTTCGAGCGGCGCCTGCGCGAAGAGATGGCCCACGCGCGGCGCCACAAGCGGCCGTTCTCGCTCGTCATGCTCGATCTCGACCACTTCAAGCTGGTCAACGACACCTACGGCCACGAAGACGGCGATCGCGTCCTTTGCCATGTCTCTGACGTGATTCGCGAGCAGCTCCGCGAAGACGACGTCGCGTGTCGCCTCGGCGGCGAAGAGTTCGTGCTCCTCTTGCGGATGACCGGAGGGCTCGCCGCGCGCGCGGTGGCCAACCGCCTCCGCGTGGCGCTCGCCAGCCAACCGATCGCGATGGGGCACGCGAAGGAGATGCGTCACGTGACGCTCAGCGCCGGGGTCGCCGCCGCCGACGAACGCAACGCCTTCGCCGCCCAAGACATCCTCGCGCGCGCCGACGCGGCCCTCTACCGCGCCAAGCGCATGGGTCGAAACCGCGTCGAGGCCGAATAGGTCGCGACGCGGATCTTCACGGCGAGACGAACGCCGTCACCGCTGCCCTGCGCGACGCGATGTGCGCGCGGAGGCTGGAGATCGCCGCATCGAATTCGGCGGCGGAGTTCACGAAGCGATAGCCGGCCACCTCTCCGTATTGTCCGACCGTGTAAGGACGAATCATCGCCTGCAGCGTGGTGACCTCGGTCTCGAGCTCCGTCCCGAGGAGCGGGAGCACCGTCGTCTGCAGGGTCTGACGGTAGGTCGCGGCGTACGTGGCGTCGTCGAGGAGGTAACGAATGAGCGGCCACTGATCGGTGACCTCCGTCTGCGCGAGCGAGAGCTCGCGGCCGGTCGACGAGAACGCGTAGCTATGGTCCCACGGAATCCACACGAGTCGACCGCCATTGGCGGGATCGCCGTAGAGATAGTAGTTGTGGGACATCTGACCGTATTGGTCCCAATCCTGAATGGCCGTGTTCGTGGCGAGCCAGGTCAGGAAGCTGCCCGTGTCGAGGCGCGTCTCGAGCTGGGCGCGCCAAGCCGCGGCGTCGGTCCGACTGGCGTGGAGCGCGTCGTACAGACCTTGGACGTCCGAATAGTCCGCCGCATCTTCGTTGTTCTCCTTTTCGAACGAAGAAGAATCCCACGTGGCGAACGTGGCGCCCGTTCCCTCCGGCTTGTAGACGTTCCCGTCCTTGCTCCCGAAATGCCTCTTGAGGAACGGGCTGTCTTTCGGTAATTCGACTCCCGTGTAGAGACCGAAGTAGCGGAGCCCTTCTCCGTAATCGACATAGATTCGATAAAAGGCCGTGTACGGCGTCTCGAGTCCCGCGCGCCCCATGACGTTCGTCGCGAGCTTTTCGTGCAACATCGTCGAATCGGCCGAGCCGTTCGCGAAGCTGATGTTCTTGAATCCGTAGAATCGTTGGTCCGCGACCTCGGGATACGTGTCGTCGAATTCGTCGAATTTGAGACGCAGAGGCATCTTCCATATCCCGGATTGCCAGGTGGTCGCGAGGCTCGAATTCCCCTTGAAGCGAATGCCGACGTGCTCCCATTGCTGACCGTTCGTTTGCACGGTGCACGGGACATAAATCGGATCACCCGCGAGGAGATCGTTCCCGCCTTCTCCTCCGCCGGGCGGCATTCCTCCATCGGGACCGCCAGGCGGGAAGCCTCCGTCCGGTCCGCCGGGCGGAAAGCCTCCGTCGGGAATGCCCGGCGGCATGCCTCCATCCGGCATCCCGCCCGGCCCTCCACCGGGAACGCCCCCCGGGTTCGAGCCGAACGCTCCGGCGAGGTTGGTCATGTCGTCGAGCATCGCTTGCCAATCCTCGTGGCGAATCGTGATGCGGAGGTAAGGGACGCGATCTTGCGGGAACGCGGCGTCGGCGTCGAGCTCCGACGATCCCGGAGCGGTTCCAGGGACCTCGTCCGGAATCGTCGCGATGACGGGAGCGTCGGAAGCCGCGTCGCTCGAGGTGTCCGCGTCGCCCTCTTCCCCTTCTCCTCCTCCCGCGTCGTCGTTCGAAATGGCCGCGTCGCTCGCGGCGTCGGCATCCTCGGAGGAGGTGATCGACGACGCGTCATCGCTGCACGCCACGGCCGCGACGGCGATCGCCGCCGACATCCATGCAAGACCGAACAAAGGTTTCATCGACGTTCCTCCATCGCACCCGGGTCGACGTGCGATCGCGTGTCATGGCTTTTCGAAGCGCTCTTCGTCCGGGAAAAGCGCCTCGCGGGCCGATGAGCCCGGCTGGGAAGCGTCGACGAGCCACGTTGGGCGAATGCTTCCGAATTGTTAGGAAATGTTTCGACCGCATCGACGCCCCACGCCGGGGCGTGTTTCGGCCACGATTCCGGCACCCTGACAAAACCGGCAACTCCGGGCGGAGCGGACCGAAGGGGGGACGTCAAGACGAGGTGCGCGCGCGGCCAAGTGGCTTCGCGTGACGCCTTCCCTTCATCGCTTCGAAAGGATTCGTCATCATGCGTCGATTCTCGACCGTCTCGTGCAGCGCCATCGTCCTCGCGGGCGCCATGTTCGCGGCAAGCAACTCCGGCTGCACCATCAACCCTCTCTCCACGTCGGACACCGACGGCGGCGCGAAGGCCGACCCCTCGTCGAACGACGACACGCCGAATGGCCGCGCCGACGATACGTCGAACCCGTCGGCGACCGGCGGCGATTCGTCGGGGCAGGGCGCTTCGAAGGTCGCGTTCACGCCGAGCAACGTGCCGGTCGATGAGATCGACTGGTCGAAGGCCGGAGACGTCGCGATCAACGGCTCGTGCACGGTCTCGAGCGACGAGGACGAGTTCTCTTGCGCCAAAGGACAGGCGGCGTTCACGCTCTTCACGCAGCCCGATGCGAGCCGGGTCGGCATGTACGTCGTCAAGTCGTTCCGTGTCGAAGCCAACGCGATCCTCGAGGTCGAGGGCAAGCTCCCCATCGTCATCGTCGCGCTCGACAAGATGGAGATCCTCGGCACCGTCCGCGTGAACGGGAGCGGAACTTCCGCGGCTCCGGGCGGCTTCATTTCGGACCAATCCGACGCGAAAGGCGGAGGCCCCGGCGGTGGTGGCGCGGGGTCGGCCACGAACGGCGCTGGTGGTGGTTCTTATTGCGGCGTCGG
>JBGAHN010000060.1:0-29464 GCA_044226145.1 Labilithrix sp. | reverse complement strand
CCTCGCGGGCCTCGATCGCGACGTCGAGCACGTCGTGCATCGCGGCCTCGGCCTGATTCACGCACGGCTCTCGAAGCACGACGCCTTCGCCGGCCGAGAGGTCGAGGCGACGACCGGCGACGTCCGGGGCGTCGCCGCGGGCATCGATCCCGACGGCCGCCTCCTCGTCCGCCACGCCGACGGGTCGCTCGTCCGCGTGGCCTCGGGAGAGATGCGGATCCGCGCGGTTTGAACCGGCCTGAACCGCGGCCGACGTCGCCGAAATCACCTCGAAAATCCGAGCGAATGCGCGCGTCGGCACGACCGGAATGCCCATGACAAGCCGTCGTCGGCGCGCTATCTGACGCCCCATGACGCAGCTCTGCCGCCGCGCCCGTCGGGGCCGTCGATGACGACCTCGGTGGTGAAACGCCCGCGCCTGTCGCGGGACGCGGTGCTCGCCGTCCTCCTCCTCTCGGTCGGCGCGATCGCCTACGCGCGGTTCGTCGTCCAGGACTTCTCCGGGCCGCTCATCGGCGGCGAGGACTACGACGGATCGTACCGCGGCGACGCGAACTACTTCGAGTTCCTCGGCTACTACGTCCGCGATCACTACCACTTCGGCCTGTCGCCCATCTCGTTCTTCACCACCGACGTGGCCTACCCGTCGGGCACGCACATCGGCCTGCTCTCGTGGTGCGCCGAGCGCGATCTGTTCCACGCGCTCATGCTGAAGCTGTTCGGCGCCGGGCCCTGGATCCAGACCTACGTGACGCTCGGCGCCGTCGTCGGCGCGATTGGCGTCACCGCGATCCTCACGAAGCCGCACGGGATCCTCCGCGCCTCGATGGTCGGCTTCGCGTCGTCGTTCATGGCGTTCTATGCATGGTACAAGTATCCGTACCACCTCAACATCACGGCCATCCACTGGGTGACGATGAGCCTCGCCCTCGACGCCGTCGCCGTCCTCACGGTGTTCGAGAAGAAGCGGCTCAGCCTCGCGTTCCTCACGTTCCACGCCGCGGTCCTCGTGATGTCCCTGGGGCTCGACCTCGGGTACATCGCCGGCCACGCGCTGACGTCCTTCTGCGTGACGTTCGCGTGCATCTGGGGCCTGCTCGGGACGCGCGATCGCCGCATCGTGGGGCGGCTGTCGGCGGCGTTGCCGGAGCACCCCTTGCGCGAGCTCCGCACCGTGCCCTTCCTGCTCGCCTCGGCGCTCTTGCTCTTCGGCGTGCTCGTGTACCTGCCGTTCGTCTTTGCGGTCGTGCGCGACACGAGCGCCTACCCGATGACGGACCCGGGCGGCAATTTCTGGGCGAGCCAATTCCACGCGCTCTTCCCGTACCTGCCGGGCCTGCACCCGAACTCGCCGCTCGTCCACGCGATCTTCGGCAACGACGAAGGCGTCGGCGAGTACGCGCCCGGGTTCACGCTGCTCATCGCGGCCGGCGTCGGCGTCTGGCTCGCGCACAAGCGCGACATGTCGCCGGTCGTCAAGCCGTTGCTCATCACGGCGATCCTGATCTTGGCGTTCCACCCGCGGTGGTGCAAGACGCTGCAAGTCTTCCCGTGGTTCGCCTACTACCGCGTCGCGGGGCGTGGGACGACCGTCCTGCCGACGCTCCTCGCGCTCATCGCCGTGTCGATGCACGGCTGGCCGCTCATCGCTCGGAGGATCGTCGGCGCGTTCGCGGTCGCCGAGTTCGCGACGGCGCTCTTCCTCGTCAACGACTACCGGCCGGCGCGCCTCGAGGCCCGGCAGATGCGCTACTTCGAGACCGTCGCGAAGGCGCCCGGCAAGGGCCTGCTCGAATGGCCGTTCTGCATCGCGAGCGCGAACATGGTCATCACCAAAGAGCTCTGCCCGTACTACCACCAGATCTCGACCGCGTACGCGTACCGTCGCTTTCACGGCAAATCGACGATCAGCGTCTACCTCAGCCGCGTGCACCCCACGCAGTTCGAGAGCTGGCTCGACGACGGCTGGGAGTCGATGTTCATGCCCGACGATCCCGAGCGCGCGCACCCGAAAAAGGAGCTCCGCTGCTTCTCCGACGAGCAATGGACGAGGTTCGACACCCTGTACCGAACGAACGACTTCGCGGGGATCCAGCTCTACGCCGATTTGCTCCCCGAGGCGTGCGTCGCGCAGTTCCACGCGCGCTACGGGGCCCCGGCCGCCGCCGAGACGTTCCCCCGGGTCGGCCGCGTCGAGTTTTTGCCGCGGAGGCCGTGAGCGCCCGCGCGCATCGAAGTCCGCCGGCGGCCCCGCGTGCTACGGTCGTGGCATCGTGACCGACGCGCAGATCCTCGAAGAGCTCGCGCTCCTCCTTCGTCCGGCCGGGGGAGGACTCTACCTCGTCTCGACCGGCCGTGAAGCCCAAGAGGCGCTCCAGCGAAAGCTGTACCATGCACGCAGTGCGGCCGAGGTCGACGAGCGGTTCCGCGCCGCGCTCGCGCGCATCCGCGAAGCGAAGGTGATCGTGCTCGCCGTGCCGTCCGACGTCGGCGCGGGGTTTCGTCGGGGCGCGAGCCTCGGTCCGCAAGCCATGCGCCAGGCATTGCTCGAAGACGTGCCGGCGTTCCCCGATCGCGCGCGCGAGCTCGGGATCGTCGACATCGGCGACGTCTTCGTCGTCCCGCAGCTCTTGCACGACGACATGCTGAGCGAATCGCAGAAAGAGGCGTCGCGTCGCGCTCTTTACCCGAACGTCCCCGCCGACGTCCGCGCGGCGCTGCCCGTCTCGCCTTTGTCGATCGAGGAGCGCGTGCTCGATCGCGTGTTCGCGCTGAACCCGGACGTCGTGCCCATCGTGCTCGGCGGCGATCACTCGACCGCGTGGCCCGTGGCCTCGGCGATGGCGCGCGCGCGGCGGGCACGCGGCGACGGCTCCGACCGGACGTGGGGCATCGTGCAGCCCGACGCGCACACCGACTTGCTCGAGGAGCGCCTCGGCATTCGCTACTGCTTCGCGACGTGGTCGTTCCACGCCAACGAGCTGCTCGGTCGTGGCGGCAAGCTCGTCCAGGTCGGCACCCGCGCGACCCGGCACGATCGCGGGCACTGGGAGCACGGCCTCGGCGTCCGACAGTTCTGGGCGGACGAGTGCATGCGCGATCCGGAAGGGGCGCTCGACGCGCTCGTCGCTCATCTCCGGTCGTGCGGCGTCCGCGACGTCTACTTCTCGAACGACATCGACGGCACCGACAGCGAATGGGCCGACGCGACCGGGACGCCCGAGCCGGACGGGCTCTCGCCGGAGTTCGTCGTCGCGCTCATCCGCCGGCTGGGAGCGGAGTTCCGCATCGTCGCGGCGGACGTGATGGAGGTCGCTCCGCCGCTCCGCGATCGCCCCGATTCGACGGAGCGGACGGTGCATCTCGCCGTGCGCTATCTGCGCGAGACGCTCTCGGCCGTGCTCCGCACGACCCTTTGACCCACGAACCATTCGTCGAAAAGAATCTCGGAGGAACGTCATGGTGCGCGAGGAACGTGTGAATCGAGCGAAGCGCGTGGGGGGCGTGGGGATCGCCTGTGCAATCGTCGTCGGGTGTGTCGGGTTCGGGTGCTCGAAGTCCGAAGACGCGTCGAAGTCGTCCGCGCCGTCGCCGTCCGAAATCCCGACGATCGCGATTTCGGGCACGCCGCGGACGGCGTTGTCGGCGCCATCGACCGACGCCGCCCCGGGCGCCGCGCGCGTCGAAGGGAAGAATTTCGTCGTCACGGCCGAAGCCGCGCCGTGCGCCGCTGGGCAGGAGTGCACGATGACGGTCCGCCTCGCCTCGGGCGGCGGCTACCACGTGAACAAGCAGTACCCGTACAAGTTCGTCGCGACGGAGGCGCCCGGGATCACCTTCCTCGGCAAGCCCGACGCGTCGACGTTCTCCCGCGAAAGCGGCGATTTCCGCGAAGAAAACGAGACGACCGCGGCGATGTCGGTGCGCTTCAAGCCCGCGAGCAAGGGCGTCGCGAACGTCGCCGGGACGTTCAAGATGAGCGTCTGCTCGGACGAGAATTGCCAGGTCGAGCAGACACCGATCGCGCTCCACGTTCCGGTGAGCTGAGGTCGTCGATCGGCGCATCGCGCTCGCCCGAGGGCGTTTCCGATGGCGTCCCGTCCGAAGGAAGGCGCAGCGGCGGCACCTTCGCTTTGGCGCGGAGCGATTGCACGGCGCGCGCGATGGTCGGGCGCTCGAGGAGCTTTCGCACGAGGCGGTGCTTGAACGGCAGGTCGAGGATGGACAGGCCGAGCAGGATCGTCAGCACGCCCTGGCCCGGGAGCACGAGCATCAAGACACCGAAGGCCACCACGAGGGCCCCGAGGACGTTGCGGACGATCTTCGTCCCGAGCGCATGGCGCGGCGGCGGCCGGACGAAATAGTCCTCGGGGATCCGTACCGCCACGATCGGGATCGCGAGGAGGGTCCCGACGAACATCGTCACGCTCACGATCGCCAGGACGATTTGGACGGTCTTCGACGGCATCGGCCTTGCTCCACGCAATGGTCGCGCCAAAAGCCGCCACGCGCATCCGATTCCGCCCCGGCGCGGGCAACGGCCACCGGCCGTCCGTCGAAGGCTCGTCCGAAATCGGATGGGAAATCGGACCGACTCCCGGATCCGTCGCGGCGCGCCCCGTGCTAGAGGCATGCGCGCGATGCGCTATTCCCGAGCCCTCATCCCCACGGTCAAGGAAGCCCCTGCCGACGCCGCGAACGTCAGCCATACGCTGCTCGTACGAGGCGGCTACGTGCGCAAGGTCGGCGCCGGCATGTACGACTATTTGCCGCTCGGGCTCCGCGTGCTGCGCAAGGTCGAAGGCATCGTCCGCGAAGAGATGAACCGCTCCGGCGCCCAGGAGATCCTGATGCCCGCGCTCTTGCCAGGCGAGTTCTTCAAGGAGACGGGGCGCTGGGACGTCTACGGCGAGACGCTCTTCCGCCTGAAGGACAGGAAGGGCGCCGATTTCCACCTCGGCCCCACGCACGAAGAGATCGTCACCGACATCGCGCGCCGCGAGATCAAGAGCTGGCGCGATCTGCCGACGTGCCTCTACCAGATCCAGTCGAAGTTCCGCGACGAGCCCCGTCCCCGCGGCGGCCTGCTCCGCGGGCGCGAGTTCGTCATGAAGGACGCCTACTCGTTCGACGTGAGCGAAGAGGCCGCCTTCGAGAGCTACGAGACGATGCGCAAGGCCTACTGCCGCGTGTTCGACCGCATGGGCCTCGTCTACCGCATGGTCGCGGCCGATCCGGGCGCCATCGGCGGCTCGACGAGCGCCGAATTCCAGGTGCTCGCCGACTCCGGCGAGGACGCCATCGTGGCCTGCGACACGTGCGATTACGCCGCGAACGTCGAAATCGCCACGGTGAAGTCCGCCCCGGTGATGGAGGTGGCGGGCGCGCCCGTCGGCGACAAGAGCAAGGTCCACACCCCCGGCGTGGGCGGCATCGAAGACGTCGCGAAGTTCCTGAAGCTCCCGAAGGAGAAGTTCCTCAAGTCGCTCCTTTACTTGGCGAACGGCGCGGTCGTCATGGCCGTCGTGCGCGGCGATCACGAAGTCAACGAGATCCGGCTGGCCCGCGCGCTCGGCGTCGACGAGGTCTTCCTCGCGTCGGACGCCGACGTGCAAAAAGCGACCGGCGCCGCGGTGGGCTTCGCGGGGCCCTCGGGCTTCGCCGGCAAGATCGTCGTCGATCGCGCCGCGTCCGCCGTGACCGACGCCGTGACGGGCGCGAACGAGACGGACCACCACTTCACCGGCGTGAACCGCGGTCGCGACTACGACGGCGAGATCGCCGACATCCGCTTGGCGGCCCTCGGCGATCCGTGCCCGAAGTGCGAGCACGGCACGTTCAAGACCTACCGCGGCATCGAAGCGGGCCACATCTTCATCCTCGGCACGCGCTACTCGGCGGCGATGGGCGCCCTCTACTCCGACGAGAAGCAGGAGAAGAAGCCCATCGTCATGGGGTGCTACGGCATCGGCATCTCGCGGCTCGTGGCGACCGCCATCGAGCAGAACCACGACGCCGACGGCATCCGCTGGCCGATGAGCCTCGCGCCCTACCACGTCCACCTCGTCACCGTGGGCAAGGAGGACGCCGTCACGACCGCCGCGACGAAGCTCTACGACGATCTCCGGAGCGCCGGCGTCGACGTCCTCTGGGACGATCGCGACGAGCGGCCCGGCGTCAAATTCAAGGACGCCGATCTCCTCGGGATCCCGCTCCGCGTAACGGTGGGCGCGAAGGCGCTCGCGAACGGCAACGTCGAGGTCAAGCCGCGGAGCGAGCCCGATCCGAAGAAGGCGGAGCTCGTGCCGGTCGAGCGCGCCGCCGCCGTCCTCACCGAACGCGTGAAGTCCGCGCTCGCCTGATCGCCATCGCGATCGTCGTGCCGCGAAGGTCGCCGATTCGTCTTCGAGGGAATTCGGAAGACGTTGGCAAGATCGGAGATCTCTACGATCATGAGCATCGTGCGGAAACGAAGGGCGGTCTTCGTCGTTGCTTGGATGGTGCTGGTCGGGTGCAAGAAATCGGCTCCCCCAGCCACGGATTCCGCGGATTCGGCGATCGCGCAGACCCCCGCGGACGCATCGGCCGGCCTTCGCGTACCGACGGGCGACGCGCGGGTCGACACGTCGACGTGGAAGCGCGAGTACGAGGATCGCTCGGCACCCACTTCGTTCGGATGAAGCTGGAGAAAAAAGGGACGAAGCTCACGGGCGTGTACCGCTACGAGAAGAGTCCGCGGGACATTTCGCTGGAAGGGACGATGAACGGCGAAGCGTTCACGCTCACGGAGCACGTCGGTGCGAACGTGACGGGGAGCTTCAAGGGACGAATTTCGGATGCCGGGCTCCAGGGAGAATGGTTGAACCCGGACGCGTCGACGCGGTGGCCGGTCGCGATGAAGGTGCCGGACGGCAGCCGCTCCAAGGCGACCGCGGACATCGGCGCAGGGCTCTCGATTTACCCCGTAGAAACGAATTTGAAGGGGAAGCGGTGCAGCGCTCATTTCGTGGTCCCGCAGCTCCGAGGCGCGAGCGACAAGGCGAAAGAGGCTTCCCTCAACGCGGCGCTGCGCAAGGCCGTCCTTGGCGATCACGGGAAATCGTGCGAGGGGCCGAGCGAGCCCGACGTCGCCGATTCGGAGGAGTCGGCCTCCTACGAGGTGCTGGCGAGCGATCCCGGGCACTTCGTGAACCTCGCGCTCCTCGGCTCGTCGTACCAAGGGGGTGCCCACGGCATCGAGTGGGAACGATGCGTCGTCGTCGACACGGTCGCGCTCGAGAGCTCCCCGCTCGTGGCGTTGCTCACGGAGAGCGGACGGAAGAAGCTCGGTGAGATGACGGCGGCTTCCTTCGTTCGCGCGCGCGGCATCGCGAAGCTCACCGAAGGCGGGTTCTTCGAGGACACCGTCGACATTTCGAACGAAACGAGCGTTTACCTCGACGCGAACGAGCCCACGTCTCGTTCGGCGCCGGCCAACTCGCGCCGTACGACGACGGCCCGCCCTCGACGACGTTCCCCAAGCGCGACGTGCGAGCGTTGTTCGTCAAGACTGCGCTGACGGACGCGATGTTCGGCCCCTGAGCGCGCACAGGCCTCTGCGCGCGCGGGCCTCGTGTGCGTCTCTGGGCCTCGCGCGCCTCCGCGCGCCTATTTCCCGAGCGCGTCGAGCATCGCCAGGAGGCCTTGCGCCTTCTCGGCCATCTCGTTCGTCGACAGCGCCGCCGCGTCCTTCACCTCGAACGGCTCGATGAGCTCTTCGGGGATGTCCATCAGGAAGCGGCACGGCGTGCGCGGCACGGGCTTGCCGCGCGAGACGCGGTGCTTGCAGCGCAAGAGCTCGAGCCGCTGCCGCGCGCGCGTGACGCCGACGTAGAAGAGCCGCCGCTCTTCCTCGATGTCCTGCGACGCCGCGCCGTCGTACGAGGCGGGGGTCGCGTCGGTCACGCGCGTCTCGAGCGTCCGCGAGTGGGGATGAGCCCCTCTTCGCACCCGATGAGGAAGACGTGGTCGAACTCGAGGCCCTTGCTGCCGTGGAGCGTCGAGAGCGTGACGACGTTGCCGGGATCGCCCTCCTCGTCGTTCATCTGGAGCGTGAGCGAATGGAGGAAGCTCGCGAGCTCGCGCTCCGCGGTCACGTCCTCGCCCTTGGCGGCGACGCGCGCTTCGCGGCGCTCGAGGATGCCGAAGAGCCCTTGGACGTTCGCCCACCTCCGCGCCGCGGCCGACGTGGAGGGAGACGTCCCGTCGATGTCCTTTTGTGCAGGCCGACGTCCTCCGCCAGCTCGCGCGCCACGTCGCTCGCCTTCGTGCGCGCGATGATCAGCTTCTTTCGCATGTCCGCGACGATGCGCTCGAGCTCTTTGCATCCCTGCCGCGCCCCGCGGCTCGGCAAGCGCGTCGACGCGCTCGATCGCCTCCCAGAGCGTCCACCCTTTCGCGAGCGCGTTCTGCGAGAGCCGCTCGACGCTCGTGTCGCCGATCCCGCGCGGCGGGTAGTTGAGGACGCGACGCAGGCTGATCTCGTCCGCTCGGTTGAGCGCGACCTTCATGTACGCGAGGAGATCCTTGACCTCCTTGCGCTCGAAGAACTGCTGGCCGCCGATCATCCGGTAAGGCACGCCCTGCTCGCGGAGCGCCTCTTCGATCAATTTCGCCTGGCCGTTCGATCGGTAGAGGACGGCCATGTCCTTGGGCTTCTTGCCCTCTTCGTTGACGAGCCGGCGGATCTCGCGCGCGACGTGCGTGGCCTCGGCGTCCGGCGACGGCGCGACGCCGAGGCGGACCTTGTCGCCGCCCGGTTTGTCCGTGAACAGCGTTTTCTTGTATTTTGCATCCACCCGCTTCGAGATGACGGCGTTCGCCACCGCGAGGATCGGCGCCGAGGAGCGGTAGTTCTGCTCGAGCATGACGACTTTGGCGCCTGGAAACAGCGCGTCGAAGTCGAGGATGTTGCGCACGTCGGCCCCGCGCCACGCGTAGATCGACTGGTCGTCGTCACCGACGACGCAGATGTTGCGATGGCGCCCCGCCAGGAGGCGAAGGACCTCGAGCTGCGCGCGGTTCGTGTCCTGGTACTCGTCGACCAGGACGTACATGAACTCCTTCTGCCAGCGGTCGAGGATGTCCGCCCGCTCCTTCCAGAGCCGCGCGACCTCGCACACGAGATCGTCGAAGTCGAACGCGCGGAAGTTCCGGAGCGCCGTCTGGTAGCGCCCGTAGACGATCTTCGTCATCTCGTCGTACTCGTCGCCGTTGCGCGGATCGAGCTCCTCGGGCGTGAGGAACGCGTTCTTGGCGTTCGAGATGCGCGTGAGGATCGCGGCGGCGTCGAGCTTCCGCCCGCCGTCGATGCGGCTCAGGATTTCTTTGACCGTCGAGAGGCAGTCGCCCTGGTCGAAGATCGTGAAGGTGCCGCCGAGCGATTTTTTCTCGCGGCCGAGCACCATGAGGCCGAAGGAGTGGAACGTCGAGATGACGAGCCCCTTGGCGCGGTTGCCGGATCCGAGGCCGCGCTCCTTGACGATGTGCGCGACGCGCTCGGCCATCTCGCCGGCGGCCTTGTTCGTGAACGTCAGCGCGCAGATCATGTGACCCGGCACGCCGCGCTCCATGAGCCGCGCGATGCGGTGGGTGATGACGCGCGTCTTCCCCGAGCCGGCGCCGGCGAGCACGAGCAGGGGGCCGTTCTGGTGCTCGACGGCCTCCCGTTGAGCGTCGTTCATGCGAGGAAGAGCCACGGTGAAGCGAGCCCCTTAAGCCACGGCTCGCGCGGCGCGTCCAGCGATGCGGCCCGAGATGGCCAGAGACGTGCGCGGGCACGACGCAGGCCGCTCCGGGCGGAAAAACCGAAGCCTTTCGGCGCCATTTCGGAGCAGCGCCGCGGGAGAACGGAGCCCTCGACGACCCGCCCGTTCGGTGCGTATCCTCCCGGCCGATGACCTCCCCGAGCTCGGCTCTTCGCGTCCGCCACGTTTCTTCTTCACGCCGTCCCCTCGCGCGCGCGCCGCTCGCGGGCATGCTCCTCGTCTCGCTCGCGGCGTGCGGCGGTGCGAACGTCGAGCCCGTCACGCCCGTCACCGACAAGCCGGTGGCCAAAGCCGTCGCGACGGCCGACGTCAGCCCGGTCGCCGAGCCCGAAGGGGTCGTGGCCGTCGCGCGCGTCGCGAACCTCGACACGTCGCTGAAGATCGGATCCGCGTGGGCCCACTTGCCGTTGCCCGATCGGGACGCGCTCTTGCGATCGCTCACCGACGAGAACGTCGCGGCGGTCGTCGATCTCGCGCGTCCCATCGACGGCGTCGTCGCGCTCAAGCGGGATCTGCGCGGCGCCACGGCGGCGTTCTCGGTGGCCGTTCGTTCGGTCGACGAAGCCAAGACGAAGCTCGCGTCGCGCTACCGGGTGACGCCCGCCGCCGACGGCCAGTTCGTCGTCGAGGGCATCGGCGGTTCGGACGACGACGACGACAGCCTGGCGTGCGTGCTCGCGCCGGCGCCTTCGGGCGGACGCCTCGTCTGCGGCGACAGCCAATCCTCGGTCGAGAAGCTCGCGCCCTACCTCGCGCGCACGGTCTCGCGCGAGACGTGGTCGACGGCGCTCCACATCGAAGTGAAGCCGGAGCCGCTCGCCCGCGCGTACGACTCGCTCCACCTCCCGTCGATGGCGCGCATGTTCGTCGGGCAGCAAGGCCCCGCGACGTCGGCGCTCGTCGACGGCGCGATCCAAGAGATCGGCGACGCGCTCGCCGACACGCAGCGACTGACCTTCGACGTGCGGCTCGAGGAGGCCCGCGGCGACGTCGACGTGCGCCTCGATCTGCGCGGGAAAAAGAGCGTCGTGGCGCGGCTCGGTGCGTCGCCCTCGTGCACGGCGGGCGCCCCTCCGGCGGTGTTCTGGCATCTGCCGGCGGACGTGACGTCGGGCGGCTTCGGCTGCGCGTCGGATCCCAAGCTCTGGTCGCACCCGCTCGAGCTCCTCGGCGACGCGCTCGTCGAGATCGGCACGAACCACGAGCTGCCCGCCTCCGAAGCCACGCACGTCCGCGAGTTGCTCGTCGATCGCTCGCTGCCGAAGATCCTCCTCGGCACCACCGTCTACGGATCGGGCATCGATCTCGACGCCGTCGCGCGCGCGAAGAAGGCGCTCTCCACCGCGTCGGGCGAGAGCGCGCGGGCCGCGGCGACGTTCGACTTCGCCGTGCAGAAGCAGGGATGGCACCTCTGGCGGACGGAGAGCCCGATCGCCGACGTCGGGACCATCCTCAAGGACTGGGCGCAGCTCGCGTCGCGACCGGCGTTCGCGGCGTGGCTCAAGAAGCAGAACACGAAGGACGTTCCCTTCAAGATCGCGACGAAGACGACGGCGCTCCCGACGAGCGCGGGGCTGCCGAAGGACTCCGTCCACGTCGAGCTCGTGCTCACGTACGCGGGCGAGACGGTCAAAGGGAAGGCCCCCGCGAAGCCCGTGGTGCGCACCATCCACCTCGTGGCCGTGCCCGACGAGGGCAAGACGTGGTTCGGGTTCGGCGCCGATCTGGCGTTGCTCACCCGAAACGCCAAGGTGACGCTCTCGACGTCGCCCGAGACCGGCACGCTCAAGGACAACGCGTCGGTCGTGACGGCGATGAAGGACGTGAAGGCGCAGGGGGCGTCGTTCCTCACGACCGCCAGCTTGCTCGCCGGTCTCGTGGACAAGGATTTCATCGGACCTTCCGCGGCGACGCGGGGAACGCAAGGAACGCAGGCGCCGCCGCTGGTCGCTCACACGGTGCGGGAAGCGCCGTCCGCGGCTGCGCCGGCGGGCTCGTTCGTCGGGACGATCCGGTTCCCGCGCGAGCTCGTGGAAGCCGTCGTCGTGGCGGTGGCCTCGGAGGTCCTGGGAGGGGGCGAGCGAGAGCCCGTGAGCGGGCCCGTGGGGACCAAAGCTCATCCGTGACGCGACGGCTCCGTCATGCGGGGATGGGCTCCCGCCGACCGACCCCATCTCCGTCCCCGAAAACTTTCCCGGACGCACAGGGTAAGTAGATGTAGGAGTGTGTCGCTCCACTTGCTCGCGACCGAGCCCTGCTTGGGCCGCCGTCCGCTGCTTCGGTCGTTCGCCGCCTTTCTCTTCGTTTTCATTGGGATTTTCGGGTTCGCTGCCGCTCCGGCCGGGGCCGAATACCAGGAAGCCCACACCCTCTCCGACGACGTTCGCATCAAGGTCGGAGCGGACGGCGTGGCCTCCATCATCCGGCAGGTGCGGTACGGCGTCGTTGCAGGACGCTACAAGTCGTTCGACATCGGCGGCATCGAGCCGCAGGCGATTCTCGCGTCGGAAACCACGGTCCTGGTCGATGGCGGCCGCGAGCTCGTCGCGCACGTCGCGCGCCACCCCAAGCTCCCCGACGTCGTGCGCTTGTCGTTCGACGAACCGAAAGGGGTCGGTCGAGGAACGTACGCCTTCGCCCTTTCGTACGCCGTCGACCTCGTCGCCGCGAAGGCCCTCGAACGCGACGGCGCTTCCTGGAAGCTCTCCTACGCCATGCTCCCGACGAACGAAGGTCGGGACGCGGCGCGGGTCGTCCTCGATCTCCCCGCGGCGCAGGCCGCACCGAGCTTGGCGGATCCCGACGGCGCCTCCACGACGCTCGCGACGCTCCGCCGACGCGGCGATCGCGACGAGCTCGAGCTCGTTCGCGCGCACGTCGCGCGCGGCGAAGCGGTGACGTGGTCCGCGCACGTCGACCCGCAGGCCTTCCCCGGCGTCACCGATCCCGAGCTTCGCGCCGAAGCGCCCGCCGCTCCCCAGGCCGACCCCTCCCGCGCGCTCTCTTCGGTGGGCGCCGCCGTCGCGCTTTGCGTGGTGGCCGTGGCCGCGATGCTCGCGTACCGATCGAAGCGTCGCGTCGTCGCGCGCGCGTGCGCGGCGCGAGGCGTGGTGCCCCGTCCGCTCGTCCCGCTCCGCCCCGAGGTGGGCAGCGTCGTCTACGGAGGGCTCGTCGCCGCCGCGACGGCGTCGCTCTTGTGGGCGAACCCGACGGTGGGCGCGCTGCTCGTGTCGGCCGCGATCGTCGTCGCGACGCACCTCCTCCCCCGAACGGTGCAAGGGCCGCGCGGACCAGGCCGATGGCGCCCAATTTCGTCCGCGTCCCTGTCGGCGCCGCCCCCCGACGCCGACGTGCGCGATCCCTTCGATCTCCGCCGTCTCCTCGGCGTCCGGACGGCGCTCTTGCTCGTGTTCGGCGTCGCCGCGCTCGCGTTCCTCGCGTCCCGCCGGTGGAGCGGCGCGTTCGTGGCGCTCCCGCTCGCGGCCTCGGCGGCCGTCCCGCTCTTCGTGACGGGCACGCGTTCGTCGCTGCCGTGGACGCCCGGCGAGCTCGCCGAGCGTTTCCTGAAACCCGTCGGACGCGCCGTCCGCGCGCGCGCTGGCCGAACGGCGGTTCGGGCCGCGCTCTCGGCCCGTTTCCGCGAAGGGGCATCGTCGTTCGACGAAGTCCGCCTCGTGTCCGCGCCCGAGGCCTCGATTCCGGGCCTTCGCGGCGTCGAGCTCGCCCTCGCGCCTTCGCCCGCGCCCGCGGAGAGGGCCGCGCCGACGTACGAGCTCCTCGTCCGCTTCGACGACGCATCGGAAGCCGCCGCGAAGATCGCGCGTCTCGCCCCCGGGCGCCCCATCGTCGTCGGACGTCACTCCGAAGAACGCGTCCTCCGCCTCGTTGCCCGTGGTCGCTCGACGGGAGCAGCCACCCGCCTCGTGCTCCGCGTGCTCCGCGAGCTCGAAGATCGGCGCGCCGTCGACAGAGCCGCATCGGAACCGGCTTGGACCGGCAAGGAGCGCCGGCAGACCTCGGCCATCGACGTCCTACCCGCGGTTTCCGCCTTCGCCCCGCCGTCGTCGCTTCGCCCCGTCAGCGCCGCGCCGCGCTGACGTCGTTGTGATAGAACCGCGGATCTTCGGTGTTCTCCATGCCGGCACGTCCTTTCACCGTCGGTCCTTCGGCGCCTCTTTTCGCCGCCCTCGCGGCGCACGCGGAGTCGCTCGTCGATCGCGCGCGCGTTCTCGTCGTGGGGGACGCCGAATCGGAGCTCGTCGGCCGGCTCGTCGAGCTCGGCGCGCAAAGTGTGCACGTGTACGACCCCGATCCGGCGCGCGCCCGCGAGGCGTCCCGCGTGGCTCCGCTCGGGGTCCTCGTTCGGAGTCTGCGGGACGGGCTCGACGTGCGCGACGGGATGTTCGACGTCGCGTTCGTGCCCGATCTCGGATGCGTGACGGAGCCGTCGGCCCTCATCGTCGAGCTTCGTCGTGTGGTGCACGAGGACGGTGCGGTCGTGGCCGTGGCGCGCGCGCACATGCCGGGCCCGACGTCGTCCTTTCCCGAGATCGGCGACGCGTCGGTTGCGTACGACGAGCTCTACGATCTCTTCGCGCTCGCGTTCGAGCAGGTCACGATGACGGGCATCGTCCCGTTCGAGGGGATCGTCTTCGCCGAGCTCGGGGCGACGGACGAGCCGTCGATCAGCGTCGACACGTCGCTCTCGCCCGAGGCCTCGCCGGACGTCTTCCTCGTGCTCGCGTCGTCGTCCGCGATCGCGCTCGACCCGTACGCGATCGTCCAGGTCCCGGCGCTCGCCGGCGCCGCGGATCTCGTGGGGGCCGCAGAGAACGTCGAGGCGGACGCGGCCCTCGCGGCGAAGACCGCCATCGAGAGCGAGCTCGTCGCCGCGGCCATCGCAGAGAGAGCGCGCGCCGCCGAAGCGAGGATTGCGCTCCTCGAAATCGAGCTCGCCCGCGTGGCGTCCGATCTCGCGCAGAGCCTCGACGCGCGCGCGGCGGAGCTGGAGGCCCTCGAAGGCCAACTGCGCGAGCGGGCGGCCGTCGTCGCGACCCTCGAACGCGAGCTCGAGCGCCGCGAGCAACTCGTCAAAGAGCTCGTGGCAGCGCTCGAAGACGCCCGCGCCGGGGAGCTTCCGGCGTTCGCGGCGGCCTCGGAGCCGACCTTCGACGCGCACGAGCGCGAGCGCCTCGAACGCAAGCTCGACGCCCTCGCGCGCGATGCGGCCCGCCGGGAAGGGGAGCTCGTCGCCCGCGCGTGGCGGATCGCCGAGCTCGAGGCGGACGTGGCGCGCGCAAAGGCGTCCGCGCCCGCGCCGGTCGCCAACCAGGATGCCCGCTCCGACGCGGGGCTCGTCGGCCGGCTCCAAGACGAGCTCGATGCCCTCCGCCAGGCGCTCACCCAAGAGCATGAAGCGCGCCGAGCGGCCGAGCTCGCCGCCCAGGCCGCCCGCACGGAGCTCGCCGAGCGCGCCGCCAATCCCGAGGCCTTCGATGCGCGCACGCCCTAGCGATCTCGAGCGATCGCCTTCCCAGCGGGCTCACGCCACCGGCTTCCGGCGGCTCGCCCCACCGGTCTACCGACCTTCGCAGAGGAAGCTCGACCATGGGCGTTGACACTTTTGACGAACGTCTTAGGTTGGCGCGGCAGGCGGCATCCTGTTCTTGTTTGCCCGCCTGTCTCGCCCCGTCTCGACGGCCGCGCCCGACGTCCAGCGACGTTCGGCAGGTGCCGTCGGTTGGTTTTTCGATCCACGAACGTCTTCCGCACGGCGGATGAAGCGCATGTCCGATAAGCGCGATTATTACGAAGTCCTTTCGGTCGAGCGAACCGCCAGCGTGGAGGTGATCCGCAAAGCGTACAAGCGCGAGGCGCTCAAGCATCACCCGGATCGAAACCCCGGCGACAGCGTGGCCGAGGTGCGGTTCAAGGAGATCAACGAGGCCTACCAGGTCCTCTCCGACGACGAGAAGCGGCGCATCTACGACCAGTTCGGTCACGCCGGGCTCGAAGGCGGCGCGGGGGGCTTCGACGGCGCGTCGGACGTGTTCGCGCACATGCAAGATCTCTTCGCGGAGATGTTCTCCGGAGGCGGGTTCGGCGGTCGACGCCGTCAGCCGCAGCGCGGCGGGGATCTGCGCGTCCAGGCGACGCTCGATCTCCGCGAGGCCGCGTTCGGGGTCAAACGCGAGATCACGGTGAACGCGCCCGCGCGGTGCGACGACTGCGAGGGCTCCGGCGCCAAGCCGGGGACGAAACCCGAAGCGTGCGCGCACTGCCGCGGCACCGGACAGGTGTCGAACGCGCGCGGCTTCGTCATGTTCACGACGCCGTGCGCGAAATGCCAGGGGCAGGGCGTCGTCATCAAGAGCCCCTGCAAGACCTGCAGCGGTCGCGGCGCCGTGCCGAAGGCGCGCACGGTGGTGGTCCCATTCCCTGCGGGCATCGACGCGGGCCAGCGTCTCCGGGTCCCAGGGCAAGGCCTGCCGGGACCGCAAGGCGCGCCTCCGGGCGATCTCTACGTCGAGGTCGACGTCGCCGAAGATCCGCGGTTCGAGCGCGACGGCGCGGATCTCGTCACGCGCGTCCACGTGACGTTCACCGAGGCGGCGCTCGGAGCGAAGGTCCAGGTTCCTTCGCTCGCTCGGCCGGATAGCGACGAAGAAGCGAGCGTCGAGCTGGATCTGCCGGCAGGCACGCAATCGGGCTCCGTCTTCACGCTGCGTGGGCAAGGCATCCCGCGGCTCGACGGCCGCGGTCGCGGTTCGCTCATCACGGTGGTCCAGGTCGACGTCCCGAAGAAGCTCACCGATCGGGCGAAGAAGATCCTGAAGGAGCTCGAAGACGAGCTGTCCCTCACGGACGAGGGCGAGGCCAAGGCCGCGGGCGCTTAGAGCACCGAACAGGTTCCCGTCGTGATTTCGCCGATTTCCGCAACCCATCCGGTGCTCTGGTGAATCGGTGAGCTCGCCTCTCGACGCGCTGCGCGCGAAGCTCGCCGCGACGCCGTCCCTGCGGCCGGTCGGACGCGTGTGCTCCGTCACGGGGCTCCGCCTTCGATTCAGCATGCCCGGCGTCCGCGTCGGCGACGTCGTGCACGTCAAACGGAGCGGAGAGCCGCTCGCGTGCGAGGTCGTCGGGTTCGAGGGGGGCGAAGCGATCGGCATGCCGCTCGGCGCGCTCGTCGGCGTCGGCCCCGACGACGAAGTCGAAGCCACGGGCGGCCGCTTCGTCGTGCGCGCGTCGGAGTCGCTCTTGGGGCGCGTCGTGTCGGGGCTCGGTCATCCCATCGACGGGAAAGGCCCCATCGAGCACGCGACCGTCGTGCCGGTCGATCGGGATCCGGAGCCCGCGCTCGCGCGTCGTCCGGTGAGCCGCCCGCTGCCGACGGGCGTGCGTGTGCTCGACGGCCTGCTCACGATGGGCGAAGGCCAACGCGTCGGCCTCTTCGCGGGATCGGGCGCCGGCAAGAGCACGCTCCTCGGGGCCATCGCGCGCGGGACGGCCGCGGACGTCGTCGTCGTCGCCCTCGTCGGCGAGCGCGGCCGCGAAGTTGGCGAGTTCCTCGAGCACGCGCTCGGACCGGAGGGGCGCGCCAAGAGCGTCGTCGTCGTCGCGACGAGCGACGTCGCGGCCCTCGAGCGGCTCCGCGCGGCGCAGGTGGCGACCGCGTACGCCGAGTACTTCCGCGATCGCGGCAAGAGCGTCCTTCTGCTCGTCGACTCGGTCACGCGCGTCGCCCGCGCGCAACGCGAGGTCGGTCTGGCCGCCGGGGAGCCGCCGGCGCGCCGTGGTTACCCGCCGAGCGTGTTCGCGATGCTCCCGCGGCTCCTCGAGCGGACGGGGCAGGGATCGGTCGGCGCCATCACGGCCATCTACACGGTGCTCGTGGAGGGCGGCGACATGGACGAGCCCATTGCGGACGAGGTGCGCGGTATCCTCGACGGCCACGTCGTGCTCGATCGGGCCATCGGCGCCCGCGGGCGCTATCCTGCCGTCGATCCGACGGTGTCGCTCTCGCGCGTCATGGACGCCGTCGCGACCGACGAGCACCGGGACGCCGCGCGCAAGCTGCGCGCGCTCGTCGCACGTTACGAGGCCAAGCGGGATCTCGTCGCGCTCGGCGCGTACGCCAAGGGCAGCGACAAAGAGCTCGACGAGGCCATCGCGAAGATGCCGCGCATCGAGCAGTTCTTGCGCCAATCGCCCCATGAACGTGGGACGTTCGACGACACCGTCGCGCGGCTCTTGAGCGTCGTCGCTTGAGGTGCGGCTCGGCTTGTCTCCATCGCCCGTCCGTCGCATTCTGAGCGTCGTGATTCGCCGTCTCGTCGTTGCGCTCGTCGGGGGCTCGGTCCTGTCGCTCGCCATCGGATGCCATCGCTCGCCGCCGACCGAGCAGGCGTCCGACGCCGCGCCGATCACCGTCTCGAGCGCGTCGACGAACCTGCTCCTCACCTGGATCGACGACCGCGGCGAGTTCCACGTCGAGTCGTCGCCGTCGGCCGTCCCCGAAGAGGCCCGCGCGACGGTGCGGGTCGTCGATCCCTCGCGCGACGTCGCGGCCGACGGGACCGTGACGGTCGCGGATCTGCGGGCGCCGAACGCCGACGGCACCTACCCGGTGCGGACGGTCGCGCGGGCCGACTTCGAAGCGGCCGCCGTCGAATGCCGCAAGCAACACGGCGAGATCCTCGCCCCGAAGGCCGCCGCCAGCGCGTTGCCCGGCGAGGCCGCGGCGTCGGCGACGATGCCCACCGTCATCGTCTACGGAGCGTCGTGGTGCGGCGCGTGCCACGATGCGCAGGCGTACCTGAAAAAGCGCGGGATCCCGTTCGTGGAAAAGGACATCGAGGCCGATCCGAACGCCGCGCGCGAGATGCGGACGAAGCTCGCGAGCGTCCGAAAGCCCGGCGGATCGATCCCGGTCATCGACGTCGGCGGTCGCATCTTGGTGGGCTTCGATCCCAAGAGCATCGACCGCGCGCTCGCCGGGAGCTGAGGCCCCGCCGCTCGTCGTCCGCCGCTCCTGGCTCGCGCTCGGCGCAGCCCTCGGCGCCGACGCGACGTCACCGTCACCGAGCGAGCATCACTGTCACCGAGCGTGCGTCAGCGCCCGGGGCCGAGCAAGAACGCCATCGCAGCGGGGAACCGTTTCGACCAGTACCGCGCGGAGTGCGTCCCTTCGGGATCGAGCACGGACTTCATCGTCTCGCCTTCGACGTAGCCCGCGTCGCGGTACGCCTGCACGAGGTGATCGTAGGTCTCGACGATGTACGCGTTGTCTTCGGACTTCCCGGTGCCCGCTTCGTTGCCGCCCATGTCGACGTACACCCTCTCGGCATGGTCCGGGCCGATCTTGGCCTCCCGCGCCTTCGTCACGGCGATCTCTTTGTCCCACCATTGCGCGCCGGAGAAATTGCCGATGCCCGCGAGGAGCTGGCCGTACTCGATCCCGGCCCACGTCGACATCAGGCCGCCCGCCGACGCACCGGCCATGTACGTGCTGTCGCGCTGGGGCCGCGTGCGCAGCTCGGCGTCGACGCGCGGCTTGATCTCTTGGAAGACCATCTTGAGCGTGTCTTCGCCGCGCCCGGATCCCGGAACCTTCAAGGAGTTGTCGTCGTCCCTCGTCGGCGTCAGCTCCTGGATGCGCTGCGTGTTGAGCGCGTCCAGATCGGGGTGATCCGGATCGTCGATCTGCAGGTCGACGCCGATGACGATCGCCTCGGGGAACGTGCCCGCTTCGGCCGCGTCGTCGAACGCCGTGTCGACCTTCCAACAATCCTGGAAGAGCTTCGCGGCGTTGTCGAACTTGGTGACCGACGTGTCGAACAAGATCTGCCCGTCGAACATGTAGAGGACGGGGAAGCGCGCCGTCGTGTTCTCGTCGTAGCTCGGCGGCAGGTACATCCGGATATTGCGCTTCGTGCCCGTCAGGTGCGTCGACTCGAAATTCTCGAGGAAGAGGCCGACGCGACCTTTCTGCTGGACGAAGTGGGGATAGACGTCGAGCGTCTGGCCCGGGGCGATGGTGTACGCCGGGCCGCGCGCGGGCGTGCCGTCGAGCGACAGCGTGACGGCGAGCGGCGCGTCGAACGCGGGGACGTCGAGCTGCCAGGTGTCGTCCTGTCCGGCGGCGAACGACGTCGCGGTCTGGAGCGGAGCATGATCGCCGACCGCGCTCAGCGCGCGGCTCCCGACGGGGTAGTGCACGCGCAGCGTCGCGGGTTGGGCGATCGCGGCGTCGCTGGTGTCCTTCGTGTCCTTCGACGCGTTATCGCTGCACGCGGCGAGGCTCGTGAAGGCGATGATCGCAAGGCCGAACGTCGTCCAATTCGTTCGAAAGAACATCGGGGGCTCTCCGTCGCGTTCGAGGCGTCCGCTTCCAGACGTTCGTCACGATGTCACACGGACCACCGATCGCCAATCGCGGATGCGGCGTACGTACGCGTGCGTCATACGAAATGGCGCCTGCAGTGAGCGGACTTCCGAGCGGCGGCCCGGTTCGTGCAGCTCCTTCGGCGTGCGCGCGCATGTCCGTCGTAGCTCCGGGTGGTGGACGCTGCCGAACGTCCTCAGTGCGGCGCGTTTCCCGCTCGCGCTCGCGTTCCCCATCGCGCTCCGACGGCGGCGCGACGACGTCGCCGTCGGCATCGTCCTGACGGCGGCGCTGACGGACGTGGTCGACGGGTTCGTGGCGCGACGGCGTGGTCAGAGCTCCGCGCTCGGCGCCGTGATCGACGGCCTCGCGGACAAGGCGTTCGGCCTCTCCGTGCTCGGCGCGCTCGTCGTCGATCGGCGGCTCTCCCCCGCGTCGGCGATGGTCTTGGCGCTCCGCGAGCTCGGCGAGCTGCCGCTCGCGGTCCGGGTCGTGACCGAGCGCGGCGTCGGCATCGTCGACGTCGAGCGGCGCGCGAACGTCCTCGGTAAATGCGCGACGACCCTCGAGCTCGCCACCGTCGTCGGCGTCTTGCTCCGCGTTCGCGGCCGCCGCGGGTTGCTCGCGGCGACCGGGGTGGTCGGCGCCCTCGCGGCGATCTCGTATTGGATGCGGGAAGGTCAGGTTTTGTCGCGCCCCGGCCCGCGCTCCGATTTCCGGCGCACCACGCGCTCGTAGACGAGCCGCTTCGGGCGCCCGGACCACGCCGCGATCCGCTCGGCGGCCGCCTTCGCGTGCGTGCCCTTCGCGAGCTCGTCGTCGATGCGCGCGTCGATGGCGTCGTCGTCGATGGCCTCGGCGTGCGCGGCGATCTCGAAGGCGCCGAGCACGATCGCGATTTCACCCCGGAATTCCTGCGTTTTCGCGAGCTCCGAGAGCGTCCCGCGCAGGACCTCCTCATGCAGTTTCGTCAGCTCGCGCGCGACGGCGGCCGAGCGTTCGGGCATCGCGTCGGCGAGATCGCGGAGCGTCGCGGCGGTGCGCTCGGGCGACTCGAAGAGGACGACCGGCTCCGGCGTCGCGCACACGGTCGCGATGGCCTCGCGCCGCGCCGTGCCTTCGCGCGGCAAGAACCCGATGAACCGAAACCCCGAGCCGGTCCCGAGCCCGCTCGCGACGAGGGCAGCGAGCACGGCGCTCGGCCCCGGCAACGGAACGACGCGGACCCCGGCGCCGATCGCGGCCTTCACGAGCGCGTCGCCGGGATCGCTCACGGCGGGCGTGCCGGCGTCGGTGACGACGGCGATCGATTCACCCGAGCGCAGCTTTTCGACGAGGCGCTCGACGTCGCGTTCGCTCGAATGCGCGTGCAGCGCGTCGACGGGCTTGCCCAAGATCCCGAGGTGGTTCAGGAGCTGCCGCGTTCGTCGCGTGTCCTCGGCGGCGATGCGATCGACGCGCCCGAGGACCTCCACCGCGCGCAGCGTGACGTCGCCCAAATTGCCGATGGGGGTGGCGACGACGTAGAGGGCGGGCCCTTCGTTCACGCGCGACTCCGGGCGAGGGTCCGCGGCGCGCCGATCTTCGGGTGCATCGTCAGCCCAGGGTCTCGGTCGCGTCGCCCATCTCGTGCTTCAGGTAGTCCCGCAGGCGCGCGAGCAGCCGCTGTTCGAGCTGCCGGACGCGCTCGCGCGAGATGCCGAAGCGATCGCCGAGATCTTGGAGCGTGAGCGGATCGTCGGCGACGAGACGCAGGTCGAAGATCGCGAGGTCCTTTTCCTTGTCCACGAGCGTCTTGCGGAACTCGTCGAGCTTGCCTTTGACGAGGGCTTGGAGCTCCTCGTCGGCCATCGCCGCTTCGGGGCCGGCGAAGGAGCTCGGCATCATGTCGACCTTCGCGATCGCGCGCCCGTCGGCGTCGCCCACAGGCGCGTCGAGGGACTTCTCGCTCGACGCGAGCCGCACGTCCATCTCCGCGACGTCGGATTCGGGCACGTTGAGCTGCTTGGCGATCTCGGCGTTCGTCGGATCGATGCCCATCGCCTGGAGCTCGCTCCGCTTCTTGCGCAGGTTGAAGAAGAGCTTGCGCTGGGCCTGCGTCGTGCCGAGCTTCACGAGGCGCCAGTTGTTCAAGATGAAGCGCAGGATGTACGCGCGGATCCACCACGCCGCGTAGCTCGAGAGCTTGACGCCGCGGTAGGGGTCGTAGCGCTTGACCGCTTGCATGAGGCCGATGTTGCCCTCCTGCACGAGGTCCATGATGTTCTTGTAGGCGCGACGGTACTCGTAGGCGATCTTCACCACGAGGCGCAGGTTCGCCGTGACGAGGCGCGCGGCGACGGCCGGATCTTGCGCCTCGAGAAAACGCACGGCGAGCTCGTGTGTCTCTTCCGGCGTGAGGAGCGGATGCCGCTGCACCTCGCGCAGGTACGCCGCCATCGGATCGAGCCGTTCGACGGATCCGGGCTCGCGCCGCGAGAGGGGGGCCGAGAGCGGGCCGGTCGTCGCGGCGTCGTCTCCGTCGGTGTCCTCGGCGGCCGGTTCGGCGAACGCGTCGTCGTCGTCGTGGACGTCGGCTTCGGCCTCGTTGCCACCACCGAACGTCTCGTCGCCGCCTTCCTCGGATTCGGGAGCCGTGGACGAGGCGTCGTCTTCGGAGCGCTCGAGGACGTCGTCGGCGACGGCGCTCGGCGCTCGTTGGGAGCTGGATTTCGTGGAGGTCTTGCTCGCCTTTTTTCCGCTCGTCGCGGCGGATGTCTTCGGCGATCGCGGCGATCGTGACACGGCGCCGGTCTACCACGGTTTGCGCTGGGCGTCAGCGCGGGTCGGGGCCCCTTTTTCGATGCCCTCGTCTTCGACGATCCCGCGTCTCCCTGCCTCAATGGGCCGCGGATGGTCGCTCGCCGGGCCGCGGATGGCCGTTCGCGGGGTCGTGCGTCCGTCGGAGGAGGCGGCGGAAGCCCTGGAGGCGTTCGTCGCGTTGCGAGCGTTGACAGAGGAGCCCGGCCTTCTATCCTCCCGCCTCGTGGAAAGGTCCCGCCCTTCGGGTGCGCTCCTGCTTTCTGCGGCGGATTTCGACGCGTTTCTCGAGCCCGTACCGGCGTCCCTCGGGGCACGGCCGCCCGCCGGATCGAGGCTCGCCGCCGGGGATCATCGCCGGGTGCTCCGCGAGCGCATCGAATCCTGGGCGAAGGGGGTGGTCCCGCGCCTCGCCGATCTCGGGTTCCTCCCCGAGGTCGTCGTTCCGGACGAGCTCGAGCAGCACCTCTCTTCGCGCGCACCGCGTGCGATCGCCCAGCGCGTGGTGTTCGTCCGCGACGCGTTCGCCCGGAGCGAGGTGCCCCGCACCGAGCCCGAGCTCGATCCGCTCGCGAGCCACGCGTACCTCGCGCTCACCATCGACAGCGTGCACGTCGAGGTGTGCCTCGAGCTCTGCCCCGACGCCGAGGCCGACGTGAAGAACCTCCGCGCCCGCCTCGCCGATCCGACCGCGCTCCTCGAGCTCTTGACGCTCTTCGAGACGCTCCCCGCCGAGTTCTCGATCGGCGTCATCGGCGTCCCGAGCTTCCCGCGCGCGTCGAGCGCGAGCGCCGACGAGATCCGCGCGTTGCTCGACGACAGCCACCGCAGCCGAAGGCCGCTCTGGATCGGATGGAGCGTCAAGCGTGAGATCGCGCTCGCGCACGCTCCCGCCCTCGACGAGCAGCTCGCGGACGCGCTCGTCGTGCTCGCGCAGGTCTATCGGCTCTTGGCGTGGGCGCCCGACAACGATCTCATCCGCGCGCGCGGTCGCGGGGTCTGGCGCGCGGCGCGGCCTCGGGAGGAGCTCCGCGAGCGAGCGCGCGACGAACGACGGGCACGTAAGCAACACCGCGGGGCGCGCAAGGGGCCCGTGCGGGTCGAAGGAAGCCGCCGCGAACGCGAAGACACGCGCCGCCCGCCGACGGCCACCGACCGCGAAGGCCCCCTGTCGCGCCGTCCGACCGAGGGCGACGAGGGCCGCTCGTCCGACGATCGCGCCGCGCGCGAGACCTCGGCGGCACCACTCGGGCGTCGTCCCATCCTCAAGACGACGCTGCGCGCACGTCGGGCGCGGTCGGCGCTCGCCGCGCAGGAGCCCGGTGGTCCGGTCGAGAAGGGGGCGCGGGTGCGCGTGCTCGAGGGGCCGTTCGCGAACAAGACCGGCATCGTCGAAGAGCTCGACGGCAAGGGGCGCGCGCGGGTGCGGCTCGGCCTGCTCGCCGCGACGCTCGACCTGAAGGATCTCGTGACGCAAGCCGAAGAGGCGCGACCTCTGCTGACGAGCTCGCACCGGCGCGTCCGCAAGAGGTAACGCCGCAAAGCGCGCGTGCATGGCCTCCGCTCTGCTATAGAAGCCGGCCCCGTGTCGTCCGTTCCCTTCCCGTCGTCCTCGTCGCCATCCCCTTCGAGCGTCGACGCGAGCGCGCTCCCGGTGACCATCGGCGGACAGTTCCGGCGCCACTTGCCGCGCTACGTGGCCGGGACCTTCGCGCTCGGCGTTTTCCAGTGGTCCCTCAACCGGATCGACTGGCTCTCGAAGGCCGCGATCGACGACGTCTTCGGCGCCGAGCCGTCGCTCGTCACGAAGCCGGCGCTCTTCATCCTCGCCTTGGCGCTCGTCGCGCTCGTCACGCGCGTGCTCAGCCGGTGGTTCATCTTCAACGCCGGTCGCGACGCCGAGTACGAGCTCCGCACGGTCCTCCTCCACCGCTTGCACAGGCTGGGGACGGCCTTCTACCGGACGATGTCGGCCGGCGAGATCATGAGCCGCTCCACCGGCGATCTGCAGCAGGTACGGCTCCTGCTCGGCTTCGGCGTCTTGAACGTCATCAACGTCGTCTTCGCGTTCGCGAGCGCGCTGCAGGTCATGGCGACGGTGAGCCTGCGCCTCACGCTCGTCTCGTTCGTCGTGATGCCGCCGATGATGCTCATGACGCGGCAATTTTCGCGGAAGATGTTCCAGCGCACGCGGCAGAACCAGGAGGCCCTCGGCAAGCTGTCGGAGGTGCTCCAGACGAACCTCGCGGGCGTCCGCGTGGTCCGCAGCTTCGCCCTCGAGGGCCGCGAGAGGCGCCGCTTCGACGTGGCGAACGCCGCTTACCTCGACGCGAGTCTCGGCCTGGCGCGCCTGCGCGGGCTCATGGGACCGCTCGTCGGAGCGACGAGCGCGGTCGGCGTCCTCGCCTTCTTCTGGTACGGCGCGTCGCTGCTCTACCAGGGACCGGCGAACGGCGGGATCTCCAAGGGAGACTTCTTCGCGTTCTGGCTCGCGTACGGCCGCATGACGTGGCCGATGATCGCGCTCGGCTTTTCGATCTCGATCGTGCAGCGCGGTCGCGCCGGGTACGCGCGCCTCAAGGAGATCTTCGACGCGAAGCCCGAGGTGAGCGACGGACCGAAACCGGCGCCGACGTCCGTGCGAGGCGAGCTCGACGTGCGCCACCTCTCGTACGCGTACGGCGATCACAAGGTCGTCGACGACGTCTCGTTCCGCGTGCCGGCCGGCGGTTCGGTCGCCCTCGTGGGGAGGACCGGCTCGGGCAAATCGACGATCGCGATGCTCCTCGCGCGCCTCTTGCCGACGCCGGCGGGGACCGTGTTCATCGATGGGCAAGACGTGTGCGATCTGCCGCTCGCGTCGGTGCGCGAATGCATCGGCTACGCGCAGCAAGACGCGTTCTTGTTCTCCACGACGGTGGCGCGCAACGTCGGCCTCAGCCTGTCCGACTGCGAGAGCGAGGGCGCGCTCGATCGCATCCGCGACGCCGCGCGCGAGGCGCAGGTCCTGGACGAGGCGCTCGCGCTGCCCGAGCAGTTCGACACCGTCGTCGGCGAGCGGGGCGTGCAGCTCTCGGGCGGGCAGAAGCAGCGGATCGCCCTCGCGCGCGCGCTCGTCCGCGAGCCGGTCGTGCTCGTGCTCGACGATCCGCTCTCCGCCGTCGACGCCAAGACCGAGGCGCGGATCCTCGACGCCATCGATCGGCAGGCGGCGTCGCGCACCGTGGTGCTCGTCACGCATCGGGTCGCCGCGGCGTCGCGGTGCGATCGCATCGTCGTGCTCGACGCGGGCCGCGTCGTCGCCGAAGGAACCCACGACACGCTGGTCACCGAAGGCGGCCTCTACGCAGCGTTCGCGGCCGCGCAATCGGCCGAGACCGAGCTCGCGGCGCTCGCCGAGACGGACGCGGAGGTGCTCGCGTGAGCCTCCCCGCGTCCGCGTCCTCCGAAAAGGCCGCGTCGAAGCCCGCGCCGGGTTCGTCCGCCGTGTCCGCCACGCCCAGCGCCGCGTCGAGCGCCGCCGTCGCCCCGAGCGCCGCCGCTCCGCCCAAGCGCGCCGCCGGGACGCTCCGCGACTTCCACGAAGAAGAGCGCCTCGGCGCGGCCTACGACACACGGCTCCTCCGCCGGCTCTGGGCGTTCATGCGCCCCCACGCGCGCTACTTGTGGATCTCGATCGCGATGATCTTCGTCATCGCCGCGCTGAACCTCGCGCGCCCCATCGTCATGTCGCGCCTCGTCGCGAGCGCGGCCGACGAGCACCCCTCCGGCCTCTTCGCGTACGGCGTCGCGCTCTCGCTCCTCGTCGTCGTCCTGCAGCTCCTGACGTTCGCGCAGACCTACCTCTTGCAGATCGCCGGCGCGCGCTCGATGGCGGATCTGCGCGCGCACTTGTTCGCGTTCATGCAGCGGCTCGAGCTCCGCTACTACGACCGGACGCCCGTGGGCCGCCTGGTGACGCGCGCGACGAACGACGTCGACGCCGTCAACGATCTCTTCGCCTCCGGCGTCGTCAACGCCATCGGCGACCTCGTGTCGCTCGTGGGCGTCGTCGTCATGATGGTCGTCCTCGACGCGAAGATGTCGATCATCGCCTTCGCCGCGCTCCCCGTCGTCGGGCTCGTCGTCGGCTTCGTCCGCTCGCGCGCCCGCGGCGCCTACCGCGACATCCGCGTGAAAACGGCCCGCCTGAACGCGTTCTTGAACGAGCAGGTCGCCGGCATGAGCGTCGTCCAGGCCTACGCGCGCGAGCGCTCGATGGCGGCCGAGTTCGACGGCATCAACCTCGAGTACCGCGACGCGAACAAGCGCTCGGTCTTCTACGAGGCCGTGCTCGACGCCGCGATCGAGATGGTCGGCACGGTGTGCATCGCGAGCGTGCTCTGGTGGGCGGGCCTCTCGCGCGTCGACGATCCGAAGATCACGTTCCCGCTCGTCGTCGCGTTCACGCAGTACATCAAGCAGTTCTTCGAGCCGGTGAGCTTGCTCGCGCAGCGCTACACGGTCTTGCAGAGCGCGATGAGCGGCGCCGAGCGGGTGTTCCAGTTCCTCGACGAGGCGACCGTCGAGAGCGAGGCGGCCCCCTCGTCGACCGCCGCTTCCGATTCCGCCGCGACCGCCGGTCCCGCCACGTCCACCGACGAAGCCGTCGCGCTCGATCACGTCACGTTCGGCTACAAGCCTGGTTTGCCGGTGCTCCGCGACGTGTCCTTCCACGTCCGCGCCGGCGAGAAGATCGCGCTCGTCGGCGCGACGGGCGCGGGCAAGACGACCGTGACGTCCCTCTTGCTCCGCCTCTACGAGCACACGGAAGGATCGATCCGCATCTTCGGCAAGGACGTGCGCGCCTACGATCGACGCGAGCTCCGGAACCTGTTCTCCGTCGTGCCCCAGGACGTCTTCCTCTTCGCGGGCACGGTCGCGTCGAACGTCGCCATGAGCGAGCGTGACGCCGAGATCGACCTCGACCGCGTGGAGCTCGCCCTCGCGCGCATCGGCGCCCTCGACGTCTTCTTGCGCCGCCCGGGCGGCCTCTCGGCCCGCGTCGACGAACGCGGCGCGAACTTCAGCGCGGGCGAGCGACAGCTCCTCGCCTTCGCGCGTGCACTCTACAAGGATTCGCCGCTCCTCGTCCTCGACGAGGCGACCGCGAGCATCGACTCCGACACCGAAGCGCGCCTGCAAAAGGCCCTCGAGGTCGTCATCGAGGGCCGGACCGCGCTGCTCATCGCCCACCGCCTCTCGACGATCCGCTCGGTCGATCGCATCGTCGTCTTCCACCGCGGGCAGGTCGTCGAGATCGGCACGCACGAGGAGCTCCTCGCGAAGGGGGGCGTGTACGCCAGGCTCTATCGGCTGCAGTTCGCGCTCGAGGAGCAAGAGCGGCAGGAGCACGCCCTCGCCGAGACGGTCTGACGAGGCGGTCTGAAGGGGCCGCGACCCGCGGCTTTCTTCACAGCTTGACGCCGTCGTGCGATGGGAGAATAGGTCGTGCACTCGGGGCGTTCGCTTCGGCGAAGCCATGAACACGAGCCGCGCGCGGGTGCCGAACGCCATGGAATCCATCGACGAATCTTTCGCGAGTTCCTCGGTCGAGGTGCCGAAGGCTCCGCCGTCGAATCCGAGCCGTCGCCGCTCGGACGTCAGCGGGGACGAGGTGCGCATGCAGAAGCCGCGTCGTGCGGCCCCAGCCGACGCCGTCCGGCCGACGCGTGCCGAGGTCAACCTCGCGAATTTGCGTCATAATTTCCACGTCGCCGCGCGCCACGCCGAGGCGGCGCAGGTCTGGCCCGTGCTCAAGGCCGACGGCTACGGCCACGGCGCGCCGGCCGTCGCGCGGACGCTCGAGCGGGCAGGGGCGCGGGGCTTCTGCGTCGCGCTCCTCGAGGAGGCCATCGAGCTCCGCGAGGCGGGGATCCGCGCGCCGATCCTGGTCATGGGCGGCTACTACGGCGGCGCTTACGAGGAGCTGGTCGCGCACGATCTCGTACCCGTCATCTACGATCCGTCGCACGTCGAGGGGCTCGTCCGCGCCGCCCACCACGTCGGCCGCGCGGTCCGCGCGCACGTGAAGATCGACACCGGCATGGCGCGCCTCGGCGTGCGGCCGGAGGACCTCGCGCCGTTCGTCGAACGCCTCGCGCGCCAGTCCGAGATCGTCGTCGACGGTCTCATGACCCACCTCGCGTGCGCCGACGCGCCCGACGCGAACGACGCGTTCACCGACGAGCAGATCGCGCGCTTCGAAGCCGCCACCGCGCTCGCCGCGCGCATGGGCGTCGCGCCGCGCGTCCGCCACGCCGCCAACAGCGCCGCGCTCCTCCGGCACCGCGCCCGGTTCGACGCCGTGCGCCCGGGCATCGCGATCTTCGGCAACTCCCCCGTCGCCTCCGACGTCGATCTCCGCCCCGTCATGCGCGTCCGGACGGAGATCGTCGGCCTTCGGACGATCGAGGCCGGCGAGAGCGTCGGCTAC
>JBGAHN010000059.1:0-29920 GCA_044226145.1 Labilithrix sp. | reverse complement strand
TCGTGAGCGCCGTCCGCGCCGCGGGCGGAACGATGGACGCGTCCGATCTCGCGGCCTACCAGCCCAAAGAGCGCGCGCCGCTCACGCGCACGATCGACGGCCGCACGGTCTACACCATGCCCGCGCCCTCCGCGGGCGGCCTCATGCTGACCGAGATCCTGTCGATGTACGGCGCGACCCCCGCGTCGCCGCTCCGCGCGATGGGCTCCGGCTCCAGCGCCTATTTCCACACGTTGGCCGAAGCCATGCGCGGTGCGTTCGCCGATCGCGCTCGCCTCGCGGGCGATCCGGATCTCGATCCCTCCGTCGACAAGGCGTTCGACGACGCGCTCGCGCCCGGACAGCTCGCGGCCCGGAAAAAGCGCATCGATCCGAAGAAGACGCACGCGCCGGCGGAGTTCAAGACGAAGGAGAACGGCACCTCGCACCTCGTCGTCACCGACCGCGAGGGCAACGTCGTGACGATGACGACGACGGTGAACGGCCCCTTCGGCTCCGCGATCGTCGCCGGCAACACCGGCATCGTCCTGAACAACCAGCTCGACGATTTCACGTCGGTCGAGGACGCGAAGGTCTACGGCATCACCGACGGCGGTCCGAACCGACCCAAGCCGAAGGCGCGCGCCGTCTCCAGCATGACCCCGACCATCGTCGTCGAGAACGGCGCCCCCATTTTGGCGCTCGGCGGATCGGGCGGCACCCGCATCGCGACGGGCACGACCCAAGCCGCGCTCGCGCGCCTCGTCTTCGGGCTCGATCCGAACGTGTGCGTGTCGCAGCCGCGCATCCACACGCAAGGCGCGACGCTCCTCGTCGATCCGGACGTGTCCGCCGACGTCCGCGCGGGCCTTCGCGCGCGCGGCGAGAACGTCGACGACGAACCCTTCCTCGGCTCCGCCATCCAGATGATCGCGTGGGAGCGCGGCGCCGACGGCAAGCCGCGCGTGCTCGCCGCCTCCGATCCCCGGAAGGCCGGCTTCGCGGCCGCGCGCTGACGATTCCCGGAAGACTGGCTTCGCGGCCGCGCGCTGATCGCTTCTTCGACGTTGGCCGCGCACCGACACGTCGGTCACGTCGCCGTGCGGCCGCGATTCCGCCCTATTCGGCGTCGGCCGCGAGCGCCAACTGCGCGCTGCTCTCCGGATCGAGATCGCTCGCGATCGCGAACCCGACGCCACCGCGCTGCGTGACCGCGACGGAGTAGCCGTCCGTCTGACCGACGCGGACCTCCGCCGTCCCCACGGCGCGCGGCGCGAGGTGGGTGCCGACGTGGATCGCGCGCGGGTTGTAGACGAAGATCGTGACGCGCTGGACGCCGCCCGAGCTCTGCGCGAGCTCGTATTGCAGCATCGCCGCGCGCTCGCCGCCGTGGACGGGCACGAGGCGTCCGCCCACGAAATGCGCGTTCTGCGTGAACCGAGGGACGCGCACGGGCACGCCCACGTACCGTTCGAGCTTCTGCACCTGCGTCGGATCCGTCTGCTCGGGCGGCAAGGGACGCGAGTGTTGCGCGACGAAATCGCGGAGCAAATCTTCGTTGCCGAAGCCCGCGCGCATGACGTCGGTGGCGCCCTGCATGAGCGGCTGCTTCGACGCCGCGCCCCACGCGAGGGCCAACGCCGCGGCGCTCGCGAGCGGGAGCATCGTCCGCCAGTGACGGAGCATGCCTCCGCGCTCTTCGCTCTCCGAGCGATCGACGGCTTCCGCCTCTGCGGCGCGCGCGCTCTCCCGTTCGAGCGTCGCGAGCATCCGCGCGCGCACGTCGTCCGGCGTCTGCACCGAGACCGTCTTCTTGATCGAGCCGCGGAGTGCGCGATCGAGCGAGAGCCGCTCGCAGCACGTCTCGCAGCTTCCGAGATGTTCTTCGACCTCGAGGGTCTTCACCGCGTCGAGCTCACCATCGAGGTGCGCCCCGAGCAAACGGCCTATCGACTTACAACCATCTGGCGCCATGGCTCACGCAGCTCCTCTTCGCCGGGCGCGGTAGCTCGCAAAATCCGCGGGTTGTTGGTCGTTCGTTTGCGTGCCGTCGGTCTTGCCTTCGCTCATCGACTCGCCCTTCACGATACCCAGAGCGAGGGCGTGGTTGTAGAGCGATCGTTGGAGGAGCTTCCGGCCGCGGTGAAGGCGGCTCATGACGGTGCCCACGGGGCAGCCCATGATCTGCGCGATCTCCTCGTAGCTGAACTCTTCGACGTCGCAGAGGATGACCGCCAGCTTGAAGTCCGTCGGCAGCGCGTCGAGCGCCCGCTGGACCTCGCCCACGACGATGGGCTGGAGGGCTTGCTGCTCCGGATCGCGGAGCTGGCGCATCGTCGACGCGCTCACCCAACCGTCGACGAGCGGATCGGCTTCGGGCCCGTCGAGGACGGAGCGTTCGAGCCCGCCGCGGCGGTACTTGTTGATGAACGTGTTCGTCAGGATCCGGAAGAGCCACGCCTTGAGGTTCGTGCCCGCGTTGAATTGTTCGCGGGCTCGCATCGCCTTGAGGAGCGTGTCCTGAACGAGATCCTCGGCTTCGGCAGGGTTGCGCGTGAGTTTGCAGGCGACCCCGAACAGCGCGTCGAGGTGGCCGACCGCCTCTTCGGCGAACGCATCGGCGGGTTTTTTCTTCTCGGCCAAAGACGACAAACTCATGGGGGACGAAGCCCTTTCTGGATGAAGCAACAGAGAGGGTAACCCCGCTATTCCAAAGTTCGAGGGCGGCCGTCCTCGCGTGCGGTCGAAAGTCTGTCGAACCGCGTCATGCCAACAAAATCACGCAAATATGGACCTGAACGACCGAGCAGATCGGCGCACCCACACGTCATCGGCGCTCCTTCTGGAATCCAGGTCGGAATCCGGATGGCGCGAAGATGACGCGGTGTGTTGCCGAGCTATTCCTTCGGCGAGAGCGCCTTCAGCTTCGCTTCGAGCTCTTCGATGCGGCCGTTGAGGCGTCGCACCTCGAGCTGGAGCTGCTGCCAGGGCAGGATGTTCGGGACGACGGCCTTCACGCGCTCGTCGATCTTGTGCTGCCAGTCTTCGAGCGTTTCTTTCGCCTGGTCGACCAAGCTCGGCTTGCCCGCCGAAGCCGCGGAGACCTGTGTGGTCGTCGCGGTCGTGGGCTGGGGAGGTGCGCTCGGGGGCGTCGCGCCCGGCTGCGGCGCTCCGACCTCGCCCGGTCCCGGCACGACGCCGGGGATGAGCCGACCGATGGGGCCTTCGCGCAGATCGCTGAGCACCTTCTCGGTGCGCTGATGGATCAGCTCTTTCAGCGTCTGGAGCGGGACGTTGCGGCTCGAAGCCTTCTGCTTCTGCTCTTCGTAGATGATCTGCGCGAGCGTGACCTCGGTCAGATCTTCCTTCGTGTTGTTGTCGATGATCTGCACGTCGTCGCTCGTGCGGACCATTTCGGCGATCTGAAGCAGCGTGACGTACCGGCTGTCCTTCGTGTCGTACAGCTTGCGGTTCGAGTACCGCTTGATGATGCGCCGCGGTCGCTCCGTGTTCGCCGCATCCTCTACGTTCTCGATTTGGGGCTTGTTGTCCACGGCAGCTCCTCGAACATCCAGGATACACCAATGACGACGAACGATCGCGATTTCTATGCGGCGTCGTGGCATCGGCCGAACGGTTCGTCTTCGACGACCCGCGCTTGATGCCGCGAAGCCGCTCTCGAGATCGCCGAACGGGTCCGTTCCTCGCGAGGAGCCGGGCCGTAGTTCGTTCGCCCTCGAGGCGCGTCGCTTCGTCGAATCGTGGCCGATGAAATCCGCGACCACGCGAGAAAGAACCTTGTAGGGTCGCTCGTCGAGGCGGACCACCCTTGGAGGCGAGTCTTTTTCTTCGACGCGTGACGGCATCGTACGAGGCCGGTCGCGAGCGTGAGCGGGCGCAGCTCCAGCTACGCGACGTCGAGCTCGCGATCGCGCCGGGCGAGCTCGTTTGCGTGCTCGGGCCGAACGGCGCGGGAAAAAGCACGCTCGTGCGCGTGGCGTCGGGTCTCCTTCCGCCGCTTTCGGGCGACGTCGAGCTGCTCGGTGCACCACTCACGTCACGATCGCGCGCGGAAATCGCGAAGATCCTCGCCGTCGTCGAGCAGTCGCCGTCGTTCGGACTCGGGTTCTCGGTGCGCGAGGTCGTCCGGATGGGGCGCGCTCCTCATCAAGGTGTTTGGATGCGCGGGAGCGACGCGGACGAGCGGGTGGTGCAGGCCGCGCTCGAGCGGTGCGACTTGATGGCGCTCGCATCGCGCCCGGCGCATGCGCTCTCGGGGGGCGAGCAGAAACGCGTGGCCGTGGCGCGCGCGTTGGCGCAAGAGCCCGAGGTCCTCCTGCTCGACGAACCCGGTGCATTTCTCGACGTCCGGCACCAACTGGAGCTCTACGAGCTGCTCGCGGGTGAGGTGAAACGCCGCAAGCTCGCGTGCCTCGTCGTCATGCACGACCTGAACGTGGCGGCCCAGTTCGCCGACCGCGTCGTCCTCGTGAAGGACGGACGCATCGTCGCGTCGGGACCGGTCGACGTCGTCATGACGTGGCGCACCCTCAAGGAGACGTTCGGCACCGATCTCTATTGCGGCGTCAACGAGCTCACCGGCGCGCGGTTTTTCTTGCCGATGCGAAGCTCCGCCCGCCCGCCCGACGCGGGTTGAGTTGAGGGGAGGTCGCCTTCGCCAGCGAATCCGAAAGGAGCTTCTCCCGACGATCGGCGGTCCACTGCGCCGCACTCAGCACGGCTTCGGGAGAGTTCCAGTCGCCGAAGCGGTCACGAGCGACTTCGTCGGGGTTCAGATATTCCACCCCCTCGCTCCAGCGTTCAGCTCGAAGTCGAACGGTCACGGTGGTTTTGCCTGAGCCGTTGGGGCCGGCAACCACGAGCAGGACGGGTTTCACGACTGTTTTTCGGTTCGAGCGAGTCCGAGGAGCGCTTCGGTTCGGGCCCGCGCGATTTCCGCACGCAACTTCTCGAGCGCCCGCTCGTGCTCACGGCGCACGTCCGCGAATGCGCGCCGCGAAAGCCCGAGAAGATCTTCGTCGCTAGGCTCGAAGTCGGGGTCCGCGAGGTTGCCAGGCGCGTTCATGATGGGAATTGTACGCGGCCAAGATGCACGGCACCAGCGCTACAGCTCGCGTTCGACGAGGCGCTCGAGGTCCGCGCGGGCCGTCACGCCTTGGCGAATGCCCGCGATTTTTCCGTCTTTTCCGATGACGACGAGCGTGGGGATGTTGCCGACGCCGAACGCGCGCGCGATGGTGTTGTTCTCGTCGTACGCGATCGGGAAGCCGAACCCGCGCGATCGGACGAACGGCTCGGCGACGCCGCGCATGTCGCTCGTGTTGACGCCGACGACGACGAGCCCGCGATCGCGGAACTGCTTGGCGAGGCTGTCGACGACGGGCATCTCGATTTGACACGGGCCGCACCACGTCGCCCAGAAGTCGAGCAAGACGACCTTGCCGCGGAGATCGGAGAGCTTCGGCGACGCGCTCGCGAAGTCCGCCGGTTGGTTCGCCACGATCGGCATCGTGACGTCGGGCGCCTCTTCGTTCATCCGCTTCGTGCACCCGCGCATCGTCCGCGGGATGAGCGCGAAGCCCAGCGCGATCACGAGGACGACGAGGACGAGCCGCCGGATCCCCGAAGGCTCGGCCGAGCCTTCGCGTGCTCCGCGCGATGCGCCGTCGGCCGAAGATTCTCTCTCGCTGTCCGACATTTCCCCTGACATAGCATGTTCGCTGCTTCGGACCTCCGAAGTCGAAAGCGCGAGACATCGCCGGCGCGTTGCGATTCCATCGAAGGGTGGCTCCGTCGCAGCGCCGTGGCATTTTCGGATCGCTTTCGGGCGGGCCATCGATTTTCGAGGAGTGAACCTTGCGGCGCGAGCGGACGTGTTTGGTCTTCGGCATCTTCGTGGGACTCGCGTCGGCATGCAGCCTCGCGGATCTCGGTTCGTTGTCGTCCGGTGACGATGGCGTGGACGCCGACGTCGCGAACGAGGACGCGACCACGCCCATCGGAGACACGGACACCGGCGCGTCGGGCGAGGATGCGGCGCTCGACGATTCGGGGGACGAGGATGCTTCGAGGGACGACGCATCGGGAGACGGTGGAGACGGCGGCGACGACGCGGGCGCGGACATGGACGCCGCGCTCGACGCGTCCGACGCCGCTTCCGTCGATGGTGGCGGTGACGCGGGGAGCGACGGTGGGTCGACGCCTTGCCATGGCGCGCCGGTCAAATCGACGCCGTTCGTCAAGCCCCAGGCCGCGTTCAACACGTCGAACGCCTCGAGCTCCGTCGATTGGAACAACGAGATGAACGCGCTGACCGAGGATGGTCAGACGGCCAACGCGACGTCGTACATGTCGGCCAAGTCCCACTACCTCGTGGTCACCCATTTCCCCTTCGGGGTGGCCGATTCGATCCGCGTGGTCGGGGTCGAGCTGCAGGTCGTGCGACGTTCGCAGGGGGTCTCGACGTTGCCCGGGAACGTCGCGGACGACGTGGTCGGACTGGCGTTCAAGGGAGTGGCGAGCGCGGTCCTCGTGAAGGAGCCTGGGATCTGGTCGACGACGGCCGCCACGATCACGTAAGGAGGACCGACGCAGACGTTCGGCGAAACCATCACGGGGGCGGACGTCAACGACCTCGAGAACTTCGGCGCCGGCATCTCCGTGGTGTTCACGCCTCCCGGCGGCAGTGTGGCCATCGCCAAGATCGACGCGATTCGGATGAAGCTCTACTACTGCGAGTGACGCGTAGGCGTTCCTCCCCCGTTCGGGGTCGTCGTTGCGCGCCACCCCGGCGCGGGCTAGCGTCGCCCGTCTCGATGAGCTCGACCGTTGAGCAGTCCGACGAAGGTGGGCACGTCCCGAAGATCGCGAACCTCGGAGATCTTTCGAGGGTGTCACTCGCGGCGCTCGGCATCGTCTATGGCGACATCGGCACGTCGCCGCTCTACGCGATGAAGGAGTGCTTCGGGAGCGAATACGGCATGCACGTCACGCCGGAGAACGTCCTCGGCATCGTCTCGCTCGTGTTCTGGTCGCTCACGCTCGTCATCGTCGTCAAGTACATGGCGTTCGTGATGCGCGCCGACAACCACGGCGAAGGCGGGATCCTCGCGCTCCTCGCGCTCCTCAAGCCGCGCCTTGGCTTCGGCGAAAAAGCACCTCGCTCCGTCCTGGTCTACGTCCTGCTCGGGTTGTTCGGCGCGGCGCTCCTCTATGGAGACGGCATGATCACGCCGGCCATTTCGGTCCTCAGCGCGATCGAAGGCCTCGGCGCGAACCGCGAGGCGCCCACGCCCCCCGGTCCTTCGGTGGCGCTCCACGGCTCCCAGCCCTCCGTCGCGGAGGTCGCGGTCCACACGACGAGCATCCTCTCGTCGAAGCCGTTCATCGTCGGGCTCACGGTGGCGATCCTCGTCCTGCTCTTCGTCGCGCAGAAGCGTGGGACCGCGCGTGTCGGCGCGGTGTTCGGTCCGACGATGCTCGTCTGGTTCCTCACCATCGCGGGGCTGGGCTTCTCTTGGATCGTTCGCCGTCCGGCCATCCTCGCGGCGCTCAATCCGTTCCACGCCGTGCGCTTCTTCTCCGAGCACGGCTACCACGGCTTTCTCGTCCTCGGCGCCGTCGTCCTCTGCATCACGGGAGGAGAAGCGCTCTACGCGGACATGGGCCATTTCGGCCGCAAGCCGATCCGCACGGCGTGGTTCTTCTGTGTCTATCCTGCGCTGATCCTTTGCTATTTCGGTCAGGGCGCGCTCTTGCTCGAGCGGGGTGCGGTCGAAAACCCGTTCTTCGCGATGGTCTCGGGCGTGTGGCGCTACCCGCTCGTGGCGATCGCGACGATGGCTGCCGTCGTCGCGTCGCAAGCGCTCATCTCCGGGGCCTATTCGCTCACGCAGCAGGCCGTGCAGCTCGGGTATTGGCCGCGCGTGACCATCAAGCACACGTCCGATCGCGCCGAAGGCCAGATCTACATCCCCGAAGTCAATTTCGGGCTGATGATCGCGTGCATCGCGCTCGTGCTGTTCATGCAGGAGTCGTCGAAGCTCGCGGCCGCGTACGGAACCGCCGCCACCGGCACGATGACGATCACGAGCATCCTGTTCTACGGCGTGGCGCGGCGTTGGGGATGGGGACGCTTCTGGACCGGGCTCTTGGTCGTGAATTTCCTCGTCATCGATTTGGGGTTCTTCACCGCGAATCTGCACAAAATCCACGAGGGAGGCTGGTTCCCGCTCGCCGTCGGCGTCTGCGTCTTCACCTTGATGCGGACGTGGCACATCGGACGGATGCGCCTCGGCGCGGCCATCCGCGCGACGACGCTCCCGATGGACACGTTCCTCGACGACATTCGCGCGACCCATCCGCACCGCGTGAAGGGAACGGCGATCTTCATGACGCCGAACCCCGACGGCGCGCCGCCCGCGATGCTCCACCATTTCAAGCACAACAAGGTCCTGCACGAGCAGGTCGTGCTCTTGTCGATCCAGACGCGTCACGTGCCGGAGGTCGGCCCCTCGCATCGCCTCGAGCGCGTCGTCGATCTCGGGCAGGGATTTTTCCAGGTCATCGCGGTCTACGGCTTCATGCAGACACCGAACGTCCTCGAGGTCCTGCGGCAGTGCCGCGGCGCCGGCCTCGAGACGGACGCGAAGGACACGAGCTTCTTCCTCGGGCGCGAGACGCTCATCATCGGTCACCGCCGAGGCATGGCGCGGTGGCGCAAGGCGCTCTTCGTGTTCATGAGCCGCAACGCGCGACCGGCGAACGCGTTCTTCTCGATCCCGTCGAACCGCGTCGTCGAGCTCGGCACGCAGATCGAGCTGTGATCCGCCGAGCGCTCGCGAGGCGCGGGGGTCGAGCGAGCTAAGGTCGTGCGCAGGCGTCGCGCTGCACGTCTTGCACGAACCACTGCGCGCCGCGCTTGAAGCAGACGTTCACGTCGAACTTGGTCGTCGACTTCGTGAACCGGAAGTTCTCGAGCTGGGCTTCGCTCGCTCCGCCCGAAAGGCGCCCGACGCACTCGAAGTGATCGAGGGACGAGCCGCGCTGACTTTCGAAACCGCTTTTCCGCGTGTGTATTTCGGCCAGCGCGCAGGCGACGTCGTGCTCCAACGTGGGCGCCTTCGCGCGGGGACCGATGCTCGTTTCGAGTTGGGCGATCCGCGCGTCGGCCGCCTCCTGATCCCGAGCGGCGCCGATGAAGCCGACGGTGACGAGGAGCCCCAGCGTCGAGGCCTTCGCGCGGGGACCGATGCTCGTCTCGAGTTGGGCGATCCGCGCGTCGGCGGCCTCCTGATCCCGCGCGGCGCCGACGAACCCGACCGTGACGAGGACGATCGACGTGATCGATCCGAGGATCCCGAGAATGAGCCCGGTCCGCGCCTTCCCCGAGAAGGGCATGTGCAGTTGGTTGGCGAGGTTGCGCGCGCGCAGGCCCTGAACCACGCCGATCGCGGAGACCGGCAAGCAACACATGAACGCGCCGACGATGGACCAGGCGAGCGCGTGCGTCGCGAGCGACTCCATCCGCCTCTGCACGGCGATGGCCTTTTGGCTCTCGCTCTGCGCTTGCCAAGCGGCGCGGACCCGAGCCTCTTCTTCTTGCCGCGCGCGCACCTGCGTCGCGAGCGGCGTGGGGGCCTTGCAGAACGAACACGCCAACGCGTTCGGATCGAGACGCGCGCCACAATGCTCGCAGGTCATCGCCGCCGATGATACGCGATCCCGGCGTCCGGTGGACGATGAGCCGCGCGCGATGCTAAGCCATGGCATGCTTCGAGGCCTCGTCTCGTTCGGGATCGTCGCGGCCGTGCTCGTCGCGGCGTGTACCGAAGAATCGTTCGAGCCGTCGGACCGTCGCTACGCGAGCGACGACGCGGGCAAGGGTGCCGGACGTGACGCGGACGTGGGCGACGCCGACGAAGCGGACGCGGGTGGAAGCGCGGTTCGCGACGCCGGGCCCGACGACGCGACGCCGGGCGACGGCTCCTTGCCGGCCGACGACGCGGGCGTTCGGATCGCTTGCAAAAAGGTGGCGCACCTCGGTGACAGCCTCACGGCGTACACCGTCGACGCGCTGAAAGACGCCTACGCGGCGGTCTCCATCGACGCGCGGATCGAGGCCTACGGTGGCCGCGCGATCAACGAGTATTGCTGCGGAGACACGAAGAACGGAAAGCAAGCCGCCGCCGAGGTGGTCGCGTCCGGATTCGAGGGGTGTTGGGTGGTCGCGCTCGGGACGAACGACACGGCCAACGTCGCGAACGGGGCCACGGCGACGCGTGCTTCGCGGATCGATGGGATGATGAAGACGATCGATCCCGACGCGAAGGTGACGGTGATGTGGGTCAACACCTACACGACGAAGACCGATGGCTTCTGGTCCAACGCGAACATGAAGCTCTGGAACCAGGCGCTCGAAGACGCGAAGGCGCGCTGGCCCAACATGCAAGTCTTCGACTGGGCGAGCATCGCCGCCACCGGCAGCGCGCCGTTCAGCGACGGCATCCACCACACGACCGAAGGGTACAAAGTCCGCAACGCCGCGATCGCGAAGGCGGTGAGCGAGCTCTGACGGCCGCCGCGATCTCCGGCGCGGGCTTCGCCCTTCGTCGGAACGCGGCTTCGTCAGAACTCGACGCCTTGCTCCTTCGCGCTCTTTCGCGCCTCTTGCGCGGCCGCGGAGATCTCCAGGATCTTGAGCCCCGGCAGGTGCACGACGAAGCGCGCGCCGCCGAGCGACGAGCTCTTCGTCACCTCGATTTCGCCGCCGTGCTCGACGACGATCTTCTTGACGATGGCGAGCCCGAGGCCCGTCCCGTCCGCTTTCGTCGTGAAATACGGGTCGAAGATGCGATCGCGCATCGGCTCGGCGATCCCGGGGCCGTCGTCTTCGACCTCGATGCGGGCGCCGTCCGCCTCCGCGCGCGCGCTCACGGAGACGTGGCCGAGGACGTCGCCGCTCTCCTCCGACGGTGAGGGCCGCGCGTCGCGGATCGCCTGGACGGCGTTTCGGACGAGGTTGACGACGACGCGGCGGAGCATCTGTCGATCGACCGCGACGAGCACGGCCTCTTCGGGCAAGCGCCAACGGATCTCGACGTTCGCCGTCGGGATTGCCTCGGCGTCGGCGGAGGGTTCGCCGAGCGACGGATCTTCGAGGTGCCCGAGCGTCGCTTCGCAGTCGCGGAGGAAGTCGGCGAGGTTCATCGGCACGAGCTCTGCGTTGGGGAGGCGCGCGAAGTTCGAGAAGTTGCCGACGAGGCGCCGGAGCGTGCCGACCTCCTCTTCGACGATCTCGAGCGTCGTGTCGAGCAGCGTCCGGTAGCGCGCGTCTTCGCCTTCGTATTTGCGGTGGCACTCCTGGACGGCGAGCTGGATCGGCGTCAGCGGGTTCTTGATCTCGTGCGCGAGGCGCTGCGCCATGTCTTGCCATGCGCCGATGCGCTGGAGGAACTCGATGCGCGCGCGCGAGTGCTCCATCTCGGCGAGCATGCGGTTGAAGAGGCGCGCCAGATCCGTGAGCTCGTCGGAGCCCGTCACGGGTACGCGGACCGCGAGATCGCCCTGCGCGACGAGGTTGATGGCCGCGCCGAGCCTGTGGATGCGGCGCGTGACGCCGCGCGCGAGCAGGATGCCGACGGTGACCGTGAGCACGAGCGTGACGCCGAGCAGCGCCGCGAACGCGTTGAGGTAGCCCTCGTCGAGCTCCGAGCGCGAGCCCTCGAGCTGGTGGTAGCGGGCGATCATCTCGCCGGAGCTCTCGAGCTCGTCGAGGCGCGCGCGGGGTACGGCGAAGCTCGCGACGAGGATGGGGGCGCCTTCGTCCTCGCCTTCGCTCGTGAGGGGGCGCGTGACCTCGAGGCTCCGTTCGGTGCTCTCGTCGACGGGGCGCCCGCGATCGCGCGTGACGAGCGTGCGGGACGCGAGCTCGGACGCGTAGTCCGCGTCTTCCTTGAGGGGGAGCGGGCCGCGCACGACGGTGAGCGACACGAGCTCCGGAAACCGCAGGAAAACCGCGTCGATTTCGGATTCGAGCATCTCGACGTTGCGCGCGCGCGCGGCCTCGCGGAGCGCCGGGTCCGACGCGATCGCCATCGTCTGGTGCTTGAGATCGTCTTTGATCGCCTTGACGAGATCCTTGTAGACGTCGACGCCGCGATCGAGCTGCGCGCCGATCTCGGGGTTGAACCACGTCGCCGACGCCTGCCGGAACATCGACGTCGCCAGGTAGAGGGCGGCCGCGAGCGGCGCCATCGTCGACAAGAGGATGACGAGCGCGAGCCGGCGCTCCGTCTTGCCCGGCAAGAGCCTGCCGAACGTGCGGCCGAAGAGCGTGCGGAAGAACGACGCGACGACGTGGATCCCGCCGCGTTGCCGGGCCGGCATCACGGGCCCCAAGCGAGCATTTCGAACGAACGAACCGCGCCGTCGACGGACATCACGACCTCGAGCTTGCCGTCGCCCGAAGGTCGGAGGAGCGGCTCGGGGAACGCGTCGCACGGCCAGAACGCGCTCTTCTCGAAGCCGCTTTTCCCGAGCCAGAACGCGTGCAGCCCGTGCGCGTTGGGGCCGTGGACGACGAGCATCCGGCCATCTTCGACGAGCGTGAACGACAGGTGCTTGAACCCGTACGCCTCGAAGCGCTCGGGGCTCGGGAACGCCGCGCCCACGTCGCGGAGCTCGGGGAGGTTCGCGCGGATGTACTTGTAGAATACATCGTATCGGACCTTCGAGAGGCGCGGGAGCTTGCGGTCCATGGGCGCGAGGATCGGCAGCGCGTCGATCGACGTCGTCGGGACCTCGACGTGCGCGCGGTAGCGGTCGGCCAACGTCGCGCGGACGGACGGGGTGGCGCCGGACGCGTCGTCCGCGACGAGCGCGTCGTCGGCGAGGGACTTGAGCCACCAATGGAACACGGGCAGCTCGGCGACGCCCGCGCGCGATTCGAGCACGACGAGGCTCTCCCAGAGCGGCCGTCGCACCGCCCACGCTCCGCCGTGCGCGCGGACGACGCACGCGCCCACGTACGCCGCGCCGTGCACGACGAACGAGAAGAGCTCGCTCTCGCCCGCCTCGTCCGCGTTCGCCGCGAGCCGATCGCGCCGCTCCTTCGTCAGCGCGGCGCTGAGCCTGTGGACGCTCGCGTCCGTGAAATCGAGCGCGAGATCTTCGTCGCGGAGGCCGAGGGAGAGCGCGGCGTTTTCGACGAAGCGCTCCGCGGCCTCCCCGAGATGCGCCAAAATCGACGGGTTTTTCGCCGGATTCGCGTCGGTCGAGCGCGCGCGCGCCAGATCGCTCTTCGCGTCGTCGGGGTAGAGACGGAAGAAGTGATCACGGAAGAGCGACTCGGCGGAAACGACCATCGGCGGGCGCGGAAGTAGACCACGCATCGGCCCATTCGACAATCGAGGCCGATGGCTCCCGGTGACCAACGGTCGCGTCGCCGTCGCGCCGTCGTGGTAGCCTGCGGTGCGTGCTCACGCCCGATGTTCGCTTCGAAGGGTGGACCACGGAGTCGTGGACGCGGTTCCTCCATCTCTGGAAGCCGCGCGCCACGCCCGAGCGCGAGCCGACGCGTCCGCGCGGCGGCGTGATCGCGATCTACGACGAGGGGCGCCTGCAGAAGCTCCTGCACACGCACCGCGGCCGCCTCGATCCGCGCGGGCCTTGGCCGGTCCCGCTGCAAGAGCTCGCCGAAGCCCACCACGCGAGCTGGGTCCTCTCGGCGCGCTCCGGCGCGCTCGAAGAGATCATGGAGCGCTTCGGCGAGCGCCTCCGCCGCGGCGACGATCTCACGGCGCAAGCCATGCTCGTCGTGACGATCGTGCGCGAGATGCTCCAGGCCGGCGAGATCGAGCGATGGCCGAAGCGCCTGCAAGGCGTGCCGCCGCCCACGGAGGTGATGGTCCGTCGCGCGCTCGAGTCCGTGTGCCCCGACGGCCACACGATGGTCCTCGGCCTCTTCCGCCACGGCGAGCTCTGGACGGCCGCGACGCTCCGACGCCGAGGCTCGGGGTTCGACATGGTCGCCGGCCCCGAGGAGCTACGCCTGCGCATGGGCCTTTTGTCGGGCGATTGGCGGCGCGACTACCGTCACCTCGGCCGCTCCGTCGAAGAGCAGTACGGCCCGGTCGCCATGGGATGCTTCGCCGAAGTCGATCGCTTCCGCGAGCTCCAGGTCGACGCGCGCCCCGGCGCCTGGGGACGCGCCGCCGTCGTTCGCGACATCGTCCTCTCGCCGATGCCCGTGGGGATCCGCCTCGCGCTCGGCGCGGACGGGGCCCGGTTCGCCGTCGACAGCGTCCGCTCGATCGTCGGGAGAAGCGACGCTTTCCGGCGCTTCGAACCCTTCGTGGACGGCGCGCGGCGGCGCCTCGGCGGCTTCGTCGGGCAGCACGACGTCAGCGGCGTCCTCGGGTTCGACCCGCTCGAAGTCCTCCGGCTCCTCCTTCGGCGATGATGACATTGATTAATGTCATCGTTGGCGTCACCGGCGGCCCCGTGCTTCGGTGACGCGATCGAGACGGCGCCTTCGGGGATGCGCGCGTAGCACCGTGGCGCGCGATCTCCGCCCTTTCGCTGCCTTGCGTCGGTTTTGCGTCATTTTTGTTTCGGCAGCGAATGGTTGCCGCGCTAAAGAATTCTGGCCCGTCGCCCCCCTTCGCGGAGAGAGGCGGCCCATCGAAGGAAGCACGAAGCCATGGCGAACTTCTTCAATGACAACGACGACCTGAACTTTTACATTGAACAAGGTATCGATTGGTCCCCCGTCGTCGAAGCGACGGAATACGGCTATCGAACTGCCGATGGCTTCAAGAATCCCCAGGAAGCCAAGGCTTTCTATGGGGAGCTGCTCACCGCGATCGGCGAGCTCGCCGCGGAAGAGGTGGCGCCGCGTGCCGCGCAGATGGACCGCGAGGGCACCCACCTGAAGGACGGCGAGGCCGTCAACGGGCCGGCGTTCGAGGCCGCGTTCGGCGCGATCCAGGCCGCCGAGCTCCACAAGCTCTGCATCCCGCGCGAGCTCGACGGCGTGAACGCGCCCTTGCTCCTCTACTTCATCGGCGCCGAGCTCCTCGCGCGCGCCGACGTCTCGCTGATGGCGCACCACTCGTTCCACGGCGGCATCGCGATGGCGCTGCTCGTGTACTCGATCCACGAGGGGACGACGGAGCTCGATCTCAAAGAGGGCAAGATCACCAAGACCCGCTTCGCGAAGGAGATGGGCGAGATCGCGCGCGGCGAGGCGTGGGGATGCATGGACATCACCGAGCCGAACGCCGGCAGCGACATGGCCGCCCTCCGCGCGGTCGGCGAGCAGGACAAAGACGGCAACTGGTTCGTCACCGGCCAGAAGATCTTCATCACGTCGGGCCACGCGAAGTACCACCTCGTCATCGCGCGCACGGAGGAGACGAAGGCGAGCGACGGACCGCTCGCGGGCCTCGGCGGGCTCTCGATGTTCCTCGTGAAGGCGTACGACGATCTGCCCGACGGCACGCGCAAGCGCTACGTCACGATCGACCGCGTCGAAGAGAAGCTCGGGCACCACGGCTCCGTCACCGCGGCGCTGTCGTTCGAGCGCGTGCCGGCGCAGCTCATCGGGCGTCGCGGCGAAGGCTTCAAGTACATGCTCATCCTCATGAACAACGCGCGCCTCGGCGTCGGGTTCGAGAGCCTGGGCCTGATGGAATCGGCCTACCGCATGGCGCGCGAGTACGCCGAAGGGCGCCAGTCGATGGGCAAGTCCATCGCGCAGCACGAGATGATCGCCGATTACCTCGACGAGATGCGCACGGACATCCAGGCGCTCCGCGCGATCGCGGTGCAGGGCGCCTTCCACGAGGAGCTCGCGCAGAAGTACGCGCTCATCGACAAGTTCGCCGGTGCGTCCGGCGCGGCGACGGACGCCGAGCGCGAGCGCATCAAGCGCGAGCTGCCGAAGCACCGCAAGGCGAGCCGACGCATCACGCCGCTGCTCAAGTACTTCGCGGCCGAGAAAGCCGTCGAGATCGCGCGGCGCAACCTGCAGATCCACGGCGGCGTCGGCTACACGAAGGACTACGGCGCGGAGAAGCTCCTCCGCGACGCGCTGGTGCTGCCGATCTACGAAGGCACGAGCCAGATCCAGTCGCTCATGGCGATGAAGGACACGCTCGGCAACATCATCAAGGCGCCGCAGGCGTTCCTCTCGCGCATCGCGGCGGCGCAGGTCCGCTCGATTTCGGCGCGCGATCCGCTCGAGCGCGCGCTCGGACGTTTGCAGTCGACCTCGCTCGCGGCGCAGCGTCACCTCGTGACGCGCACGGCGACGGCGAAGCTCAAGAGCCTCTCGGGCGTGCCGTTCGTCGGCTGGCGCGACAAGCTCACGAAGGACTGGGACCCGAAGAAGGACTTCGCGCTCGCGATGCTCCACGCCGAGCGGCTCACGCGCATCCTGGTCGACGAGATGATCGCGGAGGTGCTCTTCGAGCAGCAGAAGGCGCACCCCGAGCGTCGCGAGGTCCTCGAGCGCTGGCTCGATCGCGCCGAGCTCCGCAGCAAGGCGCTGCTCGAAGAGATCACGACCCGTGGTTCGCGCGCGCTCGAGAGCCTCGCGCAGAGCCCCGAGTCCTTCAAAGCGGCGGCGGAGTGAGCGATGCCGGTCGCGTTCAAGCACGTCCTCGCGCAAGGTCCCTCGCTCCGCACGCTGGGTAAGGTCGCGCTCGCGGCTTTCTCGCAAGGGACGCAGGGAGCTCCGAAGCCTTCGGGCAGTTTCGTGACGCCGACGCCGTGGGTCTCGGACGACCTGCCGCCGCGCTCGGCGGATCTGGTGCGCGCGTACGTGCGCAACGTCGGCGGTGATCCGGCGTGGTACCGCAACGTCCTGCCGCCGACGTTCTTCCCGCAGTGGACGTTCCCGACGGCGGCGCGGACGCTCGAAGGCATCCCGTACCCGCTCATGAAGATCATGAACGCGGGCTGCCGCATCGAGGCGAACGCGCCGCTGCCGATCAACGAGCCGATCCGCGTGAAGGCGCGGCTCCGCAGCATCGACGACGACGGCCGCCGCGTCCTCTTCACGCAAGAGGTCATCACCGGCACGCCGTCCGCGCCCGAAGCGCTCGTCTGCGAGATGCGCGCGCTCATCCTCCTGCCGAAGCCGAAGGACGCCGCCAAGAACGGCGCGGCGAAGAACGGTGCGGCGAACGGCGTGGCGAGCGGCGCGAAGAAGGTCGACAAGAAAGCGCGGCCGTCGGTTCCGTCAGACGCGCGGGAGATCGGGTTCTTGCGCGTCGGCGCGGACGCGGGGCTCGACTTCGCGAAGCTCACCGGCGACTTCAACCCCATCCACTGGGTGCCGGCGTGGGCGCGCGCGTCGGGGTTCCGTAGTTGCATTCTGCATGGATTCGGGACGCTCGCGCGCGCGGTCGAGGCGATGAACCGCACGCTCTTCGCGGGCGACGTCGGGCGCTTGCGGACCATCGACGTCCGCTTCACGCGGCCGCTCGTCCTGCCGGCGCGCGTCGGCGTCTACGTGAAGGACGATCGCGTGTGGGTCGGCGACGCCCTCGGCGGCGGCGCTTACCTCGAAGGCACGTTCACGACGAACAACGATTGACGGACATCGAAGAAGGAAAACCGGAGACGACCATGGACGTTTTGCTCGAAGTCGGAAACAACCCGCAGGCTCGAAAGATCATCCAATCGCTCGGGTTGCCGATCCCCGTTCCGGAGCGGCTCGCCCGCGGGAAAGGCTCGTGGGAGGCGCTTCCGCTCGCGGATCGGAACGTCGTCTTCGGCGCGGCGCCGGGCGCCGATCGTGCGACGACGTCGGTCGTCGCGCAGGCCATCACGGCGGCGGGCGCGAACCCGTACCACGTGGACGGCGCGGGCGTGGTCGACGTCCTCCGCGAAGCGGGCGAGGCGTTCGGTCGCTTGCCGCGCGCGCTGACGGCGCTCCCCGACAACAAGAAGATCGACGCGCTCGTGTTCGACGCGACGTCGATCCGCACGATCGAGGGGCTCCGCGCGGTCTACGACTTCTTCCACCCGCTCGTCCGCCGGCTCGCGAAGAGCGGCCGCGTGGTCGTCATCGGCCGCTCGCCGGGCGACGACAAGACGAACGATCCGGTCGCGGCGGCCGCGCAGGCGGCGCTCGAGGGCTTCGTCCGCAGCACTGCGAAGGAGATCGGACGCAACGGGTCGACGGCGAACCTGCTCCGCGTCGAGCCGGGCGCCGAGGCGCTCCTCGTCGGGCCGCTCCGCTTCTTCTTGTCGCGGCGGTCGGCGTTCGTCACCGCGCAGCCGCTCGTCGTCCGCGTGAACGCGTCGGCGGCGAAGTCGGAGATCCCCTACGTCCGCTCGCTCGAGAAGAAGGTCGCGCTCGTCACGGGCGCCGCGCGCGGCATCGGCGCGGCCCCGGCGCCCGCGCTCGCGGCCGAGGGCGCGAAGGTCCTCTGTCTCGATCGGCCGGACGACGACAGCGCGACGAGCCAGCTCGCGCGCGACATCGGCGGCATCGCGGTGAGCGCGGACGTCACGTCGAGCGAAGCGGCGGCGCAGATCCAGCAGGCGGCCGCGGCGGCCGGCGGGCTCGACGTCATCGTCCACAACGCCGGCGTCACGCGCGACAAGACGCTCGCGCGCATGAACGAAGGCCAGTGGGACATGGTGCTCGACATCAACCTCGGCGCCATCGCGCGCATCACGGCGGCCCTCGAGAAGACGCTGCGCGACGACGGTCGCATCGTGATCCTCTCGTCCGTCGCGGGCATCGCCGGCAACGTCGGTCAGACGAACTACGCGGCCTCGAAGGCGGGCGTCATCGGCTTCGTCCAGGCGGAGTCCGCGCGCCTCGCCGGTCGCCGCATCACGGTCAACGCCATCGCGCCCGGCTTCATCGAGACGCGCATGACGGCGGCCATCCCGTTCGCCATCCGCGAAGGCGGCCGGCGCCTGTCCGCGCTCGGTCAGGGCGGTCAGCCGGAGGACGTCGCGTCGGCCATCACGTTCTTCGCGACGCCCGGCAGCGCCGGCGTGAGCGGCGAAGTCCTTCGCGTGTGCGGCGGTGCGCTCATCGGCGCATGAGCCTCGCCAATTTCCGCATCATTCATGGCGCGTGACGCATCGGTCGCGCGCGAAATCATCAGAAACGAGGATTCGACATGTCACGTAGCTCGAACAAGGGTCGCCGCGCCGTCGTCGTCGGTGGAGCCCGGACGCCGTTCGTCAAAGCCTTCACCGACTTCACGAAGCTCGACACGATCGCGCTCGGCACGGCCGCCGTCAAAGGCCTGCTCGATCGCTTCGCGCTCGGTCACCGCGACGTCGAGCAGCTCGTCTGGGGAGGCGTGATCCTCCCGAGCCACGCGAACATCGGTCGCGAGATCGTCTTCGACGCGAAGCTCGACCACGCGTGCGAGGCCTTCACGGTCACCCGCGCCTGCGCCTCGGGCCTGCAGGCCATCACGCTCGCGGCCGCGGCGATCGAACGCGGTGAGGCCGACGTCGTCATCGCGGGCGGCAGTGATTCGACCAGCAACGCGGAGATCAAGCTCCCGCAGAAGGTCGTCCATGCCCTCGCGCCGCTCGCGCTCGGCAAGCCTACGCCGTCGGATTACCTCGGCGTGATCGCGCAGCTCATGCCGTTCTCGGACATCCTCCCGAAGAAGCCCGAGATCGCCGAGCGCACGACGGGCGAGGTCATGGGTGCCTCCGCGGAGCGCATGGCCAAGCGCAACGAGATCAGCCGCGAGTCGCAGGACGAGCTGGCGGTCCAGAGCCACCACCGCGCGGCGGCGGCGATCGCGAGCGGTCGCTTCGCCGATGAGATCGTGCCCGTGCAGACGCCCGAGGGGCGTTGGGTGCACGCGGACGGTCTCGTCCGCGCCGATACGAGCCTCGAGCGGCTCGCCAAGCTCCGTCCGGTGTTCGCGAAGGACGGGACGATCACGGCCGGCACCGCCAGCCCGCTGACGGATGGCGGCGCCGCGGTGCTCCTCATGAGTGAGGAGAAGGCGCGCGCGCTCGGCTATCGCCCGCTCGCGGCGTTCAAGTCGTGGGCATACAGCGGCGTCGATCCGGCCGACCAGCTCCTCATGGGGCCGGCGCTCGCGATGCCGAAGGCGCTCGAACGCGCGGGGCTCCAGCTCTCGGACATCGACCTCGTCGACATGCACGAGGCGTTCGCCGCGCAGGTGCTCAGCGTCGTGAAGATGCTCGAGAGCAAGTCGTTCGCGCGTGCGCGTCTCGGGCGCGACGAAGCGGTCGGCCAGATCGACCGCGCGCGCTTCAACGTGCACGGCGGTTCGATCGCGCTCGGTCACCCGTTCGGCGCGACGGGCGCGCGCATGGTGACGACGATGGCGAACGAGCTCGCGCGCACCGACAAGAAGACGGCGCTCCTCGGCATCTGCGCGGCCGGCGGCCTCGGCGCCGCGGCGGTGCTCGAACGCGTCGACTGAGTCGTCGACGTTGGTGCATGAAGGGGTCGACGGCCTGATCGGGGCGTCGACCCCTTCGCGATCGCGGGGATCGCTGGAGCGCGCGAAGATCGAGGGATGACGAGGACACCGATTCGCGATGGCCCGCGAGGTGGATCGCGCGTGCACCATGGATCGAGGGCTGGGAGCGGCGGCTCTCTCCTCATAATTGATGGAAAGTCTTTGATTTTTGGCACGAACCGCACGCGCCAATCGAGCTTTTCGAGCGGCATGTTCTTTGATTGGTGCACGGCCATGATGCGCTTTGGTGTTTTCGGCGGAGCGATGGTTCGCGGTTCGTTTCTCGCGATTTCGCTCCTCGTCGGCTCCTCGCTCGCGGGATGCGCGATGGAGGACATCGAAGGCCCGTCCCACCGATCGAAGTCGAAGGTCCCCACGAGCGCCGACGACGTGTCGACGGGTGACGGCGCCGGCAACGGCGACGACGGGACGAACACCCCCGAACCTCCCGGCACCGCCGATCCCGATCCCGACACCAACCCCCCTCCGCCGTCGGACAAGCCTGACGAGGTCCCGGAGGGCAGCTTCGCGGTGGGCGTGAAGCTCCTCACGATCGGCGAGGTCAACCTCCGCGCGGGCGAAGGAACGTCGACCGACATCCTCACCGCGATCCCCTCCGGCAAGCGCGTCACGGTCGAAAAGATCAGCGGCGCCAGTGGTTGGGTGAACGCCTCGTACGACGGAAAGACGGGCTTCGTATCGAAGGACTACCTCCACGAAGCCAAGTACTCGGCCGACCGCGGCTCGAAGATGGCGGCGCGCGCGCTCAAGCTGTGGGACGGCAAGCCGTCACGCGATCTCTGCCTTGCTGGTGTCGACGACACGGCCGAGTCGGCCGGTGCCATGCCGCCCGGCGTGAGCTGGATCCCGCGCAAACCCTCCGCGGTCGATTGGCAGAACTACGTGAACGCCAACCCGCAGGAGCTCCTCAAACGCGGCTACGCGCGCGAAGATCTCGACGTGAACAGCATCCCGAAGGGAGCCATCATCGGCTGGCGCGCCGGCCAATGCGGCTACCACTCCCAATACGGTCACATCGAGGTCGTCGCCGACGACAACTCGACGCGCGCGTGCAGCGACTACTGCGGCGCGATCAAGAAGACCTGCGGAGCGCCGTTCATCTACGTCCCGATCGAGCTCTGAGCGGTCGTCACACCGTTTCGCATCGCTCGTATGGCAGCTAGGGAGCGCGCGAGCGAGCAACGCTCGGGGCGAATGGAGCGCTCCCTAGCCATTCCGTTACCACTTCGCGGCTTCTTCGGGCGAGATGGACCGAACCAGCCGGAAGCCGAGGCCTTGTCCACCGCTGAGGCGTGTCGGTCGAATTGCGAGTGTGTCTTGGGCCTGACTTGCGACGCGCATGCTGAATGGATCACAAAAGAAGCATCCCCCGGCGAGTCCGAAGTGTTTGTCGTCTGCAAACGACGGATAGGGATCGATCCTTGGCTCGGCACCGACCGTGCTGTCATCGGTGCGAGAGCCAGTGAATTCGATGACGTTCCCAAGCATGTCAAAAAGACCAAGATTGTTGGGTGCCTTCAAGCCGACTGGATGCGTATGGTTATCGGAATTGGAGCAGTACCAAGCAATTTTGGAGAGATGGTCGATGTCGACACATTGATCGGTTGCGATGGCGAAGGGGCCTGAATAGAAAGCTGTTTTTGTGCCCGCGCGTGCGGCGTACTGGAACTCCGCCATGGTTGGTAGTCGGTAGCCACTGCAATCGTAATAAGATTGTTTGTCTGACCGAACATCCGCGCAATTGAAGTCGTTTCCGACGTTCCCTTTACAACCAATGAGCCCGAAGCACTCTTCGAAGCCATCCTTTCTAGATCTCCAATTGGCATAATTGGCAGCTTCGAGCCAGGTCAGCATAGCAGCAGGACATGATGGTTCGGTGCAGTCGATGCCACCTGCGCTATTGGCTTCCGTCCCAGCGAGATTTGGAAAGCCTGCGGTTACCCACTCTTCTTGGGTAGTTTCATATTGGTCATAAAGTATATCGTGCGTGAGGGTGACCTCGTGAAGCTCCTCGGTGTTGCGTCCTCGGTAAGGTTCGTCGGGAGGTGAGCCCATCAGAAACGTGCCAGCTGGCACGAGGCATTGGCGGTCGTGGCAGCGTTCTGTAGGGCTTGGCGCGGCATCCTTGGATTGAGATGGTGCAACATTCGTCTGTCCTGTTTCAGAATGAGAAGGACGACTGCAGGCCGTGAGCCAAATTAAAACTGCGATGCATGACAGGTTGATGGTCATTCGATGTCCAGGCCATTTGCTGTCATTTGTGCTCTAAATATTTGCGCGCGAGGATCGAACTGGTTTCCAAAGTGCGCGTCGGCATTGTCTCGAATGTTCTTCCAAGAGAAATTCCCGGAGGCGTTGTGCAAAATTGAGAAAATGTCGCTCACTGTAGATCGCGCGTTGGTGGACTCGGCCAGGTTCGAGCGCGAGATGCCGAGCGCCTTCGCCACGGCCTTCACTGACCGCCCCCTTTCTTCGACAACGGCGATCGCGACAGAAGTTTTCTTCGCGAGCGACCTCGATCGCCTCTTTCAGGATCTTCGCAGGAGTGCTCACATCCAGCAGAGATCACGTCCGAGGAATCGCGTCAACCGGTCTCGGTGTTAGGGAGCGCGCGAGCGAGCAACGCTCGGGGCGAATGGAGCGCTCCCTAACCAATCCGTTACCACTTCGCGGCTTCTTCGGGCGAGATGGACCGAACCAGCCGGAAGCCGCCGCCTGGGCCGCTATCCACACGACCCGGTCTCGTGGGTAGAACGAATTGAGCTTGACTCGCGGCACGCATCGCGAATGGAAGGCTGAAGTAGCAGCTTCCAGCTAATCCAAAGCGCCTATCCTTCGTAAACGAAGGATGGGGATCTGTTTGCGGCTCAGCTCCGACGATTCCGTTGTCCGTCTGGGAACCCATGAACTCCATGGCGTTTCCAAGCATGTCGAAGAGACCGAAGTTGTTGGGCCTCTTCTGGCCGACAGGATGCGTTCGGTTGTCGGAGTTGGCGCAGTACCAAGCGATTTCAGAGAGGTGATCGATATCGACGCACTGGTCGGTCACGATGTCGAACGGTCCGGAATAGAACGCCGTATTTGTAGCCGCGCGTGCAGCGTATTGAAATTCGGCCATCGTAGGGAACCGATATCCTTTGCAGTCGTAGTAAGAGGTAGTCGTCTGTCGGACGTCGATGCAAAAAAAGTCTTCACCGATTTTTCCGTGGCAGTCGACGAGTTCAACGCACTCTTCGAATCCTTCTTTTCGAGAACGCCAGTTGGCATAGTTGACGGCTTCGAGCCAGGTCATCATGGCGGCCGGGCAGGAAGGGTCCGTGCAGTCGATGCCGCCCGCACTGTTGGCTTTTGTTCCGGCGAGATTCGGAAAGCCTGCCGCGGTCCACTCCTCTTGGGTCGTTTCGTACCGATCGTAGAGGATGTCGTGGGTGAGAGTCACCTCATGAAGCGTTTCGTTGTACCTCCCACGGTATGGTTCATCGGGTGGCGATCCCATCAAGAAGGTCCCTGCCTGCACGAGGCATTGGCGATCGTGACAGCGGCCGGGAGTCGAAGCGCCGGCGTCAGATAGCGAAGAGTCGAAGGGTTGTGGCTCCGTCTTCGATTGCGGTACCCGATTGCACGAACTCAGTAGGCAGAGTGTTGCCAATATGTGTAACGATCGCGTTTGTATCAAAGTTCCCTCTACAATCCCAAGCGCGACGGCAATGTCCTGCGTTGATCGTGCCTTGCCCGGATCCAGCGAGCTCCGCGCGCTCCTACCTCGTATGGCTGAACGACGCTGCTTCGGTGCCTTCGCGCTATCGAAAACGTCCGTCACTCGGCGTCCGGAGGCTCTATGATCAGTCCGTTTGCCAAGAGCTGGGCGCTAAACAGTTGTGCACGAGGATCGAACGAACTCCCAAAATGCGCGTTTGCCTGTGGTTGGATGTTCTGCCAAATGAAATTACCGGATGCGTTGCGAAAAATGGCAAATATGTCCATCATCGTGGAGCGCGCATTGGAGGCAGCTTTGCCGTTGATGGCCCAGAGGAACGTCAGCCAGTCGTATTCGCTACTCCTGTTCGCTTCAGGACACCACGAGCGAACCCATCCTTGGCCGCTGGCGGGCGCGCCGATGCTGAGCGGAACGGGCGGTGCGACGGAGTAGTTGGTTCCAAAGAGCTTCAGGCGATACGTCTTGTAGTATGTGAATCGTGCGTCCAATCCTGGGCCGACATCGTTCATCACGCGTGCCGCATAGAAGTGACCGAACCCCTCGAGTTCTGCGCTGGCCATTTTGTGTTGAGACTGGAGACAATGTGTTCGGTTGCCGCTCGTCACCCACTCGCAAGAGCAATCGCCATGTTGGGGCTTATCATAGCCTTGCGTGCCAGGACTGCCGTGCATGGAGTACTGCGCCGAATGGCCGAGCTCGTGCCCAATCGTTACTGCGTCCTGGGTCGTGTGCCAGGAGGTTGGTGCATAAGTATAGCCTGCGTCTTCCGATCCCTGAATGGATAGGACCTGTCCAAACCACGCTGCATCTTCGTCGGCGCACGCTTCGCCGTATTTGGTCTGGCCCGTCGACGGGTCCGTATAGGCGAACGTCGAGGGGTACGGCGGGTTGTAGTAATAGCCTCTACACCCGTCCTCCGTATGAATCACGAGCGGCGCGTCCGGAGAGAACAGACTGTCGTTCCGAATCCCGTTGTCGGGCATCTTCAGGATGCGGCTGACGATCGAGGCGACGCGAACGGTGGGGTTTCCCGAGTTGATATTGAAAATGATGCGGCTTTCGTATGGAGGATACGTCAAGCTGTAGCGCAAACTCGGTGACGCCGCGTAGGTGAAGGTGGGTTGAATTTTGAGCTCTCGTGACGTGAGAAAGACGCCTGTGTTCGGCCTTTGAAGTGATGCCGTAGAAACATCCAGAGATTCGACATTGTTGCAGAATTCGATGACGGGCGTGCAACCGTTTTCGTCGAGACGACCTTGCCAGACGACCGTGGAGCCACTCTTCGCGACGGCGTTCGCGTACGCGGCCGGACCTTGCCCCGTGAAGTCCTCGGGCACGACCCCTGAAGAGACGGATACGTCGCGAAATCCCTGAGGTTGCCAGTTGGCGCAGTACTTTCCCGTTTTCGTGTTCGTGTGGCTCCAAAGGACGCATCCGATGAAAATGGGCCCACCTTGCAAGCTCGACGCTGGGGCGTCGTTCGATTCGGACGAGCCGACGTCGACGGGCGTTGTGGACTTCGCATTCGAAGCGAGGATCTCTCCGGGAAGCGGTACGACGTCACCCTCTTCGGACTCACCTTCTGCGGTCGGGAGCTGTTTCGTCACCTGTTCTGGGGATTCGTCGATCGCAAATCCGTCCCGACGTCCTCGATGCGCACCGAGTGCCGATAGAACGGCGGCGCGGTCGGCCGTCGAGAGGCCATTCGCCTTCGACGCATCGGTGTAGGGACGGCCCAAGGAAGCGAGTCGGACGCCGAGGTCGTCGTTCGTCGAAACGAACGCAGTGCCGCCCGTCTTGTCGAACGACATCGTCATCGGTTGCGATGGAATCGCCAACGTGTTGCCGGCGGAGTCGTAGTGGACGAACGCGAGCACCGATGCGCTGGTTCCGGTCGGCGCGATCGGGCTCGTCGCCGGTAGCCACGGAACCGTGCGCGTTTCTCCGGCGGAAAGGGATAGCGTTCCCAGGTTCACCACGCGTTTGACGCCGAGACCGCGGACACGAAGCGAAATGCTCGCCTGGATGGCTTGCGCCGAATGGTTCGTCGCGACCACGTTCAAAGCCTCCGACGAGCCCAACGCGCGAACACCGGGGTCGATCTGAAACGCCAACGTGATGTCGGAAGGCGACGCTAGAGCCTTCTTCCGCGAGACGCTTCCATCGAAAAAGAAGGCTCGGAGAGAGTCCGTGCCGACGAGCGACCGACGAGACGCTCGAGCCCGGTTGGCTCGCTTCTTCGACGTACAGCCGCTTCTCCTCCGCTGTGAAAACGTGACGTGACGCTGCGCGTCTTGGTCCGGCAAGGATTTCTACCGTCGGTTCCGGCGGCAATTCCGCCGGTTTCTTCGTGGTCATAGGTCTGTCCTAGGTCTACGCCCAGGTGACCGATTCAAACAGGGGCTTCTTTACGGAGATACCGGCATATCGTTGGCGGCCACCATCGCCGACGTTTCGTCCGCGACGATCGCGCCGCCCGAAGATCCGGTGCGCGTCCGAAGCCCGGCCTGCGCTCGTCTTGCGTCGCCTTGGTGATATTGTTATCACTAGTGTGGGCTGCCGCCGAGAGGAGAGACCTGGATGCCGTTCATCGAAACACGCGCGGGGAAGATCGCGGTCGACGTTCGGGGTGAAGGCCCGCCGCTCGTCCTCTTGCACGCCGTCGGGCACGATCACCGCGACTACGACGACGTGCGGTCTGCGTTGTCGAAGACGCATCGCACCTTTGCGATCGATTGGCCCGGTCACGGTGAATCTGCGATGTGGCGTGACCCGAGGGCTGCGTCGGTGGGAGCTCTCTGCGACGTGCTCGAGGACGCCGTGGCTGCGTTGAAGGTCGGACCGGCCGTCTTCATGGGCAACTCGGTCGGCGGCACCGCGAGCCTACGTCTGGCGACGCGGGCGCCCGACGCGGTTCGTGGATTGGTCCTCGTCGACAGCGGCGGCTTCTCCGGCACCGCCCTCGTCGAGCGCACGTTCTGCTGGGTTCAAGGGCGCGAGCTCGTCCGTCGCCACGCGGGGCACGCCTTTGCGCGCTTCTATCTCAAGACGAGAGGGGCGGGGCGCGAGCGCGTCCTCGAGCGTATGGCCCTCGCGCGGCAGCGACCGGGCTTCGTCGAAATGGACGCCGCCGTGTGGCGCAGCTTCGGTACCGGCGAAGTCGACTTCACCAGAAAGCCTGTCGACGTTCGATGCCCAGCGCTGATCGTGCAGGGGCGAATCGATCCCGTGGTTCGTACGAACGTCGACGCCCGACGCACGCGCGAGCAGCTCGCCCATGCCGCGTACGTGGAGCTCGACACGGGGCACGTTCCGTTCGTCGAGAACCCCGAGGCGTTCCTGGATGCCGTCACGCCGTTCCTGAGCTCGCTCGGGAGAGGGATAGGCTGAGCATGGCTCGTCGGAAACCGCTCGTCCCCGAGCTCGAGGCGCGACCCGCACGTGGGTCGCCGGAGGAGACACGCGAACGAATCGTCCGCGCCGCCGCCAAACTCTTCAACACCGTCGGCTACGACGGCACGGACTCCAACCGGATCGCGCGGGAGGCTGGCTATTCGCCAGGGACCTTCTACAAACACTTCGCCGACAAGCGGGCGGTGTTCCTCGTCGTCTACGAGCAGTGGGTGACGCGCGAATGGCGCGAGATCGCAGGCGCCGTCGAGGCCCGCGGAACGGCGCACGAGCGCGCCTCGGCCATCGTCGACATGTTCGTCGAACACCACCGACGCTGGCGAGGCTTTCGTGCCAGCTTGCGCATGCTCGTGTCGACGGACCACGACGTGCGCGATTTCTACCGTGCCCAGCGGCGCCGGCAGCTCGAGCTGCTCGATCGGATACGTCTCGCCGGCCGACGCGCCCACTCCCGCGAGTCCGACGCCCTGCTGCTCTTCGCGCTCGAGCGCTCCGCGGACGCCATGGCGGACGGCGAAACTCGGGCGCTCGAGTTGGACACGCCCGACTTTCGCGCGCTCCTCGTCGACGTCGTTCGGGCCAGGCTCGGATCGCGCTGACGGGCGTGCTTCTTCAGCTCGCGCGCGCCGTCTGAGGTCGACCCGGACGTGCTCGATGCCGCGCGCCCGACGTCGCTCGCACGAGCGCAGGGACACCGCTCTTCGCGTTCGCGATCGCCGCGAGCTTGCGCTCTTCGTCCGTCGCGTAGTCGCGATCCCACGCGAGCACCTTCGGTGTCATGAGCTTGTGCCAGAGGGGCGGGATCATCGCGACGACGATCGTCGTGACGTAGCCGGCGATCATCATCGGCGCGTCGGGGTACGGCTTGAGATCCTGATAAGGCACTTCGCCCTGCGCGTGGTGGTGCGAGTGCCGCGTCAGGTTGAACATCGTCCACGAGCTGACGCGGCGATTCGTATTCCACGAGTGCCGCGGTTCGACCGGCAGCGCGGGGTTCCGCACCATGCCGTAGTGTTCCATGTAATTGACGATTTCGAGCAGCGCCTTGCCCCACAGCGCGCACGCCGTGAAGAAGGCCGCCGCGCGCAAGCCGCCCATGGCGAACGCGGCGCCGACGAGGAAGACGCTCATGAGGTGCCCGCGGATCACGGCGTTGCGCCACGAGAAGATCGGCAGGTGCTTCTTGCGGAGCCGCGCCGTCTCGATCTTCCACGCGCTGACGTTGCCTTTGAGGGTCGACGCGACGACGTGGAAATACACGTTTCGCCCGCGCGGCGCCGTCGCGGGATCTTCGGTCGTCGAGACGTAACGGTGGTGGCCGTAGACGTGCTCGATCGCGAAGACCGTGTCGAAGCTGAACGCGAGCAGCCAGCGGCCGATCGCCATCGAGACGGGATCCCACGTCCGGTGCGTGAGCTCGTGCGCGGTGATCGTGCCGACGAGGCCGATGAGGAGCCCCGACGCGATCCACACCGAGACATGATGGCCGAACGACGTCGCGTCGCGCGCGGCGACGACGTCGTAGCCCGTCCATTGCATGATCCAGTGGCCGAACCCGAGCGGATCGCCGGAGCAAACGCTCCACGTCGACGCGAACATGATGAGCGCGAGGAGCGGCAGCGCGAGCCAGAGTTGGAGCGTGAGGAGGCCCGGGTAGCGGTACGTCGGGGTCGACGTGTCGTCGCCGCCGTAGATGTCACCGAGCACGTAGAAGGTGAGGACGGCGAGCAGGCCGATCGTGATGAACGGGCCGCCCGCGAAGAGCACCGCCACGGCCAAGAGGGCGAGGAGGTGGAATAGGGAATACTTCGCGTAGTGCCATATGCCGGCGTATGGCCCTCGTTCGGGTGCGGCGTCCTCGGCCGCCTCGCGCGTCGCGGACGTCGTCGCGGGGAACATGGACGGCGCGGATGTCATGATGTTCGTTGCGACGCCGTACGTCGTCGCGGACGACGGGCCGTCCGCGCGCGTGGTGAAGCGATCGAAATGGATGTTGGCCGGGTCGATACCGCGCGCTTTCAGGCGTTCGATGGCGCCGTCGATCATCGCGGGCGGGCCGCACAGGTAGGCGTGCGCGCCCTCTTCGAGGAGGTCGTCGATCATCTCGGTGACGAGTCCGCGCGCGCCGGTCCACGTCGCGTCGTCCGAGACCGCGGAGAGCATGGGTACGAAGCGGAACGGGCTCTGCCACTCTTCGGCGATGGCGGCGAGGTCGTCGAGCGCATAGAGATCGCGCTCTTCCCGCGCGCCGAAGAGCAACGTCACGGGGCGCGAGACGCCGCGC
>JBGAHN010000058.1:0-30071 GCA_044226145.1 Labilithrix sp. | reverse complement strand
CGCCGAGCCGAGATCGTATTTGTCGTCGAGGAAGACGTGTCCCGTCACGCGCTGCGCGGAGAGCGGGATGCGGTTCGGGTTGAAGGCCGCCACGCCGACGTGCATCCCGATGGACGCTGTGTTGACCCCCGTGACTTGCACGGAGTCGATCGTGAGCTGAGGAGGATCGGGCTTCTGGCACGCCGCGAGCGCCAGCGCGCCGCACATGGCTGCGATCGTTCCGATGCGCATGCCCGAACGGTAGCGAAGGTCACGCGCGAATGCATGGGAATCGTCCGTCACCGCGGCGTGTTCGGTCGCATGGCGTGCCCGCGTCGCTTCATGGCGTGGCGCTCGCGCGCGGCGCTCATCGTGGGCGTTCGTCGTGACCGTCCTTCGCCCGGAGGCCACCGGTGAAGAGCTTCACGACGTCGATCGCGGGGAGCGTCGTGGTCGTGCCCATCGCCGGAAGGGTGAAGCCTTCGAATCGGTCGCCTTGCCACTGGCGCCAGACGAGCTCGGGATCGTCCAACGCTCGTTCGAAGCGGTAGAGCGCGGTCGCGGGCCTCCCGTCGGCGGTGACGGCTTCGATCGTGATCGCGAGATCCGGGAGGTGGACCGTCGCGCCGACGGGCAGATCGCGGCCCGGTCGGCGTCGCATCATGTCGATTTCGCGGGACAGGAGGCCGGCGTCGCTGCGAATGCGGAGGGTGTGCGTATCGACGCGTTCGACCTGGAGCGCGCGTCCTCCCGACGTCGCGAGCACGCGCGTGCGGCCGGGGCTCGGGGCTCCTCGCGCGGCGCGGGCGTAGTGGGCGTAGAGGACGAGCGGTTCGACGGGCGGATCGACGAGGATGACCGTCGCGTCGGCGCTCGGCGGACCGCTCGGCAAGGAAACATCCGCGTCGGTGAACGGCGCGCGCGTCGCTTCACCGGCGTGGGCCCGCAGGGGCAAGAGCAGCGCGCTCAGCGGCAACGCGGAGACGACGAGGGCGCCGGTCGCGAATCGTCCCAGCGCGCGGGAGACCTTGGATGCGTAGGCGTTCGCGTCGCGCACCACGGCGAACGCCAAGCGGGCGATCACGACGGAGATCCCCGCGCTCGGCAGGAGCAGGACGCGGTCCGACGCGAACCCCGCGCACAGCGGCAGCGTCGCGAGGATCGCGCCGAGCAACCAGAACGCGCTCTCGCGATCGCGTCGCAGCGGCGGGAGGAGGACCCCCAAGAACAGCCCGAACGCGACGAGCCCGACGAAGGCCATCACGTACGGGAGCGCGGGGTGGATCGCCGCGTAGGCCATCGCCGCGTCCGACGGGAGACCGCCGATCATCGCCCAGAGAAAAGCCGGCAGGCGTTCGAACGCGAAGTGGACGAAGCGGAGCGGCTCGCTGACCGGGTCGACGTATTGCGTGGCGTCGCGGACGCCGAACGAGCCGGCCGCGTAGAGCACGGCGTAGGCGATCACGATGGCCGCGTACGGGGCGAGGGCCAGGATCCGCTCGCGGGCGCTCCGTCGGTCGCGGAAGAGGGCATGCGCGACGAGGTAGCCGAGCGTGCAGGCGCCCGCCTCCGCCGAGGCGAGCGCGGTCGCGAAGAGGAGCGGCGCGACGAAGGCCCCGGGCCGCCATCCGTCGCGGATCTTCTTGTCGTGGGCCGCGAGCGCCGCGAAGCCGAACGCGGCCGCCATGAGCGCGCTCCGGTTGGCGATCCACCCGACGGTGCCGCCGTGCAGATCGTCGATCGCGAAGAGGAGCACCCCGAACATCGCCACGCCGCGTGGGCCTTCGCTGCGCGCAACGACGAGCCAGAGCGCCGCGATCGCGAGCAGGTACCAGACGACGTTGTGGACGTGCTCGAGCACCGGCTCGCCGCCGTCGAGCGTGTGCGTCAGCGAGGCCAATGGGCGAAGGAAATGGATGCGCGTCGTCGGATCGATCCACCAGCCGAGCACGCCGGCGTCGCGGAGACGCTCGGCGTCCGCGGCTCGGCCCGTCGCGAACGCGAACAGGTCGAAGGGCGGATGCCCCAAAGCGATCGACGCGCCACGCTCGGCGGCGAGGAGCTCGTGATCGTCGCTGGTGTAGCCGTTCGTCAGCGACGTGCAGGTGAGCAGCGCGGCGACGAGCAGCACGATCCAAGGCGCTGCTCGGTGGGCGAGGCTGCGCTCGAGGGCCGCGAAGGCACGGTCAATCCCTCGGCGTTCCCGCGTAGGCGGGAGCTGAGGATCGGGCTTGCGGAGGTCGGAGGCCGACGCGGCTTCATGGGACATCGTTCGATGGCATTGTTTCATGGAACGAGGGCCCGTGGTCGTCCGCGATCCGATGCCCCTGCACGTCGGGGGCGCGAACGTGCGCGCGAACCGGTGTAAGACGAAGGAATGACCGCTCCGAACGCCCGCACGCCGCGGCTCGCGCCGCGCTATCCGATGTACATTGCAAGCGTTCCGGAGATGCCGAACGAGGCGCTCGCCGTGACGGACAAATATTCGGGCGAGGTCGTGACGCGCGTGCCGCTCGCCGATCGGGCGGCCATCGAACGCGCCATCGCCGGCGCAGCGGCCGCCGCCGAGCCAATGCGGAAGTTCCCTCCCTACGCACGCCAAGCGGTCCTCGAGCACTGCGTGCGTCGTTTCCGCGAGCGCGCCGAGGAGCTCGCGTACGCGTTGGCCGTGGAGGCCGGCAAACCCATCCGCGACGCGCGCGGCGAAGTCACGCGCCTCGTCGACACGTTCCGCGTCGCCGCCGAGGAGTCCGTCCGCGTCGGCGGCAGCGTCTTGAACCTCGAAATCTCCGAGCGCGCGAAGGGCTACCGCGGCTTCGAGAAGCGCGTGCCCTTGGGGCCGGTCTCGCTCGTCACGCCGTTCAATTTCCCGCTCAACCTCGTCGCCCACAAAGTCGCGCCCGCGATCGCCGCGGGCTGTCCGTTCGTGCTCAAGCCCTCCGAGCGCACGCCCATCGGCGCGCTCGTCATCGGGGAGATCCTCGCCGAGACCGATCTGCCGAAAGGGGCGTTCGGCGTCGTCCCGTGCCGCGTCGAGGACGTCGCGCCGTTCGTCGAGGATCCGCGCCTCGAGCTCCTGTCGTTCACCGGTTCGGGCAAGGTCGGTTGGGAGCTCAAGGCGCGCGCGGGGCGGAAGAAGGTCGTGCTCGAGCTCGGGGGCAACGCCGCGTGCATCGTCGACCGCGATCAGGGCGAGCGGCTCGACTTCGTGGTGGGGCGCATCGTCTTCGGTGCCTTCTACCAATCGGGGCAAAGCTGCATCTCCGTGCAGCGCGTGTTCGTCCACGCCTCGCTCCACGACGCCTTCCGGCGCGCGCTCGTCGACCGCGTGCGGACGCTCCGCGCCGGAGATCCGAAGCTCGAAGACACGTTCCTCGGGCCGATGATCGACGAGGCCGCGGCCGCTCGCCTCGAAGGGTGGATCGCGCGCGCGAAGGCGAGGGGAGCGAAGGTGCTCGTCGGCGGCGGTCGCGCCGGCGCCATGCTCGAAGCGACGGTGCTCGAGGACGTCCCGCGCGACGAGCCGCTCGTGGCGGAAGAGGCGTTCGGGCCGGTGGTCGTGATCGAGCCCTTCGACGATTTCGACGACGCCCTCCGCCGCGTCGACGACGGCGCCTATGGGCTTCAGGCGGGCGTCTTCACGAACGATCTCGCGCACACCATGCGCGCGTGGGACGAGCTCGACGTCGGCGGAGTCGTCGTCGGCGACGTGCCGAGCTTCCGCGTCGACAACATGCCGTACGGCGGCGTGAAGGGCTCGGGCCTCGGCCGTGAGGGCGTTCGTTACGCCATCGAAGACATGACGGAGATGCGCCTGCTCGTCGTTCGCGACGCGTGAGCCCGGCCCGTGGACGCGAGGCTCGGGCTTTCGCTCACGACGCGTCGTCGTCGCTCGCGAACACGACGCGTCCGACGCGCGCCTCGGTCTCGCTCGCCCGCGCCCGCTCTTCGTCGAGCGCCGCGGCCTCGGCCTCGAGATCGGCGAAGCGGTAGCGGACCTCGCCGGGCGACTCCAAGTCGACGTCGCCGCCGAGCTCCACGACCCGTCGGGTGATCTCCTCGGACGACGGATCGCGCCCGGCCGCGCCGCGAAACGCCTCGCGAAGAGCCTCGTCCGGCACGGGCTTTCGCTGCGTCGTCCGCGCCAGCACCTCGCGGAGCACCGAGAGTCGGGCCCTCTCCTCCGACGCACGTCGCTCACGGAGCGGCCGGACGAGCGTCCGGAAGAGCGGCAGCAAGAAGAGCGCGAGCGAGAACACGAACGGCACGAGCCCGAGCGCGAGCGGCAACCCGTCGTCGGGGAGGATCGGCGGCGGGCGCTTCGAGAAGAGGAGCGCGAGGTTCGACAGCGTCAGCCCGTGCGCCATGACCCACGCGCTCGCGAACAGGTTGAACCCGTTGAGCAGCGCGATGGCGACGTTCGACCCGGTCGGATTTCCCGTCAAAGGCGGCAACTTCGGCGCGTTCGTCCAGGCCGGCGCAGGGCGCGCGGGAGCCCTCTCCGCCGTGGTCTTTCGCATCGCTTCGAAGCGGTAGAAGATGCCGCCGTTCTCGCTCACCTCGACGGAGCCGTCGTGGTCGAGCATCAGCTGCGCCATGAGCGGATCGGCCTCCGCGCGCGGCAGCCCCGTGACGCGCATGACGTCCGCGAGCCCGATGCGGCCTCGCTTCGCGCGGAGCTCGGCGAGGATGCGGGCGCGGACGGCGTGCGGATCTTCGGGCACGGACGGCGGGCCGAACACGAAGCGGTTGACCTTCTCGTAGAACGGGACGTCGTCGCCCTCGCCGCGCCGTCGCTCGCGCCGCCCCGTGTAGGCGAACCCCTCGCCGTAGAACCCGTTGCCGTAGCCGCGGCCCATGTAGAGGGGAGAGAAAGGGTGGAACGTCCAGAACAGCGCGTCGCCGATCATGCGGAAGAGCCCGCCGAGGAAGAACGACACCCCGGGGCCGCGGTCACGGCTGTCGGATTGGCGTGCGAGGGTCAGCCCGACGACGAGGGCGACGAACAGCGCGGCGTACCCGACCATGACCGTGAGGAGCCACGCACGGACGATGAATCGGCCGGCCCCGACGAGCGCTCGTCCGACGGCCGACAAGGCGCGCTCGGTGGCCTCCTTCGTCTCCCAGGGCTTGGTGAAGCCCGTCGGGAAGAGGTGGAGCAGCTCGCCTTCGCTCGTCACCCGCAGATGTCCGCGGTACTCGCTCGTGAGCCAGGTGAGCCCGGCCTCCGCGTCACGGAGCGCGAGGCCGCCTTCGACCGACGCGTCGGCGACGGTGCGCGGCTTCGTCGGATCCTTCAAGGTCCGGCGGAGAATGGCGGCGGCGGCTTCGGGCGCCATCGTGCGGACGGGGGCCACCCTGCCCAACGTAGGGCGGACCATGGCGCTTCGCCACGTTTCACCTTTTGAAACCCGCGTGCGACTGGCACAATCGGGCAAGCTCCGGTGTCCGGGCCCCGGTGGCTGGGCCCGGTCGGAAACCCGAAGGATTCGATTCTTTTCGCCCATGAACTCGTCGTCCATGAAGTCTTCGCCGGAAACGGACGCCTCGGTGGGAAGCGGGGGGCCGAAAAAGCCGTTCTCGATGGTCCGGACGTTCGCGCTCGCGGATCTCATCACGCTCTGCAACGCCGCGTGTGGGATGGGCGCGGTCCTCGCGTGCATGAGCTATGTCGCGAGCGGGAGTCGTACGGCGATCCACGCGGCGTTCGCGCTCTTGCCCCTCGCGCTCGTGTGCGACGCCCTCGACGGCACGGTCGCGCGTTGGCGTCGCAAGTCTTCGCCGCTCGGGGCCGATCTCGATTCGCTCGCGGACATCGTCTCGTTCGGCGTCGCGCCCGCGTCGCTCGGGTTCGCGCTCGGCCTGCGCGGCGGTTGGGACGCCGTCGCGCTCTGCTATTTCGTGGCGTGCGGCATCAGCCGCCTCGCGCGCTACAACGTCACCGCCGACGCGCTCTCCGACGAGACCGGCAAGGTGAAGTACTATGAAGGCACGCCGATCCCGACGAGCCTGTCGCTCGTGCTCGTGCTCGGTGTCGCGTTCGCGCGTGATCGCGTGGGCGATGCGCTCTGGTTCGGCGACCTCTCCCTCGGCCCGTTCGTGCTGCACCCGCTCACGCTCATGTACGTCGTGAGCGGCTCGTTCATGATCAGCACGATCCGCATCCCGAAGCCGTGAAGGTCACGACGGCCGTGAGCGCCGTCAGCGTTTCGGCGACGTGAAGGTCGGTGCGTCCGCGCCGAGCTTCGACGGATCGCCCTCGGCGAGCTGTCGCACGAGCTCGTCGTAGAGGTAGTCGAAGCGTTCGCGCACGTCGCTCGGCACGCGCGTCTCGTACGTCTGGATGCAGAGGTCGATCTTGGAGCCGAGCCGCTTCCAGAGATCCTTGGCCTTGCGCCCGTCGAGGACCTCGCTCTCGTGGTACAGCTTGATCTCGCCGACCGCCACGCGCGCGAACCGTCGCGCCGATTGGTGGCGGGGATCGCTCTTCTCGAGCTCGGCCGTCGGCGACGCCGCCGCGACCTTCGGCGCCGAGACGGGCTTTTCGACCGCCGCCTCGGGCTTGGTCACCGGGACTTCGAGCTGGTCGAGCACGTCGAACGCATCGCGCGGCGCGGTCGCCGCCGGATCGTCCTTCGGCGTCACGGCCTTCATGTCCGGCTTCGAAGGTGCGGCCTTCGCGGTCACGGCTTGAATCCTGGGCCGCGACGGCGTCGCGCTCGGAACGGCCGGCATCCCCGGCCGCGACGGCGAAGGCTTCGGCACGGCCTGCATGCCGGGTTGCGAGGGCGCGGGCTTCGGCACGGCCTGCATGCCGGGTTGCGAAGGCGCGGGCTTCGGCGCGACGGCGGACATGCCGGGTTGCGAGGGCGCGGGCTTCGGCGCGACGGCGGGGATTCCCGGCCGCGACGGGGTGACTTTGGGCGCGACGGCGGGCATTCCCGGCCGCGAGGGGGACGTTCGCGGCGCCAGGGGAGCGCGTGAGCTCGAAGGAGGTGCCGCCGGCGTTCGGGAGCTCGAGGGCGGCGCGGCCGGGGTGGCCGCTTTGATCTCGGGCTTCGTCGACGGGATCTCGCGCACGATGGCCTTCGCGTCGGGCTTCCTCGGCTCCGACCGCAGGACTTCGGACGGGATCGCGTCGGCCTCCGTGGAGGCCACCGGATCGAGCGCCGGCAGTCCATGCGGCGGCGTACGGCGCGCGGATTCGTCGAGCGGCGCCGGGATGAGCGGCGTCGGAAGCGCGCCCGTCTTCGCGACCTCACCGACGTCGACGTCGATCGACAAGTCGTTCTCCGCGTCGTCGGCATCGCTCGACGTCGTCGCGGGCTGGAGCGCGTTCGTCGCGGGCTCCTCCGCTCCCTGCGCGTTCGCCGCCGCCCCCGATGTCGCCGTCGGCGCTGCGTTCGCCGCCGCCGCCGTCTCAGCCGCGCCATCCTGCACGTTTGGAAATCCGCCTTCTGCCGAAGCTCGGGCCGCCCCGACGGCGTCCGCGCCCGGCGTCGTGACGAACTCCTGCTGCGGGATCGTCACGGCGGGCTCGCGATGCGCCTCGCGGGCGGCGTTGCCGACCGGAGCTTCCGCATTCGCCGTCTCCGCGCCGCCGGTATCGCGACGCCGGGACTTGCGCGACCAACCGAAAACCAACGCGGCCAAGAGGCTCACCGCAACGGCACCGATGACGATCTGCGTGGGATCCATCCGCGACCAAGCATACGGGACGTCGCGCCGTCGCGATCAGCTTTCGCGCGTGCCCGAAGGCGTTGCGGTCGTGCTTCGGTAGGTGCATCGACGGTTCATGTGGGCGCACCTGCTCCCCGGACGACCCGCCCCGTGCCGCCCCACGGCGCTATCGCCGGACGCCGACCTCGACGACCGCGCTACAATCCGCCCCCCGGTCGAGCAACCTCCCCTCCGAACGGACCGAACGGACCTCGCGACACCACGCGACGGAACGGGGCCTCGACGCATCCCATGGAAGAAAGGAAGCAAGGTCCACCGATGACGACCGTCCTCGACGAGCTCGTGAGCCTTCTTCGCCTCGAACGCATCGAAGAAAATCTCTTTCGCGGACAGAGCCAAGATCTCGGTTGGGGCACCGTGTTCGGGGGGCAGGTGCTCGGACAGGCCTTGTCGGCCGCCCTCCAGACGGTCCCTGCCGATCGGCACGTCCACTCGATCCACGCGTATTTCCTCCGCCCTGGCGACGTGACGAAGCCCATCGTCTACGACGTCGATCGCATTCGTGACGGCGGCTCGTTCACCACACGACGCGTGGTCGCGATCCAGAGCGGCCGGCCGATCTTCAACCTCTCGACGTCGTTCCAGCTCTCCGAAAAAGGGTTCGAGCACCAGGACCCCATGCCGGACGCGCCGCCGCCCGAGTCGCTCGCCACCGAGCAGGCACGGCTCGCCCCGTTCGTCGAGCGGCTCCCGCCGTTCCTTCGTGAACGCCTCTCGGCGGACCGGCCGTTCGAGCTTCGTCCGGAGGGCGACGTCGACGATCCGTTCCACCCGACCCCGAAGCCCCCCGTGCGCAAAGTGTGGCTCCGGGCGTCGCACGAGCTGCCGGACGATCCCGCGCTGCACGCGTACCTGCTCGCGTACGCGTCCGATCACTCGTTCGTGACCACGGCCCTCCTCCCTCACGGCGTGACGTGGCTCGCCGAAAATATGCAAATTGCAAGCATCGATCACGTCATGTGGTTCCATCAGCCGTTCCGCGTCGACGACTGGCTCCTCTACGACATGGAGAGCCCGGCGGCGCACGGCGGACGCGGCCTGGTCCGCGGACGCATCTTCACGCGCGACGGCAAGCTCGTCGCGACCGTCGCCCAGGAAGGCCTCATGCGAAAGCGCGCGGCGCGGTGAGGACGACGTGCCGGAGCTCTCGCGCGATCGCTGGTTCGTGTACGTCGCCCGGTGCGCGGACGGGAGCCTCTACACCGGCATCGCGCGCGACGTCGCCGCGCGCATCCGCGCCCACGACGCGGGCAAGGGAGCGCGGTACACGCGCGGACGCGGACCGCTGACCGTGTGTGTCGTGCGGCGCTGTTCGTCAAAAGGCGACGCGCTGCGTCTCGAGCTTGCGATCAAGCGCCTGGCACGTCTAGACAAGGAGAGAATGATGCAGGATGTCCGAGTTTTTCGCGCGTTCGCGCGCGGTGTCGTCGCTCGGGGCCTTCGCGCGTCCAAGGCCGTCGCCGCGCCGCGCCGCCCGCACGCGACCGTGGGGGGATCCCGATGACGCCGGTGCTCGTTCCGCTCGCCGAGCGCGCCGGCCGCGCGGCGCTCCACCTCCGCGGCGTCAAGAGCCACACGATCGACGTGCCGGCCGGTCGCATGCACGTCTACGACGTCCCCGGCACGGGCGATCTGCCGACGCTCGTCCTCTTCCACGGCATCAGCGCGTCGGCGACGCCCTTCGCTCCGCTCTTCCTCCGCCTCGCGCGCCACTTCCGGCGCATCGTCGTGCCCGAGTACCCGGGGCACGGCTTCAGCGCGGAGCCCATCGGCGAGCTCCGGCCCGAGCAGCTCTTCGAGTCCGTCCACGCGGCCATCGATCGCCTCGTCGACGAGCCGGCGATCTTCGTCGGCAACTCCCTCGGCGGCCTGCTCGCGCTGCAAATGGCGGTCGCGAGCCCCGAGAAGGTGCGCGCGCTCGTGTTGCTCTCGCCGGCTGGCGCGCAAGCCACGCCCGAGGAGTGGGAGACGTTGCGGAACGTGTTCGCGCTCCGCACGCGCGCCGACGCGGTGTCGTTCGTCCAGCGCATCTACCACCGGCCGCCGTGGTACCTGTCGTTCGTCGTGCACGAGCTGCCGGGCGTCGTCTACCGCCGTGCCGTGCGTGACTTGCTCGCGTCGGCGTCGAACGACCACATGCCTCACCCCGCGGCGCTGCGCGATCTGTCGATGCCGGTCCTGCTCGTGTGGGGCCAGTCGGAGCGGCTCCTGCCCGACACGCACTTCCGTTTCTTGAAGGAACACCTGCCGGCGCACGCCGTCATCGAGCGGCCCAAGGGCTACGGGCATTGCCCGCACTTCGACCGCCCCGGACAGCTCGCGCGGCGCATCGAGCGTTTCGCGCGGAGCGTCGTCGCCGCCGAACGCGACGGCGCGGTGTCGGCATGACGGCGCGCCCGTGAGCGGCTCGGGATGACCGGTTCCATCGAAGAGACGCTCCGCGCGCGATTCGGTCTGGACGCCTTCCGGCCGTGGCAAAGGGAGGCCATCGACGCGCTCCTCGGCGATCCGGGGCACGTGCTCGTCGTGGCCCCGACCGGCGGCGGCAAGTCGCTCACCTACCAGCTCCCGGCGGTCGTCCTCGGTGGGACGACGCTCGTCTTGTCGCCGCTCGTCGCGCTCATGGAGGACCAGGTCCGAGGGCTCGCGTCGCGCGGGATCTCGGCCACCTACCTCGCCTCGACGCTCGACGCCGAAGAGCGTCGGTCGCGCGAGGCCAAGGTGCTCGCGGGGGAGTTCACGATCGTCTACGCGGCGCCCGAGCGGCTCGCCTCCGAGTCATTCGTGCGGCTGCTCTCGCGCTGCAAGCTCTCGCTCGTCGCCATCGACGAGGCGCACTGCATCGCGCAGTGGGGCCATGATTTTCGCCCGGATTACCTCCGCATCGGCGCGCTCCTCGAGCGGATCCAGCCGCCGCGCGTGCTCGCGTGCACGGCGACGGCGACCCCCGACGTCCGCCGCGAGATCCGCGCGCAGCTCGGCTTCGACGAGCGTCCCTTCCGCGAGGTGCTCCGCGGCTTCGCGCGCCCGAACCTCCACCTCGCCGCGCGCACGGTGGACGGCCCCAAGGACGCGCGTGAAGCGCTCTTCGAGAGCCTCGCCCGGACGCTCGGCCGGCCGAGCACGCCGTCGGGCGGGGCCATCGTCTACGCGGCGACGCGCAAGGCGACCGAGCAGTTCGCCTCGGCGCTCAAGACGCGCGGGTACAACGCCGCGCACTACCATGCCGGCATGGACGGCGACGACCGCGCCCGCGTCGCCGAGCGCTTCGCCCAGCGCAAGACCGACGTCATCGTCGCGACGAACGCGTTCGGCATGGGCATCGACCGCGCGGACATCCGGGCCGTCGTCCACGTGCAGCCGCCGTCGTCGATCGAGGCCTACTACCAGGAGGTCGGCCGCGCGGGCCGCGACGGCGACGAGGCGTCGGGCCTCCTCCTGTGTTCGGGCATGGACATCGCGCTCCGCCGTCGCCTCGTCCAGCTCGGAAGCGACGGCGGGGCGGCCGATCCTGCGCTCGCGGCGCGCGCGTGGAGCCTCTTCCGCGATCTCCTCCGTTACGTCGACGCGCGGTCGTGCCGCCACGACTTCGTCCTCCGCTACTTCGGCGACGAGCGCGAGCTGCTCGGCGGGTGCGGCCATTGCGACATCTGTCAGACGCTCGCCGACGGCGGCTTCGACGAAGGCTCCGAGAACACCGACGAAACGACGACCATCGTGAAAAAAGCCCTGTCGGCCGTGGCGCGCGCCGATCGCCGCGCCGGGCTCGTGGCCGTCGCCGAAATGCTCCACGGCGTGACGTCGGAGCGAACGACGCGCTTCGGCTTCTCGTCGCTGTCGACCTTCGGCCTCCTCCGCGAGAGGCCGGTCCCGTGGATCACGTCGCTCCTCCGCGCCCTGCTCGCCGCCGGTTGGATCGATCTCACGCCGACCGAGCACCCCGTCCCGTACCTCACGCGGGCCGGAGCCCAGGTCATGAAGGGCGAGGCGCCCGCGCTCCTCGTCCTTCCGCCGGCGACGTCGTCCAAGCGCACGAAGTCGAAGTCCGAGCCGCGATCGAGCCGCGCTCCGTCCGCGCCGCCCGTCGCGCTCCGCTCCGAGGATAAGGAGCTCTTCGAGAAGCTCCGCGCCCACCGCGCCGAGATCGCCCGCGCGAAGAAGGTGCCGGCCTACGTCGTCGCGATGGACCGAACGCTCGTCGAGATGGCGATGATCCGACCCCGCGACACGCACGAGCTGCTCGCGCTCTACGGGATGGGGCCGGGGCGCGTCGAGCAGTACGGCGACGGCTTCCTCGAAGTCCTCCAATCCGGTTGATCGCGCCCGGTCGCCACGTGCCCGCCCATCGCACGCTGGGTCGCCGCATGCGCATGCTTTACGGTCGCCCCCTCGGAGCCCGGCCCGTCAATTCACGATGACGGGCTCGAGCTCGAGGGTCGTGTCGATGCGCAAATTCGATTGCGTGACGTGACGCTCGGCCTGGAAGAAATCGAGCGGGTATTTCTGCCCCACGACGAGCCCGAGCTCACTCGCCAACTCGGGGAGCGAAATCTCCTTTTCGAGCCGCGCGTGGATGCCGCCGATGTTGATGACGAGCTTCTTGTTGATGAAGACGAACACGTCGTCGTCGCCGCTGAATTTGAACTTCTCCGTTCCTTTGTATTTGAACTGCGTGTGCAGCTCGACGGTGAAGTGGTAATTGTGCGGATTGCCCTCGTTGCCGAATCCGTCGCTCTTCGTCTCGAATTTCGAGCCGTCGTCGATGGGGAAAAAGCCACGATCTTGATCGGGTTTCGACGGGTCGAGCGGAACGCCGGAGACCTCGCTGTCGTAGGAATACGTCACGGCGTCGATCTTCGTGAGGACGAGCGGCACCTTGCGCACGACGTTGAAGCCGGGCGTGTCGTGGTACCACTGGTCGAAGAACTCCTTGCCGTGCGTCGTCGCCGTTCGTCCGGCCGTGCCGTTGAACGTGTTCGACGTCTTGTAGACCGGCGTTCCGTCGTCGCCCAACGTCGACTCGACGATGTCGAACGGGTAATTCGCTCCTGGGTAATCCGACGATTCGGTCCACGGTCCGTGGTAGTCGGTGCTCCCGCCGTCCGGTCGTTCGTCGTCGGTCGGGACGTTCTCGAAATCCGGGTTCGTCCCTTCGCCCGCGTATTTCTTGAAATCGCGGAGGATGGCGACGAGCGTTCCGTTCGGCGCGCCGCCGTCTCCGCCGCTCGCGTCGTCGTCGCCCGAGTCGAGCTCGAACGCCGCGTCGGGGACGTCGGCGTCGGTCGTGTTGTTGTTGCCGGTCGTCGGACCGAACTCGGAGTCGCCCTCGGAGCTGCCGCACGCGGCGACGGCGAGCGCTCCCGCCGACACCGCGAAGAAGACGACCGAAAGCCCGGAAGCAAGACGCGTCGACATCGCGTCGATCGTAGAGAAGACGGTCGCCTCGGTAAATGGTCCCGCGTGCCGTTCTCGTGACGTCGATCGAGCGCTACCGGTCGCGGGCGCACCGACCCCCGAGCGCGCGGTAGGTGCGGCGCACGGGGTAGCTCGTGTACGCGTTGATTTCCAAAGGCGATTGTCCGTTGGCGAGCGAGAAGGCGTTGTCCCACGCGCCTCCCCGGATCACGCGTGCCCCACCCGCGAACCAACGATGTTCGAACTCCGGGATGATGCCTTCCTTGACGTTCGGGTCGAACGCGTCGCTCTTCGGCCAGCTCACGTTCGCGCAGTCCGTGCACGTGCCCGGCCGCACGGGCCCTTCGTCGAGCATCCACTCATGGATGTTGCCGGCGAGATCGGCGTGCCCCCATTTTCCGTTGCCGAGCGCCTTTCGGCCGACCGGCGCGATGTGCGTCGCGTTGTCGTATTTTTCGCGGATGGGGCCGCCCCACGTCGACAAGTAGCTGTCGGGCAGGAGGTTCGGTTTGCCGTCGCTCGGATCGAACAGCGCGGCGACCGTGTAGTCGCGGCCGGCGGCGTACGTCGGCGTGCGCGAGAGATCGTCGCGCCCGTCGATGAACACGAGATCTTCGTCCGCCGGATTCCCCCACGGAAACGCGCGTTGTTCGTCCCCGGCGGCGGCGGCGAATCCCCATTCGGCGTTCGTCGGGAGCCGCCCTCCGTCCCACACGCAGAACGCGAAGAGCACCTCCCACGGGATGCAGTTGATGGGCTTGGTGTCGAGGCGCGTCTTCGTGTTCTCCGAGAGGACGGTGGACGAGTCGTTCGCGGCGCGCACGGCGCGATCGAGCTCGTCGGTCCACCACGTCAGCGCGCCGTAGTCTTGGACGTTGCTGCCGACCTGGCACGACTCCGGGCCGAACATCTCGTCGACCTCTTCGCGGTTCGTCGGCAGGAGCGCGTTCCACTCCGAACGCCATCCGCTGTCCGGGATCTTCGGATGGGCGCCTTCCCCTTCGGAGGGCGCGCTCGCGCGGAGGTTGCCGTTCGTGGCCTCGACCCACGCGCGGAATCGTCCGGCCGTGACCTCGAAGGTGTCGAGGAGGAACGGGCTCACCGTCGCCGTGAAGCGATCGTCGTTGAAGGGGTGGTACGTGCCGCCGGGGACGAGGCGGGACTCGCAGCAACTCGTCCCGCCCGGGGAGTCCTCGTTGCCGCGCGCGCTCCCGCAGGTTTCGTCGGCGCCGGGGCCGCCGGTGCAGCTCTTCGAGCTCACGCAGGCTCGGGCGTCCGGGGCGACGTTCTCGCATCGGCCGCCGTTCATGCAATCCACGTCCGTGGAGCACGTGCTCTCCAGGTGGACCTTCGCGGGCTGCGTCGGATCGTCGTCGGCCGCCGAATCGTCGCCGCACGCGAACGCTCCGCCGAGCCCGATCGCCGTGGCGACGGCGAGCGCCGTGCGTGACGGCGTCGAGAAGAACAGGATTCCGCGGGGCGTGCGCATGCCGTTCTCGAACGTCGCAGGCGGCCTCCCGAAGGCGGCGCTCGAACGTCCTGGCGCAAAGGTAGCACCGCTTTTCAGCTTCGTCCGGTGTCTTCGGCGAGCAGGGCGAGCATGCCGGCGACGGGGATGTCGAGCCACTCCGGACGATGGTCCAATTCGTAGCCGATCTCGTAGATGCACTTTTCGAGAAGGAAAAACTCGAGCAACGCGTCGCGCGCTTCGGTCGTGGATGGAAGGATTCCAGCGCCATCTGCCACGGACAACCAACCGCCGAGGAACGCGGCCGACGCGATCCGGCACCAGGCTTCGATCCAAGGAGCGACCGAGGCCCGATCTTCCCTCGCGCGATCCCGGAGGGTCGCCCACCCCGCGTAGTCGATGGATCGGAGCATGCCGGCGACGTCGACGAGGGGCGAGCGTCGCGCGCGTCGTTCCTCGATGCTCCGCGCGGGCTCGCCCTCGAAATCGATGATGACGAAGTCGTCGCCCGTGAAGAGGACCTGCCCCAGGTGGAAATCGCCGTGCACGCGGAGCTTCGTGCCGGCGTCGGTCAAGAACGAGATGCGATCGAGCCGCGCGTCGAGCTCATGTCGGCGGCGTTCGAGCTTCGCCCACGCGCCTTCGTCCTTTTCGCGGAGCCGCGCCGCGATCGGCGAAAACCGCGCCCGCGCGTCGAGCGCCAGGGCCCGACGCGTCGGCGCATCGAGCGGCTCGGGGCCGAACACCGGATCGGCGGGGCGCGACGCGAGCGCCGCGTGGAGCTCGCCCGTGCGCTGCCCGAGGAGGCGAAAGAGCTCTGGGCTCGTCCCGAACGCGTCGGCGACGGGACCACCCGCCAGCCTCGCGGCGAACGAGCGACCCGTGCGCGCGTCGAGATCCGGTGGAACACGACGGCTCTCCCGAACGTCGCCGAGCCATCGCGCGAGCGCATCGCGAGCGAAGGCCCACGCGTCCCCACGGTTCGGCACGTGTTCGTGGAGGAGCGCGACGGTCGCCGCCGCCCCCGGCTTCGTCGGCTCGGCTCGCCCAATCTCCGCGTAGCCGGCGAGCGCGGGCGCGTGACGAAACCCGACCTCCGTGAGAAAGCGGCCCATCTCCAGATCCGCGCTCGGTTCGTCGTCGAGCTTGCGCACGATCTTGCAGACGAAGCGCTCGCCGAACGTCACGCTGGTGTTCGTCTGCTCGCGCTCCAGCACCTTCGGTGAAACGTCCTTCTCGACGCTCCAGATCGGCGCGGGAAGCCGGTGGAACGCGAGCCTGTGCCCAGCGTCCTCGAGGGACATCTCGTCGTCGAACATCGCGAGCAGGTCGGACAAGAACGGCTCCACCGCGAGGGCGTCGGCGACGATCCCGTCATCGACGACCTCGTCGGCGCGGACACGCAAGGGCACGACCACGGCCCGCGGTCGCTCCCGCGCGAAGGCCTCCGCCGCGTCGCCGCTCAGGTAGGCGAGCGGCACGACGTACGACGCCGGGCGCTCGCCTTCGACGTCGACCTCGACGATCGCCACGCACCCCGTGCACCGACCTCGCGGTGGCGCGAACGTCGCGATCACGCGGGCCCCTTCGATGCGCAGGCTCTTCGAGCGGTACCACCGCTGTTGCCCGATCCAATCGGCGAGCGCGTGATGGAACGGCACGCGCGCCGGGACCGCGAAAATCGCGTCCCACGACGGGACTTCGAGGGGGGCTCGTTGGTCGTTCGGCGGGCTCATAGGTAGTACTCGAAATCGCGTTCGGCGCGAGCGCGCTTGGTCAGGGCGACGATCTTCGCAGGGAAGGGGCTCGGCTCGAGCGTGAACGAGACCGCGCCGTCCGTCCAGATGCTCTCGTCGCCCGACAATAGCTCGCGTGCGACGACGCGATCGCCCTCCTGCATGCCGAGCGCCGCCCGATCGAGCGTCACCTGGACGGTGCACGTCCGTCGCGGATCGAGGTTCGCGACGACGACCACCGTGCTCCCTCTCCACGATTTGCTGAACGCGAGGACCGACGGATCGCTCGTGTCGTGGAATGCGATCGACGTCGTTTGTTGGAGCGCCGGGTGCGCCCGCCGGATCGCGTTGATCGCGCGGATCGCGTCGCGGAGCGAGCCTTCGAAGGGCGTGTCCCAGCGGCGGATTTCGAATTTTTCACTGTCCAGGTAGTCCTCCGAACCCGACCGCGCGACGTGCTCCATGCGCTCGAACGGGGGGCCGTAGATGCCGTAGTTGCTCGAGAGCGTCGCGGCGAGCACGAGGCGGAGGAGGAACGTCGGCCGCCCGCCGTATTGCAGGTCCTCCGGCAAGATGTCCGGCGTGTTCGGCCAGAAGTTCGGCCGGAAGAACTCCGCGACGGGCGGGCGCGAGAGCTCGCGCATGTACGATTCGAAGTCCGCCTTCGTGCGGCGCCACGTGAAGTACGTGTACGACTGCGAGAACCCGGCCTTCGCGAGCGCGTACATGACCTTGGGCCGCGTGAACGCTTCGGCGAGGAAGATCGTGTCCGGGGCGCGGCGCTTGATGTCTTCGATGCACCAGCGCCAGAAGCGGAGCGACTTGGTGTGCGGGTTGTCGACGCGGAAGACGCGGACGCCTTGCGCGATCCAGAACGAAAAGACGCTCTCGAGCTCGAGCCAGAGGTTCTTCCAGTCCTCGCATTCGAAGTCGAACGGGACGACGTCCTGGTACTTTTTCGGTGGGTTCTCGGCGTATTGCAGGCTCCCGTCGGCGCGCCGCACGAACCAATCGGGGTGCTCGGTCACGTACGGATGGTCGGGCGAGACCTGGAACGCGACGTCGAGGGCGATCGCGATGTTCCGGGCGCGCGCTTGGCGAACGAGCTCGCGGAAGTCGTCGAGCGTCCCGAGCTCGGGGTGCACGCTCTTGTGACCGCCTTCGGCCGCGCCGATGGCCCACGGGCTCCCGGGATCGTCGGGGCCAGCTTCGAGCGCATTGTTCCGGCCCTTGCGGAACGCGCGGCCGATCGGATGGATCGGCGGGAGGTAGAGGACGTCGAACCCCATCTCCGCGAGATCGTCGAGGCGTCGGACGACGTCGGCGAAGGTGCCGTGCGCGCCGCCCCGGCCGCACGATCGGGGAAAGAGCTCGTACCAGGCGCCGAAGCGCGCGAGCGGCGGATCCACGACGACCTCGAAGCTCGGCTCGCACCGCGTCGCGTTCGAGAGATCGGGGGCGGCGGTCATCGCTCGAAGCACCGCCTCGCTCGTCGCGGCCGCGAAGCGATCGCGCGCGGAGGTCCGGCCGTCGCGAACGGTCCTCGCGGCGTGGGTGAGAGCCGCTCCAGCGCCGAGCTCCTCCTGACGTTCCTTCTGCCGCGCCGCGCCTTCTTCGAGCAGTCGCGCGCCGGCGAGGAGCTCGACGTCGATCGGCTGTCCGCCCGCGAGCTTCTTCTCGGTCCCGTGCCGCCACGTCGTGAACGTGTCGAGCCATGCTTCGATCGTGAACTCCCAGCGCCCCACGTCGCTCACGAGGAAGGAGCCCCGGTAGCGATCGTTGCCGGCCGGCTCGAGCGGTGCACTCTGCCACGCACGTTCGCCGACGCGACGAAAGAGCACACGGCCCGCGATGACGTCGTGTCCGTCGGCGACGAGATCGCACGCCACGTCCACCCCGTCGCCGACGATGCGCTTGGCCGCGTAACGCCCGCCGTCCACCGTGGGCTCGACGTTCTCGACGAGGACACGCCGCCGGGCTTCGTCGGGTGGTTCGCGCCGTACTGCGTCGTGCATCGTCGTCGCGCCTCCTCGCGCATCGCGCGCGAAAAGACGGCGTGTAGGCGAGCATCGTGCCAAGACGTGCCAAGAGAAGACGAGGGTTCCTCGGCTTGTCTCGACGCTCGGCTCGGCGACGACGCGAGCGCCGAACGCGGTCCTTCGCGACCTCGACGGGCGCGCGCGATCGTGATGGGATGACCGACCACGAGCGACGCCATGACGGACACCGCGAGCACGGCCCCTCCTTCGAAATCGCGTGACGTCGTGCGGGCCGCGCTCGCCGCGCTCGGGATCGAAAACCTCGTGCTCGCGATCCACGACGCGAGCTTTCCGAGCTTCGCCGACGAAGACACGGGGAGGGGATCGCCGTACACGCGAGGGGCAGCCGCCTTCTTCGACTTCGTGAGCGAGCTCGGGTTCGACGGCGTGCAGCTCGGTCCTCAAGGGGAAACGTCGCCGTCGAACCCTTCGCCGTACGACGGCTCTGTGTTCTCGAAAGGGCTCGTCTCGATCGCCCTCGCCGATCTCGCGGGGCCCTCGTTCGCGGGGCTCCTCCGCGCGAGCGACGTCGTCGAAGCGGTCGAGGCCGCGGCGCGCGCGGGCGCGAACCTCGGCCATCGGACGGCCTTCGCCCTCCACCATGCGCTCGTCCGTCGCGCCTCGGATCGCCTCCAGCGGCGCGTCGAGGAGGGAGACGCGGACGCCCGCGAGCTCGCCGCGCGCGTCGACCATTTCGCGCGCGACCGCGCGTGGCTCCGTCACGACGCGGTCTTCCAGGCGCTCGTGGCGACGCACGGGACGGACGACTGGCACGCCTGGCCGGCCGTCGATCGCGATCTCCTCGCTCCGTCACACGCGGACGACGCCGCTGCGCGCGCGCGTCTTTCCGCGATCGAGGCGGACCATCGCGCCACGCTCGACGCGTGGGCGTTCGGGCAATTCGTCCTCGCCGAGCAGCACCGCGCGCTCCGCATTCGTGCCGGCCACCTCGGCCTCGCGCTCTACGGCGATCTCCAGATCGGCCTCTCCCTCCGCGACACATGGTCGCGCGCCGATCTCTTCCTCGCGGGGCATCGGCTCGGGGCGCCGCCGAGCCGCACGAACCCCGACGGTCAGCCCTGGGGCTATCCGATCTTCGATCCGCGCAAGTACATGCGGCGGTTCTCCGACGTGCGAGCGTCGACCGACGATCCGTACGCGTCGACGGGCGACTTCGCGCGCTCCCCGGGAGCGTTCTTCGCCGCGCGCGTCGACAAGCTCTTCTCCGACTTCGATGGCGTGCGCATCGATCATCCGCACGGCCTCGTCTGCCCGTGGGTGTATCGGGCGACGAACGGAGAGGGGGAGGTGCAACGCGGCGCGCGCCTCTTCGAGTCTCCCGACGACCCCGCGCACCCCGAGCTTTCGCCGTTCGCGATCGCCCGCCCCGATCAGATCGATCACGCCGTTCCGCCCTACGCCGATCGACGCGTGCGCGATCTCGACCCGGCGCAGGTCGAAGAGTACGCGTTCTTCTTCGACCTGCTCGACGACGCGCGCCGCCGCCACGGGCGAGGCGCGTCCGCGCTCCTCTGCGAAGTGCTGAGCACGTGCCCCGAGCCGCTCCGCGCCGTGATGCGGCGCGCCGACATCGGACGCTTCCGGGTCACGCAGAAGGCGAGCATGCGCGATCCGGCCGACGGCTACCGCAGCGAGCACGCCGAGCCGCACGACTGGATCATGGTGGGCAACCACGACACCCCGCCGCTGCTCGCGGTCGTCGATCGATGGATGGAGAACGGCGCTGCGGCCGAGCGTGCAGCGTACCTCGCGGAGCGGCTGTCTCCCGACGCGGCGGATCGCCCGCGCATGGCGTCGTCGATGGCATCGTCCCCGCGACTCCTCTTGCAGGGAATGTTCGCGGAGCTGTTTTCGAGCCGCGCGCGCCACGTCATGGTCTTCTTCGCCGATCTGTTCGGGACGAAGGACGTCTACAACACGCCCGGGATCGTGCGCGACGACAACTGGCGGCTCCGCGTGCCCGCGGATTTTCGGTCGGCCTACGCGGCGTCGTTGGCGCGGGGCGACGCCTTCGATCTGCCCGCGTCGCTCGCACTCGCGATGCGCGCACGTGGCGGGGCGTTCGTGGCCGCGCACGCGTCGCTCATCGCGGAGCTCGAGGCACTTTCCGCGCCTTCGGATACGGCGGCCGCGTCGGCTTCTTAGCCGGCTTCGTCGGACCTTTCGCGGGCACGGGACGCTCGCCGTCCGCGCGGTACGCGGGCTTCTTGGGCCGTGCGTCGTGCCGGGGCTCCGCGCCTCGTTCGGTGCCCGCGCGGTACGCGGGCTTCTTGGGCCGTGCGTCGCTGTCGCGTGCGGATCGCTCGTCGTCCGCGCGGTGTGCGGGTCGCTTGGGACGCGCCTCGCTCTCGTGCTCGGCACGAGGTTCGCTCTCCGCGCGGTGCGCGGGCCTCTTGGGTCGCGCCTCGCTCCACGGTTCGCCTTCGTCACGCGGGTGCGGAGAGGGTCGCGCGGATCTCGCCTCGTCGAACGGCGCGATACGCACGCGCGGATCCCGCGGATCGGGTCGCTTCGCCTCTTCCGCGAACGACGCGGCGACCTCGCGCGCGACATGCACGACGGAGAAGCTGCGCTGCACGTCGATGGCGCCCACGTCGCTCCCCCGAATGCCGCCGCGGCGACAGACGATGGCGAGCAAACGGCGGGGATCGGCCCCGTGGAGACCACCCCACGTCACGCGGAACGGAACCCATCCATCCGCTCCACCGGTCGCCCGGCGCGGCGCGGATCTCTCGGGTTTCGCGCGATCCTCGCGCGGACGGTCGTAGTCGGACCGCGGCGCGCCGGTGCGTTCGGTGCGTTCGCCCCGGGCGACGCGGCCGCCGCGATCGCGACGATCGTCACGCGCGCGCGACGGCCTCTCGGGCGGGACGAGGAGCTGCACTTCGCGGGGCTCCGTCGGTCCCGTGCTCCGGAACCGCGCGAGGAGCTTCGCGACGAGGTTCGTCGCCTCCGTCTCCGCGAGCAGCCGCTCGGCGAGCGCGAGGCTCTTCGGATCGGGCTCGGCATCGTCGCCCTGGAGCAAGCGGGCGGTGCGCTCGTCGCTCGCCACACGAATGGCCTCCGCCGTCGGGATCGGTTCGAAGCGGAGCGTGACGCGCGCGCGCTTGAGGAGCTGCTTCGTCCACGAGAGCTGCGACGGCATGACGAGGATGGAGCTCGTCCCCTTGCGCCCCGCGCGCCCGGTGCGACCGCTCCGGTGCGTGTACGTGTCGGCGTCGCTCGGCGGCTCGGCGTGGACGACACGCGCGATGTCCTGCACGTCGATGCCGCGCGCCGCCACGTCCGTCGCGACGAGGGCGTGCAAATCTCCGCGCCGGAAGGCCGAGAGCGCGCGCGTCCGCTCCCGCTGCTCCATCTCGCCCGAGAGCGGCGCCACGCGAAAGCCGGCGCGCCCGAGTTGCGCGGTGATCTCCGCGACGTCCGCGCGCGTCCGCGCGAAAATGAGCGTCTGTCCGTCCGGCCCCGCGAGCAGCAGGTTGATCATCGCGTCGACGCGCTCGGTCTCCGCGACGAGGTGGACGACATGGTCGATGTCCGCGTTCGCCGAGCCGAGCGGCGTGCCTTGCACGTGGACCGGATCTTCCTGGACGTGATCGGCGAGCGCCCGGACGTCGTTCGGGAACGTCGCCGACACGAGGTGCGTCCGGTGTCCCGGCGGCGCGTGCCCGAGGATCGACTCGAGCGCCTCCCGGAAGCCGAGATCGAGCATGCGGTCGGCTTCGTCGAGCACGACGGAGCGCACGCTGCTCGGATCGATGGCGCCCCTTTCGAGGTGATCGAGCAAGCGCCCCGGCGTCCCGACGACGACCGACGGCCCTTGCGCGAGCGCGCGCCGCTCGTCCCGGTAGCCGGCCCCTCCGGTCACGGACACGACGCGCGCCCCGAGCGGCGCATAAAACCACCGCAACTCTTCTTCGACTTGCTTCGCCAGCTCCCGCGTCGGGACGATGACGAGCGCGTTCGGCTTGCCGATCCCGCCCTCGGCCGTCGCCTCGAGCGCGGCGGCCTCCCGCAGGATGAGCCCGATCGCGAGTGTCTTGCCCGAGCCGGTCTGCGAGCTGATGCGCAGATCGCGTCCATCGATCGCCGGATCGAGCACTGCTTCCTGAACGGGGGTCAGCGCGTCGTAGCCTTTGCGGTCGAGGGCGGCCGCGAGCTCGGGACCCATGAGCTCGCGCACGTCGGTACGTATCATCGCGCCGCAGGTAGCAGGCGGCGAGGCGTGGGGAAAACGAAATCGGTCTACGCGCGGCCCGTCCTCGTGCCTTTTTTCGCGCGCGCACGTGGCGATCCCGCGCGCGAAGAGCCGCTTCCACGTTCGGATCCGCGACCTCCTTCGCCGCGCCCGTAGAGCGCGCGAAGTTCTCCTTTGGCCTTCTCGAGCACTTCCTTGCGCGAGGCGCTCAAGTGGCGACCGGCACGGTTGACGTAGAACACGAGCATCGACATCGCCGATCGGTACGGGTCCGATTTCCGTCGCCGGCTCCGCTCCGCCGAGCGCTTGAGCGACGCCGCGATGGCCTTCGGGCTCGAGAGCGAGAACACGCCCTCGTCGAGGTCGAGCGCGTCGCTCGTCTCCGTCACGTGCTGCGACCAATAACGTGTCGGGGTGGCCGACCGCTTCGGTGTGCGCGCCGTCGCCGCACGTCGGGGAGTCGCCTTGCTCGACGACCCCCGGCCGGTGCTCCGGGAGCTACGTTTCGCGCCGGCATGCGACGATCGCGACGTGTCGGATGGGTTCTTGCGGGGTGACGTCGGCATGACGGAAGGGAGGGTGCAAGGCCTGTACCTCCCTTCCGCACCGCGGCTTTCGGGCCTCCGGACGAGCGCCGCGACTTCCTTTCGCGGGGCCTTCGCTACGTCCTTGCGGGAAGCCGTGGGTCGGCTAATATGCGCCTCGCTCACGAAAAACGTTTCCCGCACACGATTGCTCTGTTCGACTCTCGAGGTTGAAGGCTGTTCGCTCGTTGCGAAGGTTCGTTGTCACGTGAGGAAGCAGAATCTCGAAATTCGATTGGAACTCTCTGGCTGAACTTCGATCTTCTCGCTTCCGCGGACCTCCACCGACTCCCGACGGCTCCTTGGTCGAGGTCTCCGTTTCCGCTACTCCGAGCCGTCAGTGTGAAGAAGAGAGACAATGGGTAATCGACTCTACGTGGGAAATCTTTCGTTCAACTCGACGGTCGAATCTGTCCGCGAGGCGTTCACGAGCATCGGCGAAGTGACCGACGTCCACGTCGTCACCGACCGTGAGACGGGCCGTTCGCGTGGCTTCGCGTTCGTGACGATGGGTTCGGCCGCGGATGCGCAGAAGGCCATCTCGGAGATGAACGGCGCGCTGCTCGACGGTCGTCAGCTCCGCGTGAACGAAGCCGAAGAGCGCCAGAGCCGCGGCGGCGGCGGTGGTGGCTTCGGTGGCGGCGGCGGCTTCGGCGGCGGCGGCGGTCGCAACGGCGGCGGCGGCGGCGACCGTCGCGGCGGTCACCGCGGCTGGTGATCGGTTCGCGGGCTCCCGCGCTTCGGCGTGGGACCCGCGATGAGAAAGAAGGCCCGGGGCGCACGTCGTCCCGGGCCTTTTTTCATTTGGCGACGCGCCGTCACATCCGATCGGGCGCTTCGATGCCGAGCAGACCGAGGCCCTTCGCCAGGACGCGCGCCGTCAAGACGGACAGCGCGAGGCGCGAGGCGCGCGTGGCCTCGTCGTCGGCGCGGAGCACGGGGCATCGCTCGTAGAAGGTCGAAAACGCCGTCGCGAGATCGAACAGGTACGTGCACATCCGGTGCGGCTGGAGCGTGTCGACGACCGCCGCCGACGCGCTCTCGAAGCCGAGCAACGCGACCCCGAGCGCGTGCTCCGCCGGCTCCCGGATCGCGATGGGCCCGACGCTCGCCGGATCGACGCCCGCCTTGCGCACGATCGACTGGATGCGGGCGTGTGCATACTGCAAGTAAGGCGCGGTGTTTCCCTCGAACGCCAGCATGCGGTCCCAGTCGAAGACGTAGTCCTTGACCCGATCGCTCGACAAATCCGCGTATTTCACGGCGCCGATGCCGACCATGCGCGCGACCTCGCTCCGCGTCGCTTCGTCGAGCTCGGGGTTCTTCTCCTTCACCAGCGCCGCCGCGCGCGCCACCGCCTCGTCGAGGAGCTCGATGAGCTTCACCGTGGCGCCGGCGCGCGTCTTGAACATTTTCTTGTCGGGGCCGAGGACGGATCCGAAGGCGACGTGCTCGGCGCGCGCCGGCGGGACGAGCCACCCGGCCGCCGTCGCGACGGCGAAGACCATGGCGAGGTGCTGCTGCTGCGGCGCCCCGATGACGTAGAGCAGCCGCGTCGCGCCGAGATCCTGCGTCCGCGTCCGCAGCGCCGCGAGATCCGTCGCCGCGTAGCCGAACCCGCCGTCCTGCTTCTGCACGATGAGGGGGAGGGGATCGCCGTCCTTGCCCTTGAAGCCCTCCGGGAACACGCAGAGCGCGCCCTCGCTCTCCCGGAGGAGGCCCTTGTCGCGCAGCGCGCGGACGACGTCCGGCAGTGCCGCGTTGTAGGCGCTCTCGCCGTAGACGTCGTCGTCGGTGAGCGTGACGCCCAGCCGCGCGAACACCTCCGCGAAGTACGTCTTCGACGCGTCGACGAGCTTCTTCCAGAGCGCGAGCGTCTCCGCGTCGCCGCCCTGCAAGAGGACGACGCGTCTGCGCGCGCGCTCGGCGAACGCCGGATCCCCGTCGAATTTCGCCCGCGCGCTCCGGTAGAAGCCGTCGAGATCGCGGATCGAGACGGCCGCACCTTCGTTCGCATGGCTCGCGTCGTTCGCGCCGACGTCGAGGAGCTGCTCGATCAGCATGCCGAACGGCGTGCCCCAGTCGCCGAGGTGGTTGCGACGCACGACGCGATGCCCCGCGAAGGACAGGTGCCTCACGAGCGCGTCACCGATGACCGCGCTCCGCAGGTGCCCCACGTGCATCTCCTTCGCGACGTTCGGCGATCCGTAGTCGACCACGACGGTCTCCGGCGACGCTTCCGGCCGCACGCCGACGCGCTCGTCTTCCGCAGCGCGCCCCAGCTCTCCCGACAGCCACCCATCCGCGAGGACGAGGTTGACGAACCCGGGCCCCTTGATCTCGACGCTCGCGGTGACGCCTTCCAAGTCGAGGTGACGCACGATGTCCTCCGCGACCTCGCGCGGCTTCTTCTTCAGCTTGCGCGCGAGCCCCAGCGCCACGTCCGCCTGGAAGTCGGCGTGCTCGGAGCGGCGGATCGCGGCGTCCGTCTCGGCGTGTTCGTCGCCGAACGCGAGTCGGAGCGCGGAAGCGAAACGGGGAGCGAGCGTCGCGATCGGATCGGCCATCGCCCGCGTTTTCGTCCGCCGGCTGGCGCGCGTCAACCGGCTCGCGTTCGATTCCGCACGTCCCATCGCGGGTCCCATCGCGGGTCCCATCCCAGGCGCTCGTTCGACGGGTATTTCCGCTCCGATGCTCGAGGTCCGTCGTTTGCTTTGGCGGGCTCTTGCGCTAGGGTCGTTGTTCACCGAAGACATTCGACATCGGCTCGGCGCACTTGCGTTTTCACCGTGTCTCTCGCCTTCGTAAGTGTTCGCCCCGCCGGAGGTCGCCATGTGTCAGGAGTCCAAAGAGTGTCAAAAACGCACGTCGATGCGACGAGCGCGTAGGACGACGCCGGCGTTTGGGACCTCTCGGAGCCCGTGGCTCCCTTGATGAACCGACGCAATCGTGACGCTGCGAATCGGTTTGCCGAACGCCGCCGCCGCGAGGACGAAGCCCCGCGCTTGCGCGCCGAAGTCCCGTCGCTCGAGAGCCTGAAGCTCGAGTTCGAGGAGCGACGATCCGGCGTCGTCTCGGCGGAGGTGGCGCACGTCCGCCGCATCGTCGTCGAGCACGCGCCGGCGCTCTTCGACGTGCCGTGCGCCGATCCGTCGTGCCAGGACGGCGGCCACGAGCTCACGAACCTCATCATGCGCGAGCTTCGTGCGCGCGCCACGCACCTCGAAGGGGAAGACACGTGCGTCGGTCACGTGGGCAACGTCCCGTGCGAGCGCGTCCTCAAATACGTCGGTACGGCAACGTACCGCCCGTGACTCCTCCGCGTTGCTCCGGACGGGCCGCTTTGCCGGTCGTCGTCTCGGTCCACCGCTTCGTTTCGAATCTTTCCTTCGTTTCTTCGAGGTGAGCTCGCGCTCTCCTCAGAAAGGCCCCCATGTCGAACCCGAGTGTGAACAAACGTCAAAAAGAGCGTCAGCGTCAAGAACGTCAGCGCGAAAAGAGCGCCAAGCGAGAAGAGCGCAAACGCGACAAAGCCGTTCGCCCCGACGGTACGCCCGGCGAAGATCCGGACATCGCGGGCATCGTCCCCGGCCCGCAAGCCCCGCCCGACTGGGCGCTCGAATGAGGTCCTGTCGGACCGACCGTCCGACCAGGCCGGAATAGAAAACGCCGCACTTCCTTCCGGAGGCGCGGCGTTCGACGGGCGCCCTTTTTCGGAGCGCCCGTTCGAGGAAATCGACGAACCGCGCGCGGTCCCCTTACGGAGAGCCGCGCGAAGCTCGCCTTCCGTGCTCAGAGCTTGTCTTTGCCGACGTAGACGCCGCGGTCGAAGCCGTTGATGTTCTTGTTGAACACGACCTGGAAGCACGCCGCGTTGCCCTGCTCCGCGATGCGCACCGACCACGCGAGGAAGAAGTGCCAGATGCGGAACCAGCGCTCGCCGTAGGTCTCGAGGACCTGCTTCCTGTTCGCGAGCCAGTTGTCGTGCCACGCCTTGATCGTCCACGCGTAGTGGATGCTGACGTTCTCGACCGAGTGGATCTCGAAGCCCGCCTTCTCGGCGTAGCGGAGCATGTCGCTGCACGGCAGCGACGCGTCGGCGCCCGGGAAGACGTACTTGTTCATGAACAAGCCCCAGATCATGTCCTCGGCGCGGAGGCCGACCGGCGGGACGCCGTCGAAGCCCGCGCGGCGGAGACCCGTCCACTGGAGGAGGAACGAGCCCTGGTCGTTGAGCAGCCCGTACATCTGCTCGAAGAACTTCGGGAGGTTCTTCACGCCGACGTGCTCGACCATCTCGAGGCTCGTGATGCGATCGAACTTCTGCTTCGGGATGTCGCGATAGTCGAGGCAGAGGATGCGCGAGCGATCCGCGACGCCCGCCTTCTCGAGGCGCGCGTTGCCGAACTCCGTCTGGTTCTTCGAGATGGTGACGCCCGTCGCGTCCGCACCGAACTTCACCGCCGCCTGGCGCGTGAGGGTGCCCCAGCCGCAGCCGACGTCGAGGAACTTGTGACCCGGCTGGACGAGCGCCTTGCGGCACACGCGGTCCATCTTCGCGTCCTGCGCCTCTTCGAGCGTGCTCTTCTGCGGGCCGTTCGCGAAGTACGCCGCGGTGTAGACCATGCGGTCACCGAGGAACGCGCCGAAGAAGTCGTTGCCGCGGTCGTAGTGCGAACGCACGACGCGCTCGTCCTGCGCCTTCGAGTGGATCGCGACTTCGGGGATGAAGTTCGAGAAGAGCCACTTGATGTGCTCACCCGTCACCGAGTACTTCACGTGACGATCGCGCTCGGCGAGGAAGTCGTAGATGTCGCCGACGAGATCGCACTTCCCATCGAAGTACGCCTCGTAGAGCGTGGTCATCGGGACCTTGCCCTTCACGAACGCGGCAGCGAGGCTCGCGTCGTGGAAGCGGAAGAAGCGCTCGATGCCTTCCCCCTTGTGTTGCTGTTGACCACTCTTCGGGGCCGCATCCGAGTGCGTGCCGTTGGTGCCGTTGGTGGTGGAGGAAGTGGTGAATGCGGTCGCGCTCATCGGGCGGGGTTCTTAGTGATGGATAGGAGGTGGTGCAAGCATGACTTGTCGCGTAAAACGTTTCCGCTCCTGACCAGGGGTGCGCAGCGACTTACGCGCCGTGTTCGCGAGCCGCATTTTCCGAACGATCGTCGATCGTCGGGTTCTCCCGACCACGAAACATTTCTCGGTCAGGATCAGGGGGCGTCGCCGCAAGCGAGCTCGAGACCGTCGTAGATGCACAGGTCCGCTCTTCCGTCGCCCCCGAGGTCGGCGAGGAGCAGGCGAGCGTTCTCCCGCCGCGGGCCCCGGTTCCCGAACGGCTCCGGCGCCCACGCCGTCGGCGTCGTGAACGCCCCCGATGGCCGCGCGAGCACGCAAGAAACGCCCTTCCCGACGAGTCCGCAGGCGTCGAGGCGTCCATCGCCGTTGATGTCGCCGGCGACGACGCTCTCCTTTGCGGCATCGGGGAGCGCCGCTCGCATCGCGTCCGTCGCCTCGGGCAGGGGCTTTCGCGGCTTGTCGGACGGTTCGAAGGCTTCGAACGTCGTCGTCGCGAGCCCGGTGCCGGTCTTGGCACGGGCGCCGCGCGCACACTGCGACCGATCGCAGACGTCGACGATACCGTCGCCATCGACGTCCGCGACGGTCAGCGGGAGCGTCGCGAAGTAGAGGCGCGCCCTCCGCGTCGTGAGCCGCGCGAAGCGCATCACCGGCGCGACGAAGACCCAATCGCCCGATCCCTTCGCGAGCGCGGGCACGACGTTCTTCGCGACGTCGAGCGCGTACGTCGATCCGACGTGGCCGACGCGATCGTGGAAGAGCACGATGCCGTGCCGTGCGCGTTCGATGGCGTCGAGATAGCGCTTGGCGACGACCGAGGCCTTCACGCGCGTGCGACTCTTCGCGAACGGAAGCGGCTCGCACTCGTGCGCGGGATCGTCGGAGCGACAGTAGAGCGAGCACTCCCAGTCTTTGCCGTCGATGTCCCAATGCACGGGGCCGTCGATCTGCGCGACGTACGTGCTCGACGCGATCCCGCTCTCCGCGTCGCGCGTGAACGCCCCGCCGGGCGCGCGGAACAGACGAAGACCGTTCGTGAGGAACGGATCGATCGCGCGCTGCGCGTCTTCGAGCTCGCGATTCGCGTTCTCTTTCTTCAAGAGAGCGTGGTGCTCGGTGTGGTTGCCGAGTCGATGCCCCGCCTTCACGAGCGCGCCGAGCACCTCCGTCGTGCGCTGCGCGCCGAACACGGACCGCTCGCTCTCGCCCGGCTCTTCGCTGACGCCATCTCTCCATTCGCCGACGACGAAGAACGTCGCGCGGATCTTCTGCGCCGCGAGCATTCGCGCGATCGCGAGCGTTTGCACGTCGGGTCCGTCGTCCCACGTGAGCGAGAGCACGCCGTCGGGGAACGCGTGTCCGTCGATCCGGCTGTGCCACTCCGGAGCATCGCTTGGGGGCGCCGCGCTCGCCGATGCCGATGCCGATGCCGACGCGGTCGCGGGCACGCTCGCTTCGGTCGTCGGCGCGGGCGGCGACTTGCACGCCGCGATCGCGACGAGAAGGCCGACGACAGCGACGCCGACTCTACTGTTTGGCGACGAACGCGATCGCATGGCGGACTCCGGCGCGGGGCGCGAGGTGCTTCGTCTCGCCGTTCTCGCGGTACGCGACGCCGGTCGATGGACCGCCATCGAGATTGAGCGCGTCGTCGCAGCCTCTTCGGACGAGCCAGCGCGACAGCGCGAAGAGCGAGGGGCCGGTCGCTTCTCCCACGTCGTGCGCGTGGATGATCGCGACCTCGAGCACCTGTCCGCCCTCGCGGAGGCAGAGCGCCGTTCGCTCCGAACGCTTGCCATCGTCACTCTTCAC
>JBGAHN010000268.1:0-4423 GCA_044226145.1 Labilithrix sp. | reverse complement strand
CGACGTCGAACGATCGGCGCGTCCTCCGCCCGAGTCCCCGCGCACGTGGAAGGTCCGGTAGTGCTTCTTGTCGGGTTCGCCGTCGCGGAGCGCCACGATCGCGCCCACGGTGTCCTTGCCACCGAGGTGGGAGATGTCGCAGCACTCGATGCGGCGCGGCACCGTCGGGAGGCGAAGGCGCTCCTTGAGCTGCGCGAGGCGCTCCTGCACGTCGTCGCTCGCGCGGCGCTTTTCGGAGAAGGCGTGGCGCGCGTTGTCGTTCGCGAGGGCGAGCAGATCGACGCGGTGCCCGCGTTGCGGCGCGACGAGGGCGACCTTGTGCCCTGCCCGCTCCCCGAGCCATTCGGCGACGCCCTGCGCGGCGTCCGGCACGACCGGGACGATGACCTCGTCGGGCACGGCGAGATCGACGTAGTGCTGCGCGAGGAACGCCGCGACGACCTCTTCGTCGGGCACCTCGGCGTTCTTGATGGAGAACGTGCCGACGTCCGCCAGCTTGCCGCGGCGCACGTGCAAGAGCGCGAGCTCGACGAGATCGCCCTCGCGGTGCAGGCCGAGCACGTCGCGATCGACGTCGTCGACGGCCACGACGCGCTGCTCCTCGCGGACCTTCGCGATGGCCTGGAGCTGATCGCGGTAGACGGCGGCGAGCTCGAAGCGCATCGCGCGCGCGGCGTCGTGCATGCGGGCCTCGAGCTCCCGCGACAGCTCGTCGTGCCGGCCGTCGAGGAACATGGCGACGGCGCGCACCTGGTCGTCGTACCAGCGCTTGTCGACGTCGAGCACGCACGGCGCGGGGCACCGCTTGATCTGGTGCTGGAGGCACGGGCGGCGGCGCGACTTCATCTCCGTGTCCGTGCACGTGCGGAGCTGGAAGTGCTTGTTGACGAGGTGGAGCGTGCGGCGCGCGGCGGTCGCGGAGTGGTAAGGACCGAAGTAGCGCGCGCGATCGCCGGGCGACGAGCTCGGGCGGCGGACGACCCAGAGGCGCGGCCACGGCTCGGTCGGATCGAGCTTCAAGGAGATGTAGTCCTTGTCGTCGCGGAGCTTGACGTTGTACCGAGGCAGGTTCTCCTTGATGAGGTTGTTCTCGAGGATCGCCGCTTCTTTCTCGGAGCCGGTGACGATCGTGTCGAGATCGCCGATCGTGTGGAGCAAGAGCGGGATGAAGTAGCGGTTGTCGCTCGTCCCCTCCTGGAAGTAGCTCCGAACGCGCGAGCGCAGGCTCTTCGCCTTGCCGACGTAGACGACCGTGCCCTTCTTGTCCTTGAACAAGTAGACACCGGGCGACGCCGGCAGCGCGTCGAGCTTCTCGAGGACGACGTCGGGCAACATGAACCGGCGGCGAGCTTAGATCGCGCCGCCCCGAACCCCAACAGCAGCGCTCATCTGCATGGATCTTCCGGGCGATCCCTTCGTCGGGCGCTGCGCTCCGGGCGCACGTACATTAGTACGCTTACGTCCGGTGCTCGCGCCCTCCTCGGCCTTCCCCCTTCGGGGATCGCGAAGCGCGTCGCCCGGAATCTCCACGCATCTGAGCGCCGCTGTCCATCGCCGCTGTCAGTCTTCGATGTCGACGGGGGTGCCGTCGGGCACCATGCGCGAGACCTGGTCGATTTCGGCGTCTTCGAGGACGACGCAGCCGTGGCTCTGGTACTCGGCCTTGTTGAACGGCTTGGCCTCGGGCGGCTCGCCGTGGATGCCGACGTCGCCGCCGATCGTCGCGTTCTTGGGGAGCTCGCCGTTCTTCTTGAGTTGGGCGAAGCGCTCGCGATCGGCTTTGTTCGGGTAGTCGAGGCGCATGAAGATGCGCAGGTTCGAAGGGTTGCGGGCGATGACGTGGTAGCGCCCGATCGGCGTGACGTTGTCGCCTTCCATGCGCTTCGGTCCGAGGCCGCCTTTGCCGAGGGCGACGCTGTACGAAGCGACGACGGTGTCCCCGGAGAAGAGCTCCATCGTGCGCGCGCTCTTCTTGACGTGGACGCGCGTGATCTTCGGACGGCTGTTCGGGGGAGGCGCCGCGGCGCCGACGAGGGCGAGGCCGAGGACGGCGACGAAGGCCGTGAACGTACGCATGCGGCGAATTTACCGTGTTCGGAGCCTCACGACCAGAATCTCGGCGAAGCGTGCACTTTTGCGTGCATTCTGCATACATACGACGAGGCGCGTCGTCGGCGCGGAGACGACGGGGGGCCGCGAGGTCGAGGACGGGGTCGAGGACGACGCGCGCCACACGCATGTCGTCAGAGGGGAAGCGATGTGGTCCGGAATCGCAGCGTGCGATCGGCGTTGCCGATCTGCCGCACGAACAGGCCGACGAACGAACCGAAGAGCGCGTCGCCCGGGCCGATGCCCGTCGATCCGGCGGGGCGCGAGACCCATTTGCGCATCTGTTGCAGGTCCTGCGCCTTGACCGGGTTGACCTCGACGATCACGCCCAAGAAGTAGGCGTGACCAGGTACGAGCAAGGACCGGTCGACGATGACCAAGTCGCGCGCCTCGGCGCATTGCCGGAGGACGCCTTCGAGGTTGAAGGCCGCGAGGTTGCGTTCGCCGCCGGGGCCGGAGACCTTGAGGCGGTACATCTCGTCCCACAAATCGTAGGCGACGCGGCATGTCTGCACGGCGAGCGCCACGGGGTTCGGCTCGCCTTCGCGAAGGACGTACGCGCGCATCGCGATTTCGGTCGTCAACCCGCTCTGGAGCTTGTCGGCGATGGCCTTGTCGACGACGTCGCGGAACGAGAAGCTCGCGACGAGCAGCTGCGCGCCGAGCTTGTCCTTCTTCCACGCGAAGTTCGCGGGACGGCGCGGCAGCTCTTCTTGCTTCGGCGGATCTTCGGCGCGCGCGGTGGCCGGCGCGAGGCCGACGCCGGCGAGCAAGGCCGCGAACGCGGCGGCGCGGAGGAGCGAGCGGGTGCTCATTGCCCCCCCGATCGGATCGGCACGAAGCCGATGAGGTTCGCGATCCCGATGGCGAAGCCGCCGGCGGCCGTGTCCGCGCGCAGACCGAGGTTGAACGTCAGGTCGATGGGGACCCGCGCGAGGCCCGTGTAGCCGCGCGCCGGGTTCGTCCAGTCGCGCGCGTTCGCGATCGCGTAGAAGCCCGCGGAGCCGAAGAAATCGACGCCGTAGAAGGTCTTTCGACCTCGGTAGATGGGGATGCGGTACTCGGCGTTGAGGCGCGCGGCGTAGTCTCCGTAGCGGACCTCGGCGATGGCCGTGTCGAAGAAGTTCGGGGCCGCGCGGCGATCGAACGCGAGATCGAGCGCGCGGTGGGGCCGCAGGTCCGTGTAGTCGCCGACGTAGAATTTCTCGAAGAGCGGCGCCTGCCCGATCACGCTGCCGACGATGCCCTCGATGCGCAGGACGTGGTCCCAGGGCAGCGGCATCCACCGCGAGCCGCGCAAGACGACCTTCGAGTACGCGTAGTCGCTGCCGAGCGGAGAGAGCGAGAGCTCCGCGAGGCCGAGCAGGTACCAGCCGCGGCTCGGCAAGAACGGCTCGTCGCGCGTGTCGTGCACGAGGGTCGCGCTGAGCGTCGAGAGGACGCTCGAGCCGGGGCTCAGGTAGAAGTCGATGGGTTCGACGTCGAGCCCGCGCTTGTGGCTCGCCGCGCGGGGGAGCGTCGCCTCGATGGTCTCGAGGCGGTAGTCGAAGAAGACGCGCGTGGCGACGCTGCCGACGTCGTGGCCGGTGCCGAGCCGCCCGCCGAAGCGCCGGTAAGCGACGACGGCGAAGTCTTGCGCGGTTTTCTGGGTGGGATCGTCGACGAGGACGTTGCGGTTGCCGAAGAAGTCCTTGGCGTTGTTGTAGAGGAGCTGCGCGTCGGCCGCCCACGACGAGCCGAGGAAGCGCGGATCGCTGAACCGCGTCCGGAGCGCGAGCTGCGAGTCGGCCAGGGCGATGGCGCCGCCGAGCGCGATGCCGGTTCCGGCGAGGTTCGTCTCCGAGACGTCGATGCCGCCGTACGCGGTCAGCGGTCGCGCCTTGCCGTCGGGCTCGGCGTCGGCCGACAGACCGAGCCAGAGATCGTTGACGATGATCGTGTTGCGCTCGACGACCTCGACGACGAGAACGACGTACCCGCGCTTGGTGCCGCGACGGAGCGAGAGCTGCACGTCGCGGAAGAAGCCCGTGCCGAGCAACCGGAACCGCGTGAGCAGGAGCTCCTTGTCGTCGACGTCGAGGACGCTGCCGGCGCGGAACGGCACGAAGCGCAGGATGACGCGCGCGAGGGTCGTCGTGTTGCCGCGCACCTCGACGCCCTCGAGCGTGTAGCGGAGACCGACCTTGTCGGGATCGGCGGAGGTCTCCGTGGACTCGGCGGCGGTCGTCGGTGTGTCGCTCGCAGCGGCGTCGGGCGCGAGCGACGGCGCTTCGACGCCCGCGGGGAGCGGCATCGGATCGCGGCGGATCGGGGG
>JBGAHN010000057.1:0-30359 GCA_044226145.1 Labilithrix sp. | reverse complement strand
GCCCGGCGAAGCCGGGCGGGAGGGGGCACCATCAAAACCCCCACATCATTTCCACCTTCACCCCGACGGTCGTGTACGACGGGTAGTCCGTGATGTTCGTCAGGATCTCGTGTTGGCGGACCGCGAGGCCGGCGGTCCAACGGCGGGAGAATTGGTAGTCGAGCCCCGCCGCCAATTGGACGCCGAAGCCGAACGTCGAGCCATCGAGCGTCCCACCGGCGAGGTGGTAGCCACCCGCGAGGACACCGACATACGGCACCCATCGGATGACGTCGATGACGTAGCCGATGCCCGCCGAGGCGCGCGCGAGCGTCGATGGGCGCGTTCGCGGGACTTCGGGGCCGCGAGCGGCGCCGGCGTCGAGGAGGGCGAAGCCGCCTTCGGCCATGAAGTTGAACATGTCGCTCAGGCCGTACGTGTAGTGGACGCCCAGATCGACGCCTGCGCTCATGCTCGAGCGATCGGCGACCTTGAGCATCGCGAACGACGGGTCGAGCCCGAGGTGGTGCTGCTTCTCGACGGCCGCGGCGGGACGCTCGGCGACGAGGAAGGCGCCGACGGCGGTGGCGCAGGCGAAGCCGGAAAGGAATGGCTTTCGGGTGCGGGAAGTCGGCCGCGGACGTCGCGGGATGCAGGTCGACGCAGAGTCCACGCGTCCGTCGTAGCGCGCGCTCCGCGCGAAGTACACGGGCGATCGAATCGCCGCTAAGTACCGTACATGCCGCGCGATTTTGCGCAGCGGCCGTCAATCGATTGACGCCCCGCACCTCGGTCGGATGGCGTTTCCGGTCGCTCGTCGAAAAAGCCGCGGGCAAAGCGGCGTGGTCGTGCCCTCACCTTACCATCAGGCACTGGCATGGTCCATGCCTGGTGACGCACCCAATGCGTCGAACCCCGCGCTCGTCCGTCCTCCTCTCCCTCCTCCTTCTCACCGCCCTTCCTTCATCGCCCTCCTCGGCCTCCGCGTCCACGCCGGCACCTGCGACGCCGACCCCTACCCGCCTCTCGCCGTTGCTCGACGCCGCCTTCGCGCACCTCGCGAAGACCGGGCAGACCCTGCCCTGGCTCCTGCGCGACGAGCGCTTCGAACGTGACGGACTCTTGCCGGTCGTCATCCGCTTCCGTCGTCCGCCGACGACCGCGGAGCTGGCGTCGTTCACGGCGTCGCCCGCGCTCGGCAAAGATCTCGAGCCGACGATCGCGGGGACGTACCTCGCGCGCATCTCTCAGGCGGGACTTCGCGCGCTCGAAGCCAACCCGAACGTGACGCGGGTGGTGCCCGACCTGCGCACGCGCGCGCCTCTCCCCGAGGCTTCGTCGCGCGTCGAGACCGGCGTGGATCGCGCCGCGCGTGCGGTCCACGTCAAGGACGGGAGCGTCCTCGACGGAACGGGCACCACCATCTTCGACCTCGACACCGCCGTCTTCCTCTTCCATCCGGGGCTCTTCCGCGCGGACGGTGGGTACCTGCCTTGGGTCGACGTCAACGGGAACGGCCAGCTCGACGTCGACGTCGACGGCGTCGACCTCGACGGCAACGGCGCTGTCGCTCCCGAAGAGGTCCTTCACCGGATCGAATCGCGCGTCGTGACGATGACGGGGGGAGACATGGATGCATCCTCCACGTTCCGCCCCGGCACGGATTTCCTCTATTGCGACACGAACGGAAACGGCCAACGCGACTACGGCAAAGGGTTCACCGAAGACACGCCGGCCTACGGCGAACCGCTCTTCGTCCTCGACGACGCCAACGCCGACGGCGCCGTGCGGCCGTCCGAGAAGCTCGTTCGGTTGCAGACGAGCAAGATCAAAGCGCTGCGCGACGGCACGACGACGTACGAACGCGGCGGGACCGGCAAGAAGGCGCTGGTGAACTACGGCACGGATTGGACGCCCGAGGAGATCTTCGAAAATAGCTACCACGGCACCGGCGTCGCGGGGATTTTGGTCGGCGGGACGCCGGGGATCTCGCGGTGGCTCGGCCTCGCGCCGAACGCCGACCTGATCGTCGGCGTGTCGAGCAACGACATGACCTCGACGATCAACTGGGGGTTGAAGCAGAAGCCCACGGTCGTGTTGACCGAGTACGCTCCCTACAACGTCGTCTCGCTGGACGGCTCGTCCGAAGAGGACGCCATCTACGACGCCGCCGTCGGCAAGGGAACGGTGGTCGTGAGCCCGGCGGGGAACCTCGCGACCTCGAAGAAGCACGCGCACGTCACGCTCCAGGCCGGCGCGAACACCTTCACGATCAAGACGGACGAACGGTTCGTGCACTCGACGTGGCTCATCGTGTCGCTGCACGATCGCTCCAAGAGCGGACGCGCCCTCGATCTCCATTTGCGCTTCCCGGGGGGACAGGTCATCGACGTCCCGGAGAACTCGATGAAAGGCACGAGCATCGACGGCGTCGGCACGCTCTACGCGTACGCGACGACCACGGGCCGCGGCACGGTCGAGCGCCATTTCATGTTCCAGGCGTCGACGGGCGTGCTCCCCATGGGCGACTACCAAGTGCAAGCGAACTTGGCCGACGGTCCGCCGATCGCCATCGACGCGTACGTGGGCGACGATCAGAACGCCTGGGAAGGCGGACCTTCGTTCGAGGACGGGAGCGCCGATCGAACGCTGTGCGCGCCGTCGACGGGCGACGAGACCATCACGGTGGGCGCGTACGTGCTCCAAGATGGCGACGACTACGGGGCGACGGCGAAGGCCGGGGATCTCGCGACGTACTCTTCGCGCGGACCGCGCATCGACGGCGAGGCGAAGATGAACGTCGTCGCCCCCGACAACCCGATCAGCTTCTTCCCGCCCTACGGCGACGACAACTCGAACACGTACGCGCCGTTCGGGGGGACGTCCGGGGCCGGACCGCACGTCGCCGCGAGCGTCGCCCTGCTGCGCCAACTCTTCCCCGACGAGTCCGCGGCGCAGCTCCGCGATCGCATCTTGTCGAAGACCAAGAAGGACGCGTTCGTCGGGACGGACGCCGCCGTTTGGGGCGCAGGAAAGCTCGATTTCGCCGCGGCGTCCGGGCTCTCGATCGCGGACGGCGATCGGCCGCTGATCGCGCTGACCGCGCCGAAGGAGGTGCCCGCGAAGAGCGACGTCGAGCTCACGATCGACGTCATCGCCGGCGATCCGAACACGCTGAAGGTCCGCTGGGACTTCGACTACGACGGCAACGCGGACACCGAATGGCTGCCGATGGGGCCGCAGAAGGTGCCGACCGGGCCGGAAGGGAGCGCGCTCTTCGTGAAGGCGGAGGTGCTCGACGGAAACGGCAACGTCGGCGCGGACACGTTGCTCGCCGTCGTCGGCCCCGAGGCCGCGCCCGCGACGCCGGCCGGTGCGGAGACGACCACGACGAAGGACGACGGATGCGGATGCCACGTCGCGGGGGGCGAGCGACGCGCCCTCTTCCCGGCGGGGATCGCGTCGGCCCTCGCCATGGGGATCTTCGCGGCACGACGGCGGACGCGACGGCGCGCCTGAAGCGCTCGCCACGTCGCCACCTCGCCATGCTCACGCGGCGCGCACCAATCATGGAGCGCGCCGCGTTCTTCGTGGTGGCGGGCTACTTCTTCGCGCCCTTCGCGTCGTCGAGCGCGCGGACGACGAGCTTCTCGAAGGCGTCGTAGGGCTGCGCGCCGACGAGGGCGTAGTCGTTGATCAAGAACGACGGCGTCCCGGCGATTCCGAAGGTGGCGCCCAACGCGTCGTCCGCGCGAACGGCGGCGGCGTGCGTGTGCGCGTCGAGCGCGGCGGCGAACTTCGTCGCGTCGAGTCCGATCTCTTTCGCGTAGGCCTCGAGATCCGCGCGCTCGAGCCGTGACGGATCGGCGAACAGCTTGTCGTGCATCTGCCAGAAGCCCGCGTTGCCTTTTTGCGCGAACGCTTCGCGCGCGGCTTCGGCGGCGAGCTGTGCGTTGGCGTGGAACGGGAGCGGCTTGTCGCGCCAGACGAGCTTCACCTTGCCGCCGTAATTCTTGAGGATCTCCGCGAGCGTCCCGTCCACGCGGGCACAATACGGACACTGGAAATCCGCCCATTCTTGGATGACGACCTTCGCGTCGGCGGCGCCTTTGACGGGCGACGTCGCCGTGACCTTCGGCGCCGTGACCTTCGGCGGCTCGGGCACGCCCTTCGCCGTCTTCATGAGGGCGTCGTAGTAGTCCTTCGCCGCGATCTTCCCCTTTTGCTCATCGAACTTCTTCAGCTCTTCGTCGACGAGCGCGGCGAACTTCTCGAACGGCTGCGCGCCGACGAGGCGGCGTCCGTTGACGAAGAAGTGCGGCGTGCCGTTCGCCTGGACGTCGTCGGCCAGAGACTGGTCCGCCGCGATGTCCTTCTTGAAGGACTCGGCCTTCACCGCGGCCAGCGCCTTGACCGGATCGAGCCCCGCGGCCTTCGCCACCGACGCGAGATCGTCGTCTTCGAGCGCGGGCTGCGAAGCGAAGAGCCGATCGTGCACGTCCCAGAAACCGGCGTCGCCCTTCTTCGAACGCGCGAAACGCGCGAGCTCGGCGGCGGGCTTGGCGCGCGGATGGAACGGCAGCGGCTCGTCCTTCCAAACGATGCGCACTTTGCCGCCGTAGGTCTCGCGGACCTTGGCGAGCGTCGGCTCCACGCGCTTGCAGAACGGGCACTGGAAATCGGAGAACACGACGAGAGTGACGGGCGCATCGGCCTTGCCGCGCACGGGGGATTTTCCGACGGGCACCTTCCAGACCGTCGTGTCGTCGGCCTCTTCGTCTTCCTCCTCGGGGCTCGTGGGCTGCTTGTAGTTGTCCTTCGAAGCGGCGACGTAAATCCGATCGCTCGGCGTCCCGGCGGCCGCGCGCTCCGAAGACTTCGCGAGCTCGGCGTCGATGACTTTCTGGAACGCCTCGAACGGCTGCGCGCCCGACACGGCCACGCCGTTGACGAACGACGTCGGCGTTCCGTACGCGCCGATCTTGCCGGCGAGCCGCTCGTCCTCCGCGACCTTCGCCTCGACCTCCGGGGAAGCGAGCTCCGCACGGAACGCGGCGGCATCGATCCCCGCGCCCACGGCCCATCGCTCGAAGTTCTCCGGCGAGAGCTCGCGCTGTCCTCGGAACGCCGCCTCGTGGAATTTCCAGAACGCCTCCGAGCCGCCGAGCTCAAACACCGCTTGAGCCGCGAGCGCCGCCGGCCGCGCGTTCGTGTGGAACGGTAGGGGTTCATTTTTCCAAACGAGGCGGACTTTGTCGGGGCCGTACGACGTCTTGATCTGCGCGAACACGCTCTCGACGCGCGCGCAGTACGGGCACTGGAAATCCGAGAAAACGACGATGGTGACCGGCGCATCGCGTCGTCCCCAGAACGGATCCGCGCTCGTCACCGGGACGGGAGATTCGGCGTCCGACCACGGAGGGATCACCGGTCGAGCTCCGACCGCGCTCGGAGCGCTCACCGGTTGCGACACGGGCGCCATCGGAGCGGAGGGCGAAGGCCCCGCCGAACCTCCACACGCGACGGCGAACGCAACGGAAAGGAACGAGAATCGGCGCACGAACGACATGAAGGGCTCCGAGAATGGGAAGGACGAACGGCCCTTCGTACCGCGTCGCGAAAGACCTGTATACCGCCGTGCATGACGCGTGTTGCAGATCGCGGCGGCACCGACGCGACGGCATCGACGCGACGGCATCGACGCAGCAGGGGCCGTCACACGACCAACCGACAGCGCACCGCGCCACGCACGACGAGACGACCTCGAGCCAGGCGACGACCATGGATGACCACGAAGGACGTGCACGATCCCGTTCATCAAGTACGATGAAGGCACCTTTCCGCACGCCGCGCACGTCCCATGCCGAATCGTTCCTTCCCTCGCCTCGTCTTCCCCTCGCTCCTCGCGTTGACCACGCTCTCGTTCGCGTTCACGACGGCCATGCCGGCGTGCTCGAGCGACGACTCCGACCGCGCGAACGGCGGCGACCCCGACGTCGATCCCATCGCGTGGGTGGCGCCGACGAGCGACACCGAGATCGTCGTCGGCGACTTGGTGCAGCTCACCGTCAAGGTGAACGATCCGAACGCCGACGCCGTCGAGTTCTCGGTGGACGGGAAGGTGCTCGATCGTTGCGACACGAGCTCGGGACCGAAGGAGTGCCGGCGCGACGACCTGTTCCGCATCGTCACCACGTTCCAACGCGCGGGCAAGCGGCAGCTCGGCGCGAGGTACCTCGCGAAGGACGGCTACGAGAGCGCGACCCTCGACATCACGGTGCTCGAGAAGCGGCCGACGCCCACCGACGACGGCGGGACGACTCCGCCGCCGCCGGAAGACGGCGGGGACGACGACGGCGGCATCGTCGTACCGAACGACGGCGGAACGACCGACCCGCCCACGACGGATCGCGGATTTTTGGATCCCGACCTTCCGCTGCACAACGTGTTCGGCGGCGTCTCGTGGTCGGTGAAGGGGCAGCGGGTCGAGGTCGTCGATGCGCTGACGACGGACGTCGCGCAGATCTCCAAGTGCATGGGCACGTACGGCGCGTCGATCATCAAGCACGCCGACGCCAACAAGGTCTCGCGCGGCAGCGTCGTCGCGACGGCCATCACGGAGTCGAACTGCACGAACCCCGCGGGCTCGAGCGACGGTCTCTCGTCCGGTCCGATGCAGGTCACGGGCTACACGTGCCGCGCCTTGTTCCCCGGGCGCTTCGGGAGCGACGCCGCGTGCACGAGCGAGATGCACAACAATCCGGATTTCTCGTTCGAGGCCGGATGCAAAGTCATGGGCGAGGCGTACGCCATCAACCAACACAAGCACGACCCGCCCAAGATCGCTGCGCAATACAACGCGGGCTCGATCAAGGAATCGGGCGCGAACCGCTGGCGCATGGTCGTCACGGGCAACCACATCGATCGCTTCGTCGCCGCCTACAATGCGTACCGCGCGTGGGAGTCGATGAACGGCGTCGCGAAGGCCACGCTGGCGACGCAAGTGGCGACGTGGCCGACGCCGGTCTTCGCTGGCGAGCACGTCGCCGCGATCTCCGAGTTGCCAAGGACGGCGCGCGAAGGTCAAGTGTACTTCGTCGGCAACTGGGAGGCGCGCGACGGCGCGTTCCTGACGTTCCGCGAAGGTCGCTGGCAAGAGCACTGAAAACAAGCGATCGCGTCGAACCACGTCGAATCGCGCCACGAGAGGACTCATGAAGCGTCGCGAATTCCTGCTCGGATCGCTCGTATCCGTCTTCTATGTCGCCTGCGGGAGCGACGCTTCGTCCGGAGGCGATCCGACCGCCGACGCCGGTGCCGGCACGAATCCGCCGCCGTCCGACGCGGGCAACGACGCGTCGACGTCGTCGCCCGACGCCGACGCCTCTCCGCCGCTCACGCCCACGTCGTCGCCCGAGGCGAGCGACACGTTCTTTCCGCAGGGCCTCGCGTCCGGCGATCCACGCCCCGACCGCGTCATCCTGTGGACGCGCATCGACCCCAAAGGCGCGGGGAAGAGCGGGGCCGACGCGATCGACGTCGGGTTCGTCATCGCCGAGGACGAGGCGCTCGAGACGATCGTCGCCCAAGGCACCGTCACGGCTCAGCCCGACGACGATCACACGGTGCGCGTCGTGCCGACCGGCCTCCAGCCGGGGCGTCACTACTACTACCGATTCGAATCCGGCGGCACCACCACACGCGTGGGCCGAACGAAGACGGCGCCCACCGACTCCGCGAACGTCGGTGTGAAGTTCGCATTCTGTTCGTGCCAAGACTACATCGGACGTTATTGGCATTCGTGGAAAGCCCTCCTCGCCGAAAACGTCGAATTCGATTTCATCCTTTGGCTCGGCGACTACATCTACGAATCCGTCAACGATCCGCGGTTCCAGACCGAGAACGACGAGCGCACGATCGAGCTGCCCGACGGCCTCGACACGTCGGACGCGCAAGACGGATCGCGCATCGCGGCGGGGACGCTCGCGGACTACCGCGCCGTCTACAAGGTGTACCGGTCCGATCCGCTCCTCCGCGAGGTCCATCGGCTCTACCCGTTCATCGTCACGTGGGACGACCACGAGTTCGCGGACGACTGCTGGCAAGATCACTCCACGTCGTTCAACGAGAAAGATCCGAAGACGGGCGGATTCACGGACGAGAAGAACACGCCCCGCAGGGTGGGGGCGTCGCGCGCGTTCGCGGAGTACCAGCCGGCCGACATTTTCCGCGACGCGGACGCGGCGTTCCCGAACGACATCCGCATTTATCGCCGCCTGCGGTACGGCAAGAACGCCGACATCTTCATGACCGATCAGCGGATGTACCGCGCCGATCACCTGATCCCGGAGGGGCCGGCGAACCTTTCGGTCGGCAAGATCTCGAAGAACAGCTCGATGGGCTCGCGCTACATCGTGCGCAAATCGGAGTTCGACAAACTCGAGGTCATGACCCAGCCGTCGTTGCTCGGGGAAGACCAGAAGTCCTGGTTCCTCAAAGAGGTCAAATCGTCGAACGCCACGTGGAAGATTTGGGGGAACGAAGTGCAACTTTGGCAAATGGCGCTCAAGTTGAGCGATTTGCCGAGCATCCCCTCGCTGTTTTCATACACCGTTTACATCAATTGCGATCAGTGGGACGGCTACCGCAGCGAACGCGCGGAGATCCTGGGCAAGCTGGAGGCGGCCGGCGTCAAGAACCTGCTCGTCCTGACCGGCGACATCCACGCGTTCTTCGCGTCCGAGATCCACGTCGACTTCGACGCTCCGACGGAGAAGCCCTTCGCCGTGGAGTACGTCACGGCCGGGATCTCGTCGGTGTCGCTACCCGCGCTCGTCGACAAGCAAATCCCGTCGGACTCGCCGCTGCGGCCCGTCGCGGACTATTTCATCGACGGCGCCGACGCCGCGCTCTTGTCGACGAACTCGCACCTCCGTTACTCCGACACCGACGCGTACGGGTTCGCCATCGTCGACCTCGACGCGCAACGGGTCGAGGTCACGTTCGTGAAGCTCGGCGATCCGCGCGAGAAGACGTCGAAGGGCGTGCTCGGGCGACAGAAGTTCGTCACGAACCGCGACATGAACGTCATCGAATTGGTCTGAGCGCCGCGCAGGACGCCGAAGATCGGGGCCAAAGATCGGGGCGTCGAAGATCGGGGCCGAAGATCGAGGTGTCGAGGGCCAGAGACCCGATTTCGACCGTTGCGTGACGGACGTGTGTCATCCATCGCACGCGCACGTAAAGAAAGGGCCGCGGCGGTGCGACGTCGTTGCGTGAGGCGAACGCGCTCGGTAAGGCGAGCACCGTTCGATGCGCCGACCGCTCTCCACCGCGCTCGCGATCGCCGCCCTCTTCGGCCTCGGGGCGAACGCGCCGTTCCGGGCGAGCCCGCTGCAAGGATGCGCGGAGGCGGCGGACGATGCGGACGAGCGCGAAGTCGAGATCACGAACGTCCTCGCGCGCGCGGACGAATCGATGATCCGAACGCGGCCCGCGCTCGAGGCCGGCAAGCTCGCGCGCATGGCGCTGTCGCCAGGCGACTATTTCCGCGGCACGCTGGCCGTCACGCGCCACGATCTGCGCGAGGGGACGACGACCTTCGGGGCTTCGCGCTTCGCCCTCGACGCGCCGCTCGTCCCCAGCTTGGGCGACGCGCACCTCGAGAATTTCGGGACGCTCCGCGCATCGGACGGGTCGATCGCGCTCGAACCGAACGACTTCGACGGGGCCGATCGCGCGCCGTACCTCGGGGACGTACGGCGGCTCACCGCCGGCGTCGCGCTCGCGGCGGCCATGTCGAACGAAGACGAGCCTGGCGCGCGCCAGGCCGTCGCCGAGAAGAGGCGCGCCATCGCGCGGCGGGCGGCCGAAGGCTATGCGCGCGCCATCGACGCCGCGCGCGACGGCTCGCCGATCGGCCGCATCGATTCTCCGGGCGACAGCAAAGTCCTCAAGGATCTCTTCGACCGGTCGGAGCGTGACCACGCGACGCGCGACGAGCTCACGGCGCTCACCGAGCTCGAAGGAACGACGCGGCGCCTGCGACGCGGCGTGGTCGACGAGGAGGATCCGCAGAACGTGCTCGTCGACTTGCCCGCGTTCGCGGCGAAGGAGCTCCCGGAGACGCTCGAGCGATACCGCGTGACGCTCCGGTCGGCGCCGCCAGCGTCGTTCTTCACGGTGCTCGACGCGGCGCGCGAGCTCGGCAGCGGCGTCGCGAGTTGGCCGCGCGTGCGAGCGCTCGTCCTCGTGCGCGGCCCGAGCGACGATCCGAACGACGACGTCGTCCTCGAGATCAAAGAGCTCACCGATTCGGGCATCGCCGGCCTCTATGCGCCGGGTTTGTATTGGAACTCGGTGAACGCGCGCATCGAAGGCATGACGCGCATCGCGTGGGCGCGCATCGACACGTCGCCGCTGTGGGGCACGGGCACGTGGGCCGGGCTGCCTGTCCAGATCCGCGAAGAATCCGAGGGACAGAAGACGCTCCGGATCGCGCGGTTCGTCGGCAAGCGCGGGACCGAGGAGGCCATCGGCGCGGTGGCCGAGGTCCTCGGGACGTTGGTCGGGCGCATCCACACGTCCGGCCCCGACGGCCTCGAGAACGCCGAGGCCATCGGCGCGCGCATCGACGGGTCGCGGGACGAGTTCCTCGACGAACAAGCCGATGCCGGAAGCGCCTACGCCGATCTCGTGCTGGCCGACCACGCGCGGTTCGTCCGGAGCCTGCGCCGTCGAGGTCCTCGCCTCGGCGTTCCCTTCGACGCCGCCGACGCTCCGCGCCCCGATTTCGCCTCGCTCCTCGGCACGCCACCTCCTCCACCGGATCTCCCGCCCTGATGGCCCGACTCTCTCCTTTCACCGTTTCCACCATTTCGCTCTTCCTCGTCGCGTTCGCCACGACCGTCACGACCGACGCGAAGGCCGCCGAGCCCGGCGATACCACCGACGCGTCGCCGGCTCCGACCGACGGCGCCGAAGGACGAAACCCGAACGACCGCGACGGCGCATCGACGGAAAATGTCGGTCGAAACGCAGGCGTCGACACGTCGACGACCGGTGCCGCGCCCGCCGATGCATCACCGCCCGCCGCGACGCCCACGCCAACCTCCGCGACCTCGACCGCGACCTCGACGTCCTCGTCCGACGACGCGACATCCGCACCCGCAACTCCCACGGCGCCGCCGGCCTCCACCGATCGCTTCTTCGAGGTGACGCGCCATCCCCCCGTCGGCCGAGCGGCGCCGCCCACCGAAGCCGCGACGCACGCCGAGGGCCCGATCCGCGCCGGCCTCGAAATATTTGCACAATACAAATATTCGAACCTGAAGGCCCAAGACGGCACGTCGAGCTGGTTTCACGCGTTCGACGTCCCGCGCGTGCACGCGGCCGTGGAAGCAGGCTCCGAGAGGCTCCGAGGTCGCGTGCTCGTCGAGGCGACGCGATCGGCCGCGGAGGGCGCGCTCCTCGGCGTCGCCGGAGACAGCCTCGTGCTTCGGATCCGCGAGGCGTACGGCGCCGTGCGCCCGGTCGAGGCCCTCGAGCTCTCGGCGGGCGTCGTCCCCACCTTGACCATCCCCGAGCTCGACGGCACGTGGATGATGCGCGCCGTCGCGCCGTCGGCCCTCGAAGCGAGCGGCTTCGCGTCGCCCGCCGATCTCGGCGCGCGGGCCCGCTTCGACTTCCCGAAGCGCTACGGCTACGTCGCCGCCGCCGCGTACAACGGCGAAGGCTACACGAGCCGCGAGCTCAATCGCGGCAAGACCTTCGAAGGCGCCGTCGAGGTGCATCCGCTCGCCGCGGGCGCGCTCTTGCCGCTCGGCGTCTTCGCCTCGTACGTCGCGGGATCCACAGGCACCACGCTCGCACGCGCGGACCGCGCGACCGGCGGCCTGGTCTGGCAAGGCGAACGCGTTCGCGCGGGCGCCTTCGCGACGTGGGCGCGCGGCGTTCGTCAGGTCGGGACGCAGAACGGCCTCGTGCTGAGCGCCTTCGTGCGCGCCGAACCGGTCGATCGGGTCCTCGTCGGCGCGCGCTTCGACCACACCGTCCGCGATCTCGACGGGAACCCCGCGGACACGCTGTCGACCGTGCTCGGCTCGCTCGGCTACCGTGTCGCCGATTCACTCGAAGGGTTCGTCGCCGTCACGCGCACGATCCCTTCCGCGCGGTTCGCGAGCGAATCCCCAGGGACCGACGCCTGGGAAGGCTCGATCGTCGGGCGCTTCGTCTACTGAAGCTTCGATCGTCGGACGCATCGTCCATGGAAACGTCATTCAAGGAGTCTTCGCATGCACCACCGCTTCCTCTTCGCCGCATGGATCGTCGCTTGCGCGGGTGTCTACGCCTGCTCGGAGGCCACCGACGGTGATCCCACGGGCAAGCCCACCTCGACGAACGACGATCCCGACGCCACCACCGGCACCTCCGACGAGGACGGCGGCACCACGAAGCCGCCGAGCAACGACGCCGGCCGGACCGACGCGGACTCCCCGATCGACGGCGACGCGGGCGCCGTGGGCGCGGTCCTCCTGAACGAGATCTCCGCCGACAAGGAGTGGGTCGAGCTCGTCAACGCGAGCGACGACGCGGTCGACGTCTCGGGCTACGCGGTCGCCGATCGCGAAAAGGACGGCGGCGCGCCGAAGCTCGACGAAGCCGCCGTCTTCCCGGAGGGCAGCGTCCTCCCCGCGCGCGCGTACGCAGTCGTCAAAGGCGGCGGCGTCGACGCGGGACACACGTGCCCCGACGGCGGACAGAGCCTCTGCGTGATCGCCGAGTGGGGCATCAGCAACAAGTCCGGCGAGACGTTGTTCCTGGTTTCTCCCGAAAAGAACGTCGTCTCGCAGGTCGAATACCCGCCGAGCGCCGCCGCGAAGGGCGAGACGTGGAGCCGCCTTCCGGACGGCGATCCCGCGGCGGCCTTCCAGATCGGTGTCCCCACGCCGGGAGCCCCGAACCAAGCGAAGTGACAAAAAAGCGATCCCCGCGGGCCACGAGGCCGGCGGGGATCGTCCGACGCGAAGGATCCGCGGATCTTCCGACGCCGTTCGGGGGGAAGCGGCGTCGAAAGAGCCGAAAGAACCTACGACGCCTCGGGGACGAGCCGAAGCTCGCCCCGCGACGCCGTTTCGATCACTTCGCTTCTTGGAGCGCGCGGTCGATCGCCTTCTTGAACTTGGCGTACGGCTGCGCACCGCTGACGTAGTAGTTGTTCACGAGGAACGCCGGCGTGCCGCTGATGCCGATGTCCGTTCCCGCCTTGTCGTCCGCGTCGACGTCGGGCTTGTGCGTGCGCGCGTCGAGAGCGGCCTTGAACTTCGCCATGTCGAGACCGGCCTCTTGGGCGTAGGCCTCGAGATCGGCGCGCTCCAGCTTCTGCTGGTTGGCGAACATCTTGTCGTGGAGCTGCCAGAAGCCCGCGTTGCCCTTCTGCTTGAGGGCCTCGCGCGCGGCCTCGGACGCGAGCGGCGCGTTCGGGTGCATCGGGAGCGGCTTGTCACGCCAAACGATCTTCACCTTGTCGCCGTAGTTCTTCATGATCTCGGCGATCGTCGGCTCGACGCGCGAGCAGAACGGGCACTGGAAGTCGCTCCACTCTTGGATGACGACCTTCGCGTTCGCCGCGCCCTTGAACGGGGAGCTCGCGGGGACCTTCGGGGCGTCCTTCTTCTCCGGCTCGGGCGCGCCCTGGGCCGTCTTCATGAGCGTGTCGTAGTAGTCCTTCGCGGCGACCTTCCCCTTCTGGTCGTCGAACTTCTTCAGCTCTTCGTCGATGAGCTTCTTGAAGTTGTCGAACGGCTGCGCGCCCGAGAGGCGACGGCCGTTGATGAAGAAGTGCGGCGTGCCTCCCGCCTGGAGGTCGTCACCGAGGTCCGAGTCGGCGTCGATTTCCTTCTTGTACTTGCTCGTCTTGATGGCGTTCTTGACGGCTTCGACGTTCAGGCCGAGGTCCTTGGCCGCCGCTTCGAGGTTCTCGTCCTCGAGCTTGTCCTGGATCTCGAACAGCTTGTCGTGCGCGGCCCAGAAGCCCGCGTCGCCCTTCTGCGCGCGCGCCTCGATCGTGAGCTCCGCCGCGGGTTCGGCGCGCTTGTGGAACGGGAGCGGCTTGTGCTTCCAAACGACGCGGACCTTGTCGCCGTAGGTCTCGCGGACCTTGGCGATCGTCGGTTCGACGCGCTTGCAGTAGGGGCACTGGAAGTCCGAGAACTCGACGATCGTGACGGGCGCATCCGCCTTGCCGCGGACCGGCGAGTTGCCGACGGTCGCCTTCCAGACGGTGGTGTCCGGCTTCTCTTCTTCTTCGTCGGCCTTCGGCGGAGGAGCCTTGAAGTTCTCCTTCGACATCGTGACGTAGATGCGATCCTTCGGCGTGCCCGAGGCGAGCTTCGCTTGCGCCTTGGAGAGCTCGGCGTCGACGATCTTCTTGAAGTTGTCGAGCGGCTGCGCGCCCGAGAGCTCCACGCCGTTGATGCGGAACGCCGGCGTGCCGTTCGCGCGGACCTTGTCGGCGATCTGCTGGTCTTCGGCGATCTTCGCCTCGGCCTTCTTCGTGTCGTACGCCTTGAACTGCGCGGCGTCGACACCGGCTTCGGCGGCCCACTTCTGGTAGTTGTCCGGCGAGAGCTCCTTCTGGTTCTTGAACGCCAGATCGTGGAACTTCCAGAACGCGTCCGAGCCCTTGAGCGCGAAGACCGTCTGCGCGGCGACGGCCGCCGGCTTGGCGTTCGGGTGGAACGAGAGCGGCTGGTTCTTCCAGACGACGCGGAGCTTGTCCGGTCCGTAGGACTTCTTCAGCTCGTCGACCGTCGGCTCGACGCGCGAGCAGAACGGGCACTGGAAATCCGAGAAGACGACCATCGTGACCGGAGCGTCACGGTGGCCCCAAACGGGATCCTTGCTCGAGACGGGGATCGGCGAATCGGTGTCCGCCCAACCCGCGCTGCTGTCCGCCGTGATCGCGCCGCCCGACTTGAGGCGGTGGCTGTCGACGCCCCACATGACGGCGGCGCCGGCGAGGAAGCAGAGGACGAAGCCGATGATCGCGACGCCGGTGCTGACGCCTCCCTCGGCTTGCGGACGCACGCTCTCGGCGGCGTCCTTGTGTTCTTTGTCTTTGGCCATGATCTATTCCTTGCAAGATACAAACATATGGAGGATGCGCCGTGCGATGCGGCGTCCGCGCGAGGGACCCGGAAGTCCTTCGGCGAGGCGCCACGCACGGCGGGGAATTTGGAGGCACGGACTCGGACGCGCGGTCGAGCACAGCGTCGTCACGTGCGGGCGACGTGGAGACCGACCCGACGCGTCGATGCGCGGGAGGCCTCCGTCGGCGAAACATGCGCGACGCCTCCCCGCCCGGCGAAATGGGCGGGAAGCGCGATCGCAGCGACGGGATCAGGGACGCGGCGGTCGATCGAGCCGGTCGGCGAAGCCCGGGCGTTCACCCATGGCGTGCGCGCGGAGCACGAGCTCGGTCATGCACGAAGGCTCGAACAACGCCGGCAGGACCGGCGCGAGGGCCGGTTCACGCGGCGACGACGCCTCTTCCAGCATCGAATGCCGCGAAGGCAAACCGCGGCGCGCTTCGAGCTCCACCTCGGCGCACGAACGCGTGTCGTCCACGTCGAGGGAGACGTCCGGCGATTGGAGCTGCGAAGGAGGCGCCACCGCGCTCGCGCCGTGCGGATCGCAAAGAGGTGCGCCCACGAAGGCCCGCGCCGGAGCCGCGACGAGCCACACGATCGCGAAGGTCGCGACCGTCAAAAGCACGCGCAGCATGGACGTCCGGAGCACCAAATCGAGCGTAGTCTGACCTCGCCCGGCCGCGAAACGCAAGCACAGCCGTCAGTTCGACGAAGCTTCCGGGGTTTCCGCGCGGTCCACGTTTTTTTCGCCGCTGTTTTCGGCGCCCGGAACGCCGCGCAAATACAGGCGCCCGCCGAGCGTCCCGACGACGACGCCGACGAGCGCGCCCGCCGCGACGTCGCTCGGGAAATGCACGCCGAGCGCGATGCGCGACAGGCCGATGCCCAGCGCGACCGCGAAGAGGGCCACCACGGCACCTAGGCGCCGACCCTTCGTCCACCACGTGGTGGGCGTCATCTCGGGCAGATGCGGCTCCCAAAGGACCAAGCACGCGAAGAACGACGCGATCGCGAACGCCCCCGCGGAGTGCCCGCTCGGGAAGGAGAAGTCGGTCGGCGCCGCGAACACGCGGGCGTGAACGTCCGAGAGGACGACGCACGGACGGAGCCGGGTGACGATGCGCTTGAGGACGAACACGGCGAGCGTCGTCACGACCGCGACGCCGAGGAGCGACGCGGCGAGGCGGCGCGTGCGCGCGCGAACGAGGAAGGGCGCCATCATGAAGAGGGGCCAACCGCCGCCGATCAGCGTCAACGCGGCCATGGCGTCGAGCACGAGGCGGCCCGACAAAGCATGGTGCAGCGCGCGGAAAACCTGGACGTCGAGCTCGGTCACGGCAAACGCGTCGGAGCATGCCACACGCCGCCCGCTCCGTCATGCACCAGGACCACTCCCGCAAGGGGCTCGTTCGGTACGCGCGGTGTTCTCGAGCGGGGCGCTCCGCCAGGTTTTCGGGGAGGCGCCGATCGGCTAGAAGGACGAGCATGTCCGCTTCCACGCGTGAGCCGGATCCGGCGCTCGTCGCGCTCCGGGACGAGCTCGCAACCAAGGACCGCGAGCTCATCGAAGTCCTCGCGCACCGCATGCGCATCGTGCGCGAGGTCGCGCGGGTGAAGGGCTCGAAAGGTCTGCCTTCGTTCGACCGCGCGCGCGAGGGGACCCACCTCGACGATCTCGTCGAGCTCGCCCGCGCCGAGGGCGTCCCGGAAGACCTGATCCGCGACGTGTTCACGCGCCTCTTCGTCACGTCGCGCCTCGAACAACGCCGGTTCCTGCAGGAAGGCGCGCAGCGGTTCTCCATCGGGATCGTCGGCGGCACGCAAGGCATGGGCGCCTTCCTTGCGCGCGTCTTCGAGGGCGGCGGGTTCCCCGTCGAGACGATGGGCCTCGATCGCGGCCCGAAGGCGACCGACATCGCGTCGCGAAACGATCTCGTCATCGTCGCCGTGCCCATCGCGGCGACGGTCGACGTCGTTCGTGAGATCGCGCCGCACGTGCGCCCGGGCGCTTGCCTCATGGACGTCACGTCGCTCAAGAAGGCCTCCGTCGACGCGATGCTCACGCACGCGCCCGAGGGCGTGTCGGTCGTCGGCACCCACCCGATGTTCGGTCCGCACGGCGCCGATTTCGACCGGCAGAAGGTCGTTTTGTGCCGCGGGCGCGGCGACGAGGCGTTCGAGCGCGTGAAGAAGCTGTTCGAGAACTTCGGCGCCGAGACGATCGAAGCGACGCCGGAAGAGCACGACGCGCAGATGGCGCTCATCCAGGTGCTCGTCCACGAAAAGACGATGGTGCTCGGCTCCGTGCTCGAGCGCCTGAAGGCCGATCTCGGGCGGAGCCTCCAGTTCGCGAGCCCCATCTACCGCACCGAGCTCGCGATGATCGGCCGCATGTTCTCGCAGCAAGCCGAGCTCTACGCGGACATCCTGACGAGCAACCCCGAAGCGCCGCGGCTGTCGCACGTCTTCGAGCAAGAGGCGGCCCACTTCGCGCGCGCGGTCGCGATGGGCGATCGCGACACCGTCCTCGCGCGCTTCCGGCAGGTCGCGGTGTTCATGAAGGATTTCGCGGCCTGGGCGAAGAAGCAATCCGACGCGATCCTCGACGATCTCGTCCGGCAAGGATGAGGCCGTCGGACCTCGCGCTCGGCTGCGTCGCCGCCAGCGCGATGCTCCTGCCTCGCGTCGCGCGGGCGGAGATCACTTGGCAAGCGCCCGCGTCGTGTCCCAGCTCGGACGAGCTCCGGGCGCGCTTTCGCGCGCAAGCGCCGCCCGACGCCGAGGAGCCGAAGGCCGACGTCGTCGTGACGAAGAAGAGGTCCTTCGTCGCCGAGCTCCACGTGTTCCCCGCCCACGGCGAGCCCAGCACGCGACGCTTCGAGAGCGACGATTGCCAAGACGTCGCCGACGCGACCGCGTTGATCTTGGCGCTCGTCGCGCGCGACGACGCCATTCATGCCGAGCCTTCGGCGCCCACCACGGCACCGCCATCGTCGTCGCCGAACACAGAGCCGGCGGGAAGGCCCGCAACGTCATCGCCGATCGCGCTCGCTCCCGCTGCTGCACCGCCGAGAGACGCGACCGCGCGCGACGCGACCGCGTCGGACGGGATCGCGGTGCACGCGTCGCTCGGCGCCGGCGTCTCCATGAACGCGCTGCCGTCCGCGGCCCCCGGCGCCGAGATCGTGGTCGCCGTGTCGGTCGATGCCTGGCGTTTCGAAGCCGGTGGAACGTGGCTCTCGCAGCAACGCGCCTCCGTGACCGACCGTGCCGGCGGCGAGTTCTCGCTGCTCGCTGCGAGCGCTCGCGCGTGCTTCCTACCGGCCTTCGGACGGCTGCACGTCGGAGTTTGCGGCGGCGCGTCCGTCCGTCGCACCTCCGCGCGCGCGTTCGGCGTGCGACGGATCGACGACGCCGTCCGCTCCGACGTCGCCCCCGAAGCCTCCCTCCTCGGCACGTGGAACGTCACGGAGTCGCTCGGAATTCGCGCCAGCGCCTACGTCGACGTGCCGCTCCGACGACCGCGCTACGTGATCGACGAGGTCGGTCCCGTGTTCGAGACGCCGATGGCGACGGTCGCCGCATTTCTGGGCCCGGTGCTAACCTTCCGATGACGGAAGGCGCTCGTACCGGCCAAGAAGCCGACGTGGGTGCCGTCGAAGGTGTCGCGGTCATGCTCCAACAGCGGCAAACGCCGGGCGAAGACGAGCGCGAGCAGAGCGGCGTCCGAAACGTCGAGCACGATCCGCCAGAGAGCACACAACTGCTCACATTTGCAGACATCTACCATCGGCACGTCGACTTCGTCTGGAGAACCGCGCGAAGGATGAGCGTCGCGCCATCGAGCCTCGACGACGTCGTGCAAGACGTCTTCGTCGTCGTTCATCGAAGGCTCGTCGAGTACGACGGCCGCGCGCCGATGCGCGGCTGGCTCTACGGCATCACGCACCGGGTCGTCTCCGACCATCGCCGCACCTTCCGTCGCAAGCAGGCGCCCTTGTCGGGCACCGAGACGAACGAACACGGCGAAGAGCGCTTTGCGTCGACCGCGCCGCCGCCGAGCGCGAACGCCGAACGCGCGGAGTCGATCGCGTTGCTCGAAGGTTTCCTTGCGCAACTGACCCCCGAGAAGGCCGAGGTGCTGGTGCTCGCCCACCTCGAACAGCTCACGGTGCCGGAGATCGCCGAGGGCATCGGCGTGAACCTCAACACCGTCTATTCGAGATTGCGCGCGGCGCGACGCGAGCTCGAGGAGCTCGTCACCCATCACGATCCACGGAGGCAGCCGTGAGCTCGAGTCCCGAAGAAGCAGCCGTGAGCCTGAGTCCCGAAACCGAACGGTTGTTCTCGTCCGCGCGCGACGGACTCGCGCCGACGGAGGCCGATCGCGCGCGGAACTTCGCGGCGCTCGTCGAACGGCTGGGCCCGGTGGCCGTCGCGGCGACGATCCCGAACGCGGGGAAGAACGCAGCGGGGACGACGGGGGCGGCTTCGATCTCCGCCAAGGCCGCGCTCTCGGGGGTTGCCGTGGTGGTCGTCGGCGCCGCGCTGCTGGGCGTGTTCCTCGCGGGGCGCTCATCGAAACGGATCGAGCTGGATGCGTCGCTCGACGTCGCGCCGACCGGCGCGAAAACGACCGCCGTCGAGACGTCACCAAGAGATGTGCGCGAAGTGCGCGAGGAACCAGCAGAGACGTCCGGGATCCCGTCGAACGAGCTCTCCGCGCCTTCGACCGGAGGCTCCGGCACACCGAGCGAAGGAGCCGTCACGCCTCCTCCGGCGTCCGCCAAACCGACGGTCAAACGGTCGGCCGCGCGCGCCGTGGCGCCGTCCGCAGGGAACGATCCGGACGTGACGGCGCGAAAGCAGCGGCTTCGCGAAGAAGTGGACCTCGTCTCTCGCATGCAAACGGCGCTGCAGAGCGGGAACACGGACCGCGTACACGCCCTCGCTCGCGAGTACGCGCAACGCTTCCCCGAAGGCGCCCTCGCGCCCGAGGTGTCCGCGACCGACACGATGGCGTCGTGCGCGGGCTCGCCGAAGTCGGCCAACGCCGAGCTCCAACGATTCGAGAGCCGCTTCCCGCACTCGCCCTTGCTGGCGCGCGTTCGGTCGGCCTGCGCGAAGTGACGTCGGGTCGAGCGCCCCTCAGGACTTCACGATCCCGAGCTGCCTCCCGACCTTCGTGAACGCCGCGACGGCGCGGTCGATCTGCTCGGGCGTGTGCTCGGCCGAGAGCTGGACGCGGATGCGCGCCTGCCCCTTCGGCACGACGGGGAACGAGAAGCCGATGACGTAGATGCCTTCGTCGAGCAGGAGCCGCGCCACGTCTTGCGCGAGCTTCGCGTCGCCGAGCATGACGGGGACGATCGGCGTCTGGCCTTCCTTGACCTCGAAGCCGGCGCGCGTGACGCCCTCGCGGAAGCGCGCGGCGTTGCTCATGAGGCGATCGCGGAGCGCCGTCGTGCTCGCGAGCAGATCGAGCACCGCGATCGACGCGCCCGCGATGGCCGGCGCGATCGAGTTCGAGAACAGGTACGGGCGCGAGCGCTGGCGGAGGAGATCGACGATCTCCTTCTTGCCGGTCGTGAACCCGCCCGCGGCGCCGCCGAGCGCCTTGCCGAGCGTCGACGTCATGACGTCGACGCGGTGCTGGACGCCGAAGTGCTCGGGCGTGCCGCGCCCCGTCTTGCCGATGAACCCGCTCGCGTGCGAGTCGTCGACCATGACCATCGCGCCGTATTTCTCGGCCAGATCGCAGATCACGTCGAGCTTCGCGAGGTAGCCGTCCATCGAGAAGACGCCGTCGGTCGCGACCATGCGGAGGCGCTTGCCCTGCGTCTTCTTCAGCGCCTCTTCGAGCTCCGCCATGTCGCCGTTCGCGTAGCGGTGGCGCTCGGCCTTGCAGAGGCGGACGCCGTCGATGATCGAGGCGTGGTTGAGCGCGTCCGAGATGATGGCGTCCTCCTCGCCGAGCAGCGTCTCGAAGAGTCCGCCGTTCGCGTCGAAGCACGACGAGTAGAGGATCGTGTCCTCGGTGCCGAAGAACGAGGAGATCTTGCGCTCGAGATCTTTGTGCAGATCTTGCGTCCCGCAGATGAAGCGCACGGAGCTCATGCCGAAGCCGTGCGTGTCGACGGCGCGGTGGGCGGCCGCGATGACGTCGGGGTGCGAAGACAGCCCGAGGTAGTTGTTCGCGCAGAAGTTCAGGACCTTCTTGCGCTCGTCGGGCGTGCGTCCGGCGACGCCGATCTCCGCCGACTGCGGGGTGACGATGACGCGCTCTTCCTTGTAGAGCCCCGCCTCACGGATTTCGCGCAACGTGGTTTCGTAGACGCCCTTGGCCGAACCGAACATGCCCGCGTTCTAGCCGAGGCGCGCCCCGAGGAAAACGGGACAATGGAGGAAGGGCGCGAGCGTCGTGTGCGGCATCGGGTTTGCTCGTTTCGACGGCGAGGTTTCCCGCATGCGTTGGCTCGGCTGCTGCGTCATGATGTGCGCGTTGGGGTTCGCTGGATGCGGCGCGTCGGTGGGCTACGCCGAGGTCACGTCCACGCCTTACGACGTGTACGGGTATCCGTACGGCTACTACGACGGTCGCGTCGTGTACCTCGTCGGCGATCGCTGGATGTACCAAGACGGCCCCACGTGGTTCTACTACCGCACGCCACCGCCCGGGCTCGTGCACGGGCCGATCTACCCGCCGACGTACTACTCCGCGCCGCACTACGGCGGGTACGGAGGATACGGCCACTCGGTCGCGCCACCTCCTTATTCAGGGGGTTACCGCGCGCGTCCCTACATCCAACAAGCTCCGCCTGCGCCTCCGGCGATGCGGGCTCCCCCGGCGCGCCAAGTCGCACCACCGGCACGGCGGTAGCGGGTCGTTCGTCGGCGGACGAAGTTCATCGGCGGACGAAGACCGCGAAGGCGGCAAGAACACCGAACGAGGAGTCGAGGAATGCAAACGACGACACGGTTCACCTGGGCGACGGCGGCGCTCGTCGCGGTCGCGCTGAGCGCCGCCGGATGCGGGAGCGACGACGGACCGCCGCCCGTGGTCGTCGCGCCGTCCGGCACGCTCGTCGTCGATTGGACACTCGCAGGCGCGAAAATACCTGCGGATTGCAGCCGATTCGGCGCCACCGAAATCCGCATCTCCATCGTCACCGAAGACGGGCTCGACGCCGGGACGTACGCGCAAGCCTGCGAGACGTTCGCCACGAGCATCACGCTCGCCGCCGATCGCTACACCGCGAACGCGCTGCTCGTCGACGCCGCCGGCAACGCCCGCACGACAGTCCTCGCCATCCAGCCATTCTCGATCTTCGGCGACGACCAGCTGAGCGTCCCGATCGACTTTCCGGAGAACTCGTTTTATCCGTGAGAAGGAGCAGGCCTTTCCCCCAGGGATGCGACAATTCGCATGACAACATGGTGATCATCTGTCAAAGCCTCGCGAATGCGGACGGTCCTTTCTTTTTCGTGCGGCTCCCTTCCCATTGCTCTGACAACCGTCGTCGCGTGCGGCTCCTTCCACCCGTCGCTAGAGAACGGCAATGACCTCGACGGAGGCGCATCCAACCCCAACGTGTCGGAGCAGATCGATTCCGGCACCGTTGGTCCGCCTGACGTCGTGATGCCGGATGGTGCGTTGACGGACAGCGCGGCCCCATTCGTCGTACCGGTCGCCACTTCTGTGTCCCTTTCTTCCACCAGTCCCGACCAGTTGTCGTCCGTGGTAGCGGCCCCGGCGGGCGGGTTCTATGCCGCGGGGTTCGTCGCGGAGCAGCTGGACGGCGCGAGGCACGTGGTCGTCGTCAAGCTAACCCTCGAAGGCGCGATAGACACCACCTGGGCCATGAGCGGTAGAGCCTTCCCGAACATGGAAACTACCGGCGGGAGTGGCGGGGTGCGCATTGGTGTACAGCCGAATGGGAAAATCATTGTCGCTGCCACGATTCCTAACTTCGACAATCCGAACGACTCAGACATCGGCGTCGCACAACTGAACGCCGACGGAACGCCCGTCAGCAGCTTCGCTGGAGGGAAAGGCGTCCGTGTACTCGATCTGAGCACGGCCCTCGAGTCAGCAGCGAATGTGAAGGACGTAGTCCGAGCAATCGCGATCGCTACCGATGGTTCGATCTTCATCCACGCCGGCGCTCGAAGTGCAGCCAACGCGTCTCGAACCGATCTCGACTTCGTAGTGGCTAAGCTCGACGCTGACGGCAATCCTGCCAACTTCGGAAACAGCAGCCGTTTCGTCCTCGATATTGCGCAGGAAAGTGCCGTACCTCGCGATATCGTCGTGTTACCAGACGGTTCGGTGATTGCTGTTGGCTATGCAAGCTCTTCACTCGTCGGCGGCTCGCCGCAACCCGTCGTGTACAAACTTTCGGCATCCGGCACGCTTCTCGAGACCCCTTTCTACAACGTTGTCCTCGAAAAACAGACCGAAGCTTATGGCATTGCGCTGCATGGGCAACACATGATTGTTGCCGGCTATGGGAAAAACACCGGTGAAACGACCGATTGGGTGACGATGAAGTTCGACATCACTACTCTCACGCGCGATACGACCTTCGGCAACGCCGACAAAGGTGCGGTCATATTCGATATCAAGGACACCGATGCGAGCGACTACTGCCGCAGCGCCATCGCTCTACCGGATGGGAAAACGCTCCTTGTTGGCTCGACAGGAATGTCGAACGAGCAGGGCGAGATGGATGCCGCGTTTGCCGTCATCACGGAGGACGGCTCACTCGATGTATCGTACGGGAAAGGGCGCCACTTCTTGAGCTTCGGCGGCGTTGGAAACGATCAACTCTGGTCGGCAGCCATCTCCGGTACGACAGCGATGATGGTTGGGTTCCGAGGACAAATGACCCAAACATCGGCGTCCAACGACGATGCTTTCGTGGTTGCACTCCCTTTGCGCTAAGCAGATCCCTGCTCAGTTGGGAAGCCCCGAACGCGCTGCTGCGGCAGCATAACGAACCTCGAGCTCATGGACAACACGCTGAGCGCCGACGGCACGTGAACGACTCGTGGGGATCGGCGGCGCTGCGCCTTCACGAATGACGCGCCGTTCCTCCTTCGCGAACGTCACGCGAAGGTCGAAAATCGGTGTACGAGCTCGGGGGCGCGGGACTAACGTCGGCTCGTGAGCAAACCCGTCGTCCTCGTCACGGGAGCCAACGGCGAAATCGGCCGCACGCTCCTCCAGCGCCTCCACACGGAAGACCGCTACCGCGTCGTCACCGTGGATCTCACGCCGTTGCCCGAGAAGTACCGGGGCTACTGCCTCGAGACGTACGCCGGCAACATCATGGACCGCTACCTGCTCGACCAGATCGCGGCTCACCACGAGATCGAGGTCGTCTTCCACCTCGCCGCCCTCCTCTCGACGCGCGGCGAGCGCGATCCGGAGCTCGCGCACCAGGTGAACGTCGAGGGGACGCTCCACCTCCTTCGCATGGCGCAGAACCAGTCGGGCCGGCTCGGGCGCGCGGTGCGGTTCCTCTTCCCGAGCTCGATCGCCGTCTACGGGATGCCGTCGATCGAGGAGAAAAGGAAGGCCGGCGCGGTCCGCGAGGACGCCTTCAACGTCCCCATCACGATGTACGGCTGCAACAAGCTCTACTGCGAGCACCTCGGCCGCTACTTCACGCGCTACTTCCGGCAGCTCGGCGCCCTCGCGACGGCCGCGCGCCTCGACTTCCGCTCGCTCCGCTTCCCCGGCCTCATCTCCGCCGAGACCGTCCCGACCGGCGGCACCAGCGACTTCGGCCCCGAAATGCTCCACGCCGCCGCGCAAGGCCAGCCGTACAAGTCGTTCGTCGGACCCGACGCGCGGATCCCGTTCATGGCGATGCCGGACGCCGTCACGGCGCTCCTCCGCCTCCTCGAGGCGGATCGGGACAAACTCACCGACAGCGTCTACAACGTCAGCGCGTTCAGCGTGAGCGCGGGCGAGATCGCCGAGCGCGCCCGCAAGAGCTTCCCGAACACGGACATCTCGTTCGAGCCCGACGCCGTGCGCTCGAAGATCGTCGATTCGTGGCCGGAAGACATGGATGATTCGCGCGCGCGCGCGGATTGGAACTGGAAGCCGGCCTACGACGTCGACCGGGCGTTCGACGAATACCTCGTCCCGACGATCCGCAAGCGCTACGCGTGAAGAAGGACCGGGAGAACGTGCCGACGAACGCGACGCCGGGGCTCGAGGCGCGCGTGGCCGATCTCGGCTTCACGCCGAAGTTCCGCGATCTGCCGGGGCTCCTCGAGCTTTCCTCCGCGGACGACGACAAGCTCGCGCGCGCCGCGAGCCGGGCGGTGCTCCGCATCGACGCGCAGCACTTGCCGCGCGTCGTCGACGCGCTCGTTGCTCACACGGCGAACGCGGTGCGGCCCGCGCGAGGACGGCTCACGCGGCTGCTCGGCGAAGTCCTCGTGGCGCGGCCGGACGACCGCGATTTCGGGCGCGAGGGCCGCGCGTGGCTCACGACGGCGCTCGTGGACGACGATCCCAAGACTCGGCGCGCGGCGGCGCGAGCCCTCGGGAAAATCGTGACGGCGTGCAAGCCACCGGAGGCCGAGCGCGCGCTCGTCGAAGCCGCGCTGCTCGACGCGTGGAAGCGCATCGACGACGACGACGATCGCCGCGCGTTCGCCGAGGCCCTCGGCAAGATCGGATCGAAGAAGGCACGGGATCTCTTCGCCGAAAGCGACGACGCGGCCCGCAACCCGAAGCTCGACGCGCGAACGGCACGCGCGGCGGTCATGATCGACCGCGCCGAAGCGCGCGAGAATCCCGGGACGATCGACACGTCACGCGCGCCCGCGAAGCCGATCGCGCTGCGCTTTCGCACGCGCCCGGGGCTCGAAGGCATCGTCGCCGACGAGCTCGGGAGCACGTTCCGCGCGCGCGCCGCGGGTCCGGGCGCCGTCGACGCGCGGCTCTCAGGTCCCCTTCACGAGGCCACGCGCGTTCGCACGGCGCTCCACGTCGCCTTCCCCTTGGCGCCCGTCGCGCGCTCGGAAGATCTCGCGGAGGACATCGCGACGAGCCTCACCTCGCCCGAAGCCGAAGGCCTCTTCCGGACGTTCACCCGAACGACGAAGGCCGTCCGTTTCCGCCTCGCGTTCGCCGACGGGAAACGTCGCGCGCCCCTCGCTTGGCAAGTCGCCGAGCGCGTGCACGCCCGCACGAGCGCCCTCGTCAACGATCCCACGGCGAGCACGTGGGAGGCCGTCGTCGACGTCTCGGACGGACGCGTCCTCGTCGAGCTCGTGCCGCGCGGGTTCGACGACGACCGGTTCGACTACCGGCGCGCCGTCGTCCCCGCGTCGTCGCACCCGGTCCTCGCCGCCGCGCTCGCCCGCATCGCACCGCGATCGGATCACGACATCGTCTGGGATCCCTTCGTCGGTGCTGGCGCGGAGCTCGTCGAGCGCGCGCGCCTCGGCCCCTACGCCGCGCTCCACGGCACCGATCGCGATCCGAAGGCGCTCGACGCCGCGCGCACGAACTTGCAGCATGCACACATCGACCGCGTCACGCTCACCCAAGCGGACGCGCTCGACTTCGCCCCGCCCGCCGTGACGGTCATCGTGACGAACCCGCCGATGGGACGACGGGTCGAGCGCGGCTCTCACGCCGATCTCTTGGAGCGCTTCGTTGCCCATGCGTTTCGCGTGCTCGTGCCGGGCGGCGCCCTCGTGTGGGCCGTGCCGGAAGCGCGAAAGATCCACGCGCGCGCCGAACGCGAAGGCTTTTCGATCGAGCGCGCGCAGGTTGTCGACATGGGAGGATTCCCGGCGGACGTGTGCGTGTACCGAAAGCCGAAACGGCCGATCGCGTGCGCGAAAAGCCCCGCTTCCCGCTGACGCGCCACGCGCCGCACCCCGGAAAATTCGGGGCCTCGAGCGCGACGCTTGTACCGAGCGTGGAGGTGACCCAACATGGAAGCGACATGACCGCCGCCGTCACCCATTGCGCGAAGTGCAGCGCGGAGCTGATCGGGTCGAGGAAATTCTGCACGGCCTGCGGGGCGCCCACGGTCGATCCGCGAGCGACCGGATCGAGCGCGGCGAGTGCAGCGAGCGCGGTGTCGGCCGGTCCGGCGTCCGCCCACCCGGCGTCGAAACCCGAGCCCTCGGGCGCGTACGGCGCGCCGCCCCCACCTCCGTCACAGGTCAACCCGTTCGCGCAGACCGCGGTCCCTCAGAACAGCTTCCGCACGTCCGACTACGGGCCACCGCCCGCGCCGCTCCCTGCCGCCGGGCAGCCGCCGCCTGCCCTCGCGTCGCGCACGCCCAGCGCGTCGCCGGGCTCGTCCGTCTCTCCGCTCGCGATGAGCAACGTCATGTCCCAGGCCGACGTGCTGCCCGACGCCGGCGCCGCGAGCCGGAACGCGCCGGACGCGTCGTCCGATGTCGGTCGAATTCCGGGCACACAGGCCATGCCGAGCGTGCCGAATCCTTCCGTCGCAGGGGCCGAGTCGAAGAAGCCGCAAGAGCGCACCCAAGTGATGAGCGCGGTCGCTTTGTCTCGACCAAACGCGGCGCCGTCGACGTCGCAACCACAACCGACATCGCAACCGCAACCTTACGGCGCGCCGAACCCACAAGCGCCCCACGCGCCGCAGCCGTCCTACGGAGCGCCGGTCGCGCAAGCCGCGCCGAACCCACAAGCGTACGCGCAAGCTTCGCACGGGCACGCCGCGCCTTACGCGCCACAAGCCCAAGCGGCGCCTCAGCCTCAAGGCTACGGCGCACCGCCCTACGGCGCGCCGTTTCCCCCGGGGTCACGCGTGCTCGTGACGTGGTCGGACGGACGACGCTACCCCGGCGTCGTCCACCAACTCAGCGGGAGCGCGCACCTCGTCGTTTTTCCGGACGGCCAGCAGCACTGGGTCGAGCTGCCTTACCTTTCGCCGGGCTGAGCGTCCGCTTCGCCGGAGCGCTCGCGGCCGCCTTGCGCTTCGGCGCCGCCTTCGTCGCGCGCGGCTCGGGAGCCGGCCCCGCGGTCTTCTTCGCGAGGTAGTCGATGAGGTCAATCTTCGTCACGATGCCGACGACCGCATCGCGATCGGTGACGATCGCCGCGCGCGCCTCGGTGAGCGCGCCTTGCAGGAGCTCGAGCTTCGTGTCGGGCGTGACCGTCGCGTAGTCGCTCTCGATGAGCGACTCGATCGTCGACGACGACGTCTTCGGGCCGGAGACGAGGTAGCGGAGCAAGTCGACTTCGCCGACGACGCCGCGCAGCTTGCCTTTGTCGACGACCGGGAGCTGGCTGATGCCGAGCTCCTTGAGCGTCTCGATGACCTCTTTGACCTTCGCCTTCGGCGTCGTCGTGACGATCTTGCGCTTGCCGCGCATGTGGAGCACGTCCGCGACGGTGCCGAGCCCGGGCTCTTCGTCGAGGAAGCCGTTCTCGCGCATCCAGTCGTCGTTGAAGATCTTCGAGACGTACTTCTGTCCGCCGTCGCAGAGGAACACGAGGATCTTGAGCGGCCCCTTCTTGTTCTTCGCCCACTTGATGGCGCCCGAGACCGCCGCGCCGCCCGATCCGCCGACGAACAAGCCCTCGAGGCGCGTCAACTCGCGCGTCATGAGGAAGCACTCTTTGTCGTCGACGCGGACGATGTCGTCCAAGATCTTCAGGTTCATCGTCGACGGGAAGAAGTCCTCGCCGATGCCTTCGACCTTGTACGAGAACGGCTTGGTGATGCGCCCCGACTTGACGAAGTCGTAATAGAGCGAGCCGACGGGATCGATGCCGACGATCTGGATGTCCTTCTTCTTCTCTTTGAGGAACTTGCCGGTGCCGCTGACCGTGCCGCCCGTCCCGAGGCCGGCGACGAAGACGTCGAAGTCGCCCTTCGTCTGCTTCCAGATCTCCGGTCCCGTCCAGAGGTAGTGCGCCTCGGGGTTCGCGGGGTTGTGGTACTGGTTCGCGTAGAACGAGTTCGGCGTCTCGTCGGCGATGCGGCGCGACACCTTGTAGTAGCTGCGCGGATCGTCGGCGTCGACGGCGGTGGGGCAGAGGACGACCTTCGCGCCGAACGCGCGGAGGTTCGCGACCTTCTCCTGGCTCATCTTGTCGGGCATGACGAACACGCACTTGTAGCCACGCAACGTCGCGAGCAGCGCGAGCGAGGCGCCGGTGTTGCCGCTCGTCGCTTCGACGATCGTCCCTCCCGGCTTGAGGCCGGCCTCTTCGGCGCGCCGCAAGAGGTTCCACGCGAGGCGGTCTTTGTGGCTGCCTCCGGGGTTGAGGTACTCGCACTTCACGTAGATTTCGACGCCGGGCGGGAGCCCCTCGGTCACGCGGTTCAGGCGAACGATGGGGGTGTTTCCGACGGCCTTGGTGATGTTCTCGAGGGCTCCGTGCATCATCCACCCCGGCATACGACGCCAGCATCACCCGGCGCAAGAACAACGGGACGCGCCCACGACGTTCGCGACGTTCACGTTCTCACTTTCTTCCCGCCCTCTCGCGTGGCAAGCCCAAGGGCGTGCAACGCGTTGCGCCAACCGCGGTGACGTCGCTCGTGACGCCCCCGCGCACGGAAGACGAGCTCATGAATCGCGCGCGGGCGCTCACCGGCGTCACGCTCGAAGCGATCGCGCACGCGCTCGGCATCGACACGCGAGGAAGCGCGGTCCGCACGAAGGGCATGCCCGGCGGCATCCTCGAACGCGCGCTCGGCGCGACCGGCGGAGGTTCGAAGATCCACGACTTCCCCGATCTCGGCGTCGAGCTGAAGACCGTCCCCGTCGACGCGCGCGGCATCCCCGTCGAATCGACCTACGTGTGCACGCTCTCGCTCGCGGACGCCGACGATCAGGAATGGGAGACGTCGTGGGTGCGCGCCAAGCTCGCGCGCGTGCTCTTCGTCCCGCTCGTCACGCGCGACGACGCCACATGGCGCGAGCGCACGGTCGGCGCGCCGCTCCTTTGGTCACCGACGCCGAACCAGGAAGCCATCCTGAAGGGAGACTTCGACGACGTCGTCGGCCTCGTCGGCATCGGTCGCATCGAAGAGCTGACGGCGCACCTCGGCCGCTGGATGCAGGTCCGCCCGAAGGCCGCGCACGGCCGCGTCCGAACGACGGCGTGGGGCGCGGACGGCGAGGCCATCGCCACCGTGCCCCGCGGCTTCTACCTGCGCACGCGCTTCACCGGCGCGCTACTGGTCGATCCGACCGCCGAGCCGGATT